>DATMSB010000013.1:0-42639 GCA_035565615.1 Vulgatibacter sp. | reverse complement strand
TCCCACGAACACCGAGAGCACGAAGACGTACAGCCCGATCAGGAGAGGTCCCATCCGAACGGCTCCTACGCGGTGGCGCCGCGTGGCGCTGACGCGCCGAAGCGGACCTGCCCACCCTGGGTGAGAAGCATGGCCTGCGCGATCTCGTCGTCGGTGACGATCGCGCCGTCGCGAATGAGGAGCGCGGCCACCTCCGCGACGTTGCGGGCGTAGAGGGTGCTGGCGTCCTCGGGCATGGTCCGCGCGAGGTTCTCGTAGCCGAAGATCTTCACCCCGCTGCGGACCACGACCTCGCCGGGCACGCAGAGCTCGCAGTTGCCGCCCTGCTCCGCCGCGAGGTCGACGATCACCGCGCCCGGCCGCATCCGCGACACCATCTCCGCCGAGATCAGCCGGGGCGCCGGCTTCCCCGGGACGAGGGCGGTGGTGATCACCACGTCCGCCGCGGCGACCTTCCCGGCGATGATCTCCTGCTGCTTGCGCAGGAACTCCTCCGACACCGCCTTGGCGTAGCCGCCCTCCCCCTCTCCGCTCTCCTCCATCGGGAGGTCGATGAACCGCCCGCCCAGCGACTCCACCTGCTCCTTCACCGCCGGGCGGATGTCCGAGACCTCCACCGTGGCGCCCAGGCGCCGCGCGGTGGCCAGGGCCTGGAGGCCGGCGACGCCGGCGCCCATCACCACCACCTTCGCCGGCTGCACCGTGCCGGCGGCGGTCATCATGAGCGGGAAGTACTTGGCGAGGTGCGACGCCGCGAGGACGACCGCCTTGTAGCCGGCGAGGCTCGCCTGGGAGGAGAGCGCGTCCATCTTCTGCGCGCGGCTGATCCGCGGCACCAGCTCCATCGCCAGCGCGACCACCTTCCGCTGCGCGAGCCGCGCGATCGTCTCGGCGCTCCGATGCGGCGCGAGGAGGCCCACCACCGCGGCCCCCTCCCGCACCTCCTCGACCTCGGACTTCTCGAGGGGCGCCACCTTGAGCACCAGGTCCGCTGCGGCCCAGCCCTCGCGGCCGTCCCCCACCACGCTCGCGCCCGCCGCCTCGTAGGCCTCGTCGGTCAGGTGCGCGCCGTGACCGGCGCCGCTCTCCACCAGGGTGCGGGCGCCGGCCTTCTGCAGCCGCTTGATCGTCTCGGGCGTCGCCGCGACGCGTGCTTCCCCGGGCCGTCGCTCCTTCGGAATGAACACGGTCACCATCGGGTCACCTCACTCCAGCGCCTGCGCCCCTTCGACGATCAGCCCTGTCCGAACCCCTTCTGCCGGCGCTGCCAGAAGCGGCCCACCACGCCCAGGCCGTCGTTCGCGTCCTCCTCCGCGCTGCGGGCGGCCAACTCCTCCACCTTCAGCCGGATCTCCTCCCAGCCCGACTCGGGCACGGAGGCGAAGGCCTCGACCACCTCCGGATCGAACTGCGTGCCGGCACACCGCCGGATCTCCTCGAGGGCCACCTGGAACGATCGACCCGCACGATAGGGACGGTCGGAGCGGATGGCATCCAGCGTGTCCACCACGGAGAAGATCCGCGCGCCGATGCAGATCTCCTTTCCGGCCAGGCCGTTGGGGTAGCCCTTGCCGTCCCAGCGCTCCTGGTGCTGCAGCACGATCTTGGACGCGCCGGCCAGGTAGTGGATCGGACGGAGCAGACGGAAGCCGATGGCGGGATGCTCCCGCATCTCCTCCCACTCCTCCGGATCCAGGGGGCCGGGCTTGAGGAGCACGGAGTCGCGCACGCCGATTTTGCCGATGTCGTGGAGGAGCGCGCCCATCTCCACCTCGTTGCACTCCTCCAGGGTCAGGCCCATCTGCTCGGCGAGGCGGCGGGCGTACAGCGACACGCGGCGGCTGTGCCACTGCGTCTCCATGTCGCGGTAGTCGAGGGCGTTGATCATCCCGTCGAGGAGGTCGCGGGTGCGCTCCTGGACCAGGCCCTCGAGGTTGCGGTTGATCCGCTGCAGCTCGACGTTCTGCTCGTGGACCCGAGCGGTGAGCCGGGCGTGCTGGCGGCGGAGCTCTCCGACCTCGTAGGCCTGGTTCACCGTGGCCAACAGCTCGGCGTGGTTCCAGGGCTTGCTGAGGAGGCGGTAGACCTCGCCGGAGTTCACCGCCTCCGCGGCGACGCGGAAGTCGTTGGCGGCGGTGAGGAGCAGGCGGGGGGCGTCCGGACAGACCCGCCGCGCCTCCGTGAGGAACTCGACGCCGTTCATCCCCGGCATCATGTAGTCGGAGATGATCAGGTTCGCCGGCTGGGCGCGGAGATCCTCCAAGGCCTCGGCGGGGTGGCTCTTTCCCGACACGAAGAAGCCCTGCGCCTCGAGCACGCGCTGGAGCGCCCGGAGGATCAGGAGATCGTCGTCTACGATTAGGACCCGTCCGGGCTCCATCGTCCGCCTCGTTCCCGCAGGTTGAGGATCCGCCTCCCCCTCGACCTGCTGCGATCGAACCCGAAGTCTACCCGATCGGCCCCCTTCGGCCCAAGCGGAACGCGCCCCGATCCCGGCCAAGTCGCGATGCGACCATGCGCAAGATTTCAGACAACGCCGTGCAAGAGGGGGAGCCCGCGGTTCGTTGCCCTGGAGCGCTGCCGCGTGGTAGGTCATTCCCGTGCCGACCCAGGAAACGACGGGCAGCTCCCCGGAAGCCGAAGCGACCGGCGCCATCCAGTCCGCCGCCGAGATGAAGGCGGGCGATCGCGTCGTCTATCCGAAGCAGGGCGTCTGCCGGGTGCTCGGCCTCGAGTCCAAGGAGATCGCCGGACAGACCCTGGAGTTCGTGGCGATGTCGCGGGAGGAGGACAACGCCACCATCCTGGTGCCGGTCCCGAAGGTGGCGTCGATCGGCCTGCGCAAGGTCGCCGACACCGTCGAGCTCGCCGACGTCTTCGACCTGCTCGCTTCGTCCTTCGACGATCCGGAGCTGGACTGGAAGGTGCGCCACCGCCTCCACGGCGATCTGCTCACCGCGGGCGGGATCCTCGGGGTCGCCGAGGTGCTCAAGGCGCTGCAGGGCCTCGCCAACCTCCGGCCCCTGCCGCAGAAGGAGCGGGAGCGGTACGACCTGGCGCGCCACCTGCTCGTCGCCGAGATCACGGTGGCGCTCGGCGTCCCTCCGGCCACCGCCGAGGACTTCATCGATCTGGCGCTGCTGCCGCCCGCCGGCACCGTCCGCCCCGCCTCGAAGCCGAGGCGGCTGGCGGTGGTGACGCCCAAGCCCAGGCCGGTCGCGCGGCCGAGGCCTCGGGGCGACGGCGAGGACCTCGAGGAAGAGGAGCTCGGCCTCGAGGACGAGCTCGGCCTCGAGGAGGAAGAGGAGGAGCTCGCCCCGGTGGAGGAGGGCCTCGCGGAGGAGGGCGAGGAGGAGGAGCAGGCGCCCGCCGCCGTGGCCCGAGCGAAGAAGGCGGCGAAGCCCAAGGCCCCGGTGCGCGGAAAGGCCAGGGCGGGCGCCGCCAGGAAGATCCCACCCGCCGCCGTGAAGAAGACCGCGGCCACCGAGGAGGCGGCGCCTTCCGCCGGTGAAGAGAAGCCGCGAGTCGCCGCCGTGAAGACCGCCGGGGCGGATGCCGAGACGGCCGCCGCGAAGGAGACGCCGCCCGCCGACCAGGAGAAGCCGAAGGCTGAGGCAGAGGCGAAGGCGGCTGCCCCGAAGGAGGCGGCGCCCGCCGCCGAGAAGAAGCCGAAGACCGCGGCCGCGAAGAAGGCCGCCGCCGGCGCCGAGGCGAAGGCCGCTGCGACGAAGGCGAAGACGCCCGCCGCAGAGGAGAAGCGAAAGGCCGCGGCCGCGAAGAAGGCCGCCGCCGGGGCGGAGGCGAAGGCCGCCGTGACGAAGGCGAAGACGCCCGCCGCAGAGGAGAAGCGAAAGGCCACGGCCGCGAAGACGAAGCCGCCCGCCTCCGAGGAGAAGCCGAAGACGGAGCCCGCGAAGAGGACCGCCGCCGCGAAGAGGGCCGCGCCCTCCCCCGAGGCGAAGCCGAAGGCCAGCGCGGCGAGGAAGGCCGAGCCCTCGACCGAGGCGGCGAAGAAGGCGAGCCGCAAGAGCGCGACGCCCGCCAAGAAGGCGGCGCCGGAGGGCGGCGCCGCGGCGGCGCGGAAGACGGCGGCGAAGAAGGCCGGCGCCACGACCGCGAAGCGCCCGACCAAGGGCGCGGCGAAGAAGCGCAAGTCAGGAGACGAGGCGTGATCCGCGTGGTGAACCTCGACCCCTTCCACGAAGGCGACGTGGACGCGGTGTGCAAGTACCTCTTCCAGGCGTTCGGCCTGGGGTGCGAGCCCGCGGGCCGGCTGCCGCTGCCGGAGGAGGCCCGCCGCGACGACGGCACCTACGACGCGGCCCTGCTCCTCGAGGAGGCAGAGACCGTGAAGCTCGTCGCGGACGACAAGCTCCTCTACCTCACCCACGCCAACCTCGTGCAGCCGGAGGGGCCGGTGGGCCGCCCGCCGACCTTCGGCCTGGCGCAGCACGGCGGGAACCGGGCGGTGGCGAGCTGCGCGAATTTTCCCAAGACCCTCGAGGAGGGTTCGGACGAGTTCCGCAAGCGCCTCGCCAAGCAGGCCGTCCGCGAGATCGGGCGCACGTGGGAGCTGCACACCTGCATCGATCCCAAGTGCGCCATGCACCCTTCGTGGAGCGACGCCTTCGAGACCCATGTGGAGCCGGTCCTCTGCGCCTTCTGCCGCGAGAAGAGCGAGGAGCGCATCCGCATGGCGAAGACCTGATCCACGCCCCGCTCCGCCCTCGCGGATCCCGTGGGCGGCAGGGCCGCCGCTCCCTTACAATCCCTTCGACGGCGACGGATCGCCGCAGCGCCGGAAGGGGCCCTCGACGTGGATCGACATCCGCCACGCATCCTCAGCGACGAGATCGACCTCTACACCCGCACCTATTACTCGCTGCTGCGCAGCACGGGCGAGGTGCGGGTGCGCGCCTTCGAGGAGGCGCACGCCTACAGCGACTCGAGCCTGCACGCGGGGGCGCGGGATCCGGTGCCCGACGTGGCGGCCTTCGCGTACAGCGCCGCGCGGCTGCCGGAGTGCATGCCCCGGGTACGGCTGGTGGTGATGGGGCAATCGCACGAGCACTTCGAGAGCGCCGGCTTCGACGTGCGCTGCTGGGAGACGGTGCGCACCCGCGGGCGGAGGCGCCCCTTGCGCTGGGACGGAGGCGAGACGCTCGCCGCCTTCATCACCAGCACCAGCGACATCGACGATCTGGTGCCGATCCTCACCGCCTACCAGATCGAGTGGAACAAGCTGCACTTCGCGCTGGGGCCGGCGCCGCTGGGCCAGCTCCTGCGGGAGGCGCCTGAGGGCTCGCCGGTCGACGTGGAGCCCGACGACCTGCAGCGGGTGCTCGGCCTGGACGCCTCCGGGGTCGACACCCTGCGGGCGGCCTTCGGCACGAGCTGGGACGAGGGGATGCGCGCGGTGGCCAGCCGCCCCTCCGATCTCTCCGTGCGGCTCCTCGCGGGGTCTTTCTCACAGTATCAGAGAGCCGCACAAAGATGGTGGTCCGGGATCGACGGCGTGTACCTGCAGGAGGAGCGGCCCAGGCGGCGACCCGTCTACTTCGTCTCCTCCAACACCCACTCCCTCTCGAACCTGCTCGGCGGCTACGCCCTCGCCCACCAGGACGAGATCGTCGAGTTCGCCAGGCGGAAGAACCCCGAGAACCTCGCGCCCGTCCTCGAGAAGGCGATGGCGGGGGATCCCTCGGTGCAGAAGAGCAACCTCCTCTACTACCTGCTCCGGGAGTACATCCACGAGGATCGGGAGACGGGCAGGCGCCGCGCCGACGTCCAGCGCCACGACCGGGAGAGCGGCATCGTCACGGTGGAGACGCCCGGCCGCATCGACGTCATGGCGCAGCTCATCGAGCTCTCCTCGCTGCAGGTCGACAGGTTCGATCCGCGGCTGCCCATGGAGGGCCTCGAGCGCCTGAAGGAGAGCGACGCGGTGATCCTCAACATCGACTACCCGCTGGGGATGGCCGCCTACCACCACCTTTCCCGGGTGGGCCAGGGCGTGGGCGAGCTGCGCGGCATCTACGTGATGGGCAAGGCGGCCACGCTCAACGGCAAGGTGGGCGACGCGATGATCTCGTCCGTCGCCTACGACGAGCACGGGCGCAACACCTACCTCTTCCACAACTGCTTCCGCGCCGCCGACGTCCAACCCTACATGCGCTTCGGCACCGTGCTCGACAACCAGAAGAGCATCAGCGCCCGCGGCCCCTTCCTCCAGAACCGCCAGTACATGAGCACCTTCTATCGGGAGGGCTACACGGTGCTGGAGATGGAGGCCGGCCCCTACCTCGCGGCCATCTACGAGCTCGTCAACCCCAGCCGCCACCCCGTCGACCAGATCGTGCACCTCTCCCACACGATGCCGTTCGAGGTGGGCATCCTCCACTACGCGTCGGACACGCCCTACTCCCGCAGGCAGAGCCTGCTCTCCAAGAGCCTCTCGTACTTCGGCGTGGAGAGCACCTACGCGTGCGCGATCGCGATCCTGCGGCAGATCCTCCGGGCCGAGGTGGATCGCCTGTCGGAGTCGGGCGAGGGCCGATAGGGCCAGCGCCGCCTACACGAGGTCGACGAGGATGCGGCGGCAGTCCTCGGGCTCCAGCGGCCGCGGGCTCTTGCGGTGCGACGCGTCGGCCATCGCCTTCTCCACGATCGCAGGGATCATGTGGGGGACGACGCCGACCTCCGAGAGCTTCCTCGGGATGTGGAGGTCGCTGCAGAGCTGGGAGACGTGCATGCAGGCGGCGTCGGCCAGCTCACGCTCGGAGCGCCCCTGGCAGTCGACGCCCATGGCCTCGGCCACCCGGGCGAAGCGCGGGTGGGCCTGCATCTCGTTGAAGCGGCAGACCCGCGGAAGGACGATGGCGTTGACCAGCCCGTGGTGGACGTCGACCACGGCGCCCACCGCGTGGGCGATGGCGTGGGCCACGCCCAGGCCCTTGGTGAGCGCGATGCCGCCCATCATGGCGGCGGCCATCATGTCCGCCCGCGCGGACAGATCCCGGCCGTCGCGGCAGGCCCGGGGCAGGGCCCGGGAGGCGAGGCGGATCCCCTCGATGGCCAGCGCGTCGGCCAGGGGCTGATCGCCGATCGCCACGTACGCCTCGAGGCAGTGGGTGAAGGCGTCCATCCCCGTCCACGCCGTCGCCTTCTTGGGGAGGGACTCGGTGAGCACCGGATCGGCGATCGCGCACGTGGCCATCAGCCGCGGGCTGAAGAGCACGGTCTTGCGGTGGGTGTCGTCGAGGAGCACGACGGCGCTGCGCGACACCTCGCTCCCCGTCCCGGCGGTGGTGGGCACGGCGATCATCGGGCAGAGCGGCCCGGTGACGTTCGCGTCGCCGCCGACCGCGTCGTCGTAGCGGGACAGCGGCGGCGGGTGGTGGATCGCGAGGCGGATGGCGCGGGCGGTGTCGATCGCCGCCCCGCCCCCCACCGCCACGATCACGTCGGCGCCGTGATCCTGAAACGCGGCCACGCCGGCCCACACGTCGGATTCGATCGGGTTGGAGTGGACCTGGGCGAAGACCCGGTAGCGGAGCTGCGCCTCCCGCAGGAGCGGCTCGATCCGGTCGAGGATCCCCGCCTCGATGACGCCGCGATCGGTGACCAGGAGCGGGTGCAGCCCACCCGCGAGCCGAATCTCCTCCGCGAGCTTGGAGATGGCGCCCTCGCCCCAGACGACCCTCATGGGGAACGAGAAATGGCTCGGCATCCTTTCCCTCCCCGGGGCGGCGCTCCCCCGACCCGTCGTCCATCGGCCCGCGGACGCGGTCAGGGGCCGTCAGATGATCTCGAAGTACCGCTCGAGCTCCCAGCTCGTGACCGCCTGCTGGTACTGCCGCGCCTCCCACTGCCTGGTCCGCACGAAGTGATCGACGAAGTCGTCGCCGAGCAGCTCCCGGGCGCGCGCGCTCTCCTCGAGACGCGCCACCGCCTCGTCGAGGGTGCGCGGGAGCGCCGGCGCCTGCATCGCGGTGGCGTCTGCCCGCACGCCGGCCGGCGGCTCCAGGCCGCGCTCGATCCCGTACAGCCCGGCGGCGAGGAGCGTCGCCATGGTCAGATAGGGGTTCGAGTCCGCCGCGGGCTGGCGATGCTCGATCCGCGCGGACGTCCCGTCGGCCCCGCCGATCACCCGCAGGGCGCAGGTGCGGTTCTCGAAGCCCCACGACGCGTTGAGGGGCGCCCACACCCCCGGCACGTAGCGCTTGTAGGAGTTGACGGTGGGGGCTACGAGGGCGGTGAGCTCGGGCATGAGCTCGAGCTGGCCGGCGAGGAAGCGCCGCGAGGTGACCGACATCCCCCGCTCGCCCTTCGGATCGAAGAAGAGATTGCGCCCGCCGTCGAGGCTCCACAGGGACTGGTGCACGTGGCCGGAGCAGCCGGGGAGCTCCGCGTTCCACTTGGCCATGAAGCAGGCCATCACCCCGTGGCGGGAGCAGATCTCCTTGGCGGCGGTCTTGAAGAGCGCCGCGCGATCGGCCGCCTCCACCACGTCGTCGTACGCGATCGCCACCTCGTAGACGCCGGGCCCGGTCTCGGTGTGGAACCCCTCGATGGGGATCCGGAACGCCCTGCAGCCGTCCACCAGGTCGTGGACGATCGCCGCGTTCTCCGACGAGCGCAGCCACGAGTAGCCGAACATCCCCGGCGAGAGCGGCCGCAGGTTGCGGTAACCCTTGCGCCGCACGGTCTCCGGCGTCTCCCGGAAGAGGAAGAACTCGAACTCGTAGCTGTACCTGGGGGCGAAGCCCATCTCACGGGCGCGGGCGGCCACGCGCTTCAGCAGCCCCCGTGGCGACGCCGGATGCGGCCGGCCCTGCTCGTCCTCCACGTCGAGCAGGAACGCCGCGGCCCCCGTCTCCCACGGGATGGGCCGAAAGGTGGAGAGGTCCACCCGCGCCACCGCGTCCGGATAACCGGTGTGCCAGCCGGTGAGCCTGGAGTTGTCGTAGAGGCGATCCCCGCAGTCCCAGCCGAAGACCACGTCGCAGAAGCCCAGGCCCTTGCGCACGCCGGACCAGAGCTTGTCGAGGGCCACGTACTTGCCCCGGAAGATCCCGTCCACGTCGAAGACGCCGAGCTTGGCCACCTCGATGCGCTTCGCCTCGATCTCGCGCTTCAGCGCGGCGAGCGCGGCCTCGTCGGCGAAGCGCGCCTCGTCCCCGCGCGCCGCCTTCGAGCCCGCGGGCCTGCGGGCGGCGCGGGCCGCTGGCGCCGTCCGCCCCCGGGGTTTCGCCTCGGCCTTCCGACGAGGCGCGGGCTTTCGCGCCATCCGCCCCGGAGGCGATCGCCCGTGGATCCTCCTGCTCGCCATGGAGCCCCCCGGCGCCGTGCGCCCGCTCGCCCGCGTCCCGTGCAGGCGGGCATGCCCAGGTTTATATGCACACCCACCGGAGCGTGAAAGTGACCCTTCCCAAGCTACTCGTCATCGCCGCGGGCAGCACCCACCCGGAGGTGGTGCGGTCCTGCGGTGACTACGACGCGTGGTTCCGCCGAGCCCTCCCCGACGGCGAGTCCCGCTGCGAGACCGTCTCTCCCTTCGCCGGCGACGACCTCCCCGATCCATCCCGATACGGGGGGGCGATCATCACCGGCTCGCCTGCGTCCGTGCGGGACGAGGCGCCGTGGATGGCGAGGGTCGCGGCGTGGGCCCTCGCCGCCGCCGACGCGGGCGTCGCGGTGCTCGGGGTCTGCTTCGGCCACCAGCTCCTCGGCGAGGCCCTGGGAGGGAGGGTGGAGCCGTCGCCGAAGAGCCGGGAGCTGGGGACGATCGACGTGCACCTCACCGAGGAGGGCCGCGCCGATCCCCTCTTCGCCGGGCTCCCGGCCACGTTGCGGGTGCAGTCCACCCATGGCGACGAGCTGGCCCAGGGGCCCGATCCGTCCCGGGCGGTGCGCCTCGCCGGCAACGATCATTCGCGGTGGCAGGCCTTCGCCGCCGGCCCTCGGATCCGCGCCGTCCAGTTCCACCCCGAATCGACGGAGGCGATCCTCCGCCGGGTGCTGGAGGCGCACGGCCAGGGAGCTCCGATCGACGAGACCGGGCATGGCCTGGCGATCCTGCGCAACTGGGATCGCCACTTCGTCCGCGTGGCCGGCGAGGCGTAGTCGTCCCCCGCCGGCGCGCGGAAGGGCGCCGCGCGGCGTTGGCGGATCAGTCGTCGGGGAGGCAGGCCGGATCCTCGCCCGGCGTCACGTCGCAGCGCGGGGTGTTCCGCTCGTCCAGCGGACAGGCGACGCCGCGGTCCGGATCGCAGGAGTAGACGCACTGGGGCGGCTCCCCCTCGCGGAGCGGGCGGCACGTCTCACGCCGCGAGCAGTTCTCCTCGCAGACGTAGCGGCAGAAGCCGGCGCCGGCGACGCACTCCTTGCCGTCTGGGCAAGCGTTGGGATCGCGGGTGTCGCAGGCCGGCGAGACCGTGAGGTTCACGGTGTAGGCCTCGTCCTGCTGATCGGGCAGCGGCCCCTCGATCACCTCGAGCTCCTCGACGCAACCCCTCGCGTAGAGCAGGCCGCCCGGCTCGCCGGTATTGTTCTCCGGCGCCCTGGGCGACACGCTGTAGAAGCGGGAGAGCAGGAGGTGGGGCTTGTCGCCCTCCACCAGCGGGACCTTCTCGATGCGCGCCAGCATGAGCTGACCGCTGTCGATGTCCCGGACCTCGCCGTGGGTCCGGGAGAGGACGTTGGTCTCCGCGTCGGGATCGTCGAGGCGGAGCAGATCCCTGCAAGTGAGCGCCTTCCCGTCGGGCCTCACCGCGTGGTGCACCGTGAGCAGGTAGCCCTTCCCCTCGATGATGGAGACGTTCACGTTCTTGTCGAAGGTGTGCCAGACGTAGGTGCCCCCGGTGCGGAGCTTGCCTTCGTCGGTGCGGGGCCCGGTGGTGGCGCAGTTGCCCGCCTCGCAGATGCGATCCACCTCGAGGTCGGTGCGCACCGTGCCGCATTCGGACTGCGCCTTGCAGCCGCGGGAGCACACCGGGGTCGACTCGCAGCCCGGGAGGGAGCAGTCGAGCTCGCGGACCGTCTCGCCGTCCGCGCCCGTCCGCTCGACGTAGCACTCGTCGTAGGTGGGCTCCTCGCCGTCGCCGGAGTTGCAGGCCGCGATGGCGGCGGTGAGCCCCACGAGGAGGGAGAAGGGGAGGATGGCTCTCGTCGTGATCGCTTTCACAGGCACTCCGTATCGCAGCGTCCGTCCGCCGGGAAGCATCCCCGGCCGAACGCCGTACCGCTCGAGTCGACGAGCGTCTGGCACAAGAATCCCTTCGGACACCCGTCCTCCGGGCACGGGGGCGCGCAGCGCCCATCGATGCAGAAGCCGCCCAGACCGCAGTCCGCGTCGGGACCCGGCGAGGCGCACGCCGCGCAGTATCGCCGATCCGGGAAGTCGGCGTCGAACGCGAACCTGCACGACCCGGCCTCGCAGGCCTCGCAGGCGCCGCAGACGTCCGTGGTCTGACAGGCCCCGGGCCGCCGATCGCAGATGCCCTGGGACGCGTCGCAGCGGGCGTCCGGCGGACAATCCGCGTCGCCCCGGCACCCCGGGCGGCAGGCCCGGACCCCGTCCACGGTGGAGCAGACCTCTCCGATCGGGCACTCCGCGCTGGACCGACAGGTGGGGACGCACTCCGGAAAGCCGGTGACGGGATCGTGCCTGCAGACCTTCCCGGCGGGGCAGGACCCGTCGCTCGCGCACCTGACCATGGGCCGGCACAGGGCGTTTACGCATCGCTCGCCCACGGGGCAGGTGCTGTCGGAGAGGCAGCCGGGGACGCACTCGAAGGTGGCGTCGCAGGCGAACCCCGCCTCGCAGCCGGATCGCCGGGCCACGCAGACCGCCGTCGCCGGCTCGCAGAGCTGATCCTTTCCCTGGGTGCAGTCCGCGCTGCTCGCGCACGGCTGGAGGGTATCGGGCGTGCACGGCACCAGGGAGGCGCAGCCCTCGTCGGGGACGCACTGGCCCTGCACGCAGGAGGAGCCGCCGGGGCAGTTGACCGCGTTGTTGCAGGACTTGCCGCAGAATCTGCGGCCATCCTCTCCGCGGAGGCAGCGGTTCCTGGTTCCGCAGTCCTCGTCTCGGCTGCACGGCCCGCAGAACGGCTGGAGCGGCGCGCACACCCGGGTGGCCACGTCGCACCACTGATCCGCCCCGCAGTCGGCGTCGCGGAGGCAGCCGGGGACCTCGGCCACGCAGGTGCCGCTGAACGGGTTGCACTTCAGGCCGCCCGGGCAGTGCGAGTCGGATCGGCAGACGCAGACCCGCCGCACCGGATCGCAGGACAGGCCCGGCCGGCACTCCTCGTGGACCGAGCAGGCCTCGCCCGCCTCGAGCCCGTGGGCGCTGCCGCCGTGCGGCCCGGCGCCCGCCCCCCGATCGCCGTCGCAGGCCCCCGCGCCCAAGGCGAGGGCAAAGGCGACGACCTGCGTTCGGATCGACGTCGTGACCATGAGGAGTGCCCGCTCGGCGTGAACGCTCCCGAGCCTACGTCCCGCCCGATCCGGGGGTCAACCGCCAGGCCCCTCGATCGCCGACCCGGGCGGGCGCTCGGCGGTTGACCCGGTGAATTCGCGCGTTCTACAAGCTTCCGGTGGACACGACCGAGCCCAACCGCCCGAGCCCGGCCGGGCCCAGCCGCGCGGCGATCGTCCGTGCCGCGATCCTGTGGGGCTCGATCCTCGTGGCGATCGTGGCGTTCCGGAACGTCGCCCTCCCCTTCGGGATCGCGCTCCTCATCGCCTACGTCTGCGACCCGATCGTCACCTGGATCGCCCGCGTGCGCGTCGCCGGCAGGAACGTGCCGCGGTGGGCCGGCATCATCGCCGTCTACGCCGCCTTCGGCGTCGGAGTCTGGGGCTTCTCGGTGCTCGCGCTGCCGCAGCTCTACCGTGAGGTGGTGCGCCTCTCGGCGGAGGCCCGGCAGTTCTTCAACGAGTTGACGCCGGAGAAGATCGAGGCCTACACCCGCTCCGCGGAGGCGTGGCTGGACACCCACGGGATCCCGGTGGTCTTCGGCGAGGACGAGCCGCTGCCGGATCCGGGCCCCAAGCAGCCGGGGGGCCTCCTGGGGGAGAGCCGCAAGCTCCACTTCGACCTCGAGGCCGCGATCCGCCAGACCGTCTCCAACGGCACCGCGTGGGCGCGGACCCACCTCGTCGACATGGTGGAGTTCTCGCAGCGCCTGATCTCCCGCGTGCTCGGTGGGGTGTTCATGGCGTTCTTCGTGCTCATGGTGGCGGCCTTCCTCCTCATCGACACCGCGAGCATCCGCGCGTTCTTCCGCAGCCTGGTCCCGGTGGAGTGGCGGGGCGGCTTCGACGAGCTGCTCGCCGGGATCGACCAGAAGCTGGCGGGCGTGGTCCGCGGGCAGATCCTCATCTGCCTGATCAACGGCGCGCTCACCCTCCTGGGTCTGCTGCTCTTCAAGGTGAAGTTCGCGCTCATCCTCGCCATCGGCGCCACGGTGCTCTCGTTCATCCCCATCTTCGGCACGGTGATCTCCACCATCCCGATCGTGCTCGTGGCCCTCTCCCAGAGCTTCGGCACCGCCACCGCCGCCCTCTCCTGGGTGCTCGGCATCCACGCAGTCGAGGCGTACATGCTGAACCCGAAGGTGATGGGGACCTCCGCCCGGATCCACCCCGTGCTGGTGGCGTTCGCGCTCCTCGCCGGCGAGCGCACCTTCGGCTTCGTGGGCGCCCTGCTCGCGGTGCCGGTGGCGTCGGTGCTGCTCGCCGTCTTCGCGCACTTCAAGGCCCGCACCGATCGGCTGCAGGGGGAGGCGCCCGCGGCGCTCGCCCCCCACCCGCCCGATCCGGCGGAGAAGCCCACCTCGCTCGCGTCCGGCTGATCCCGCTGCGCGAAGGCGGCCTTGCCGAGGCCGCGGCGTGCGGATGCCCCCGCGCGCGAAACTTCAGCGATGGCAGGGTGCAGATGCCCGCGCGCGGAGTCCGGCGAGCGACCGCGGCGTGCGGAGCTCAGCGAGCGGCCGCGGCGCCTTCCTCGAACGCCTTCACCAGGACCGCGAGCTCGGGATCGTCCTCGAAGCCGTCGTGGAGGGCGATCGTCTCCACCCGGAAGCGCGGACCCCCCTGGGCGGGAAGCACACCGATCTGCCGGTCGACCTCCGCGATCCGCCGATCGAGGACCCGGATGGTCTCGGCGAGGGCCTCGCGGCTCTCGGGAGGCTGCTGCGCCGCGGTGGTGGAGTAGAGCTTCGATGCCTCGGCGAGGCGCGTGGCGAGCCCCTCCCTCTCCTCCACGAGGCGCGCCCGCTGCCCCTCGTCCATCAGCTCGCCCTCGCCTTCCAGGTTCATCCGGATCATGGAGATGGTGCGGCCGAGCCTCCCGGCGCCGACGATCCACGCGGCCTCGGGGCCGGTGCGGTAGGGGAGCGAAAGCGAGCCATCGTGAGAGGGGACGAGCAGATCCAGGCCCTCGATCGCCGCCACCTGCCGCACCAGGGCGGTGGGGCCGTGGACCAGCGCCACGACGAGATCGGCCCCTTCGGCGCGGAGGGCCTCGACCTGGGCGGCCGCGGCGGCGACGGGGTCCTCCACCACCAGGCCCGCGATCGGCCGCTGTCCCTCGCGCTGGCCGAAGACGGCAAAGACGCCGACCTCGGCGTCGTCCACTGCGAAGCGCTTGCGGGGCAGGAAGGGGCGCTCGCCGTCCTCCGTGCGAACGTTCGCGGAGAGAAGCGGCACCTCGTGCTCCCTGGCCGTGGCGACGAGCCAGTCGACGCCCAGGAGGAGATCCCGATCGCCGACGGCCATCGCCGCGGTGCGGGTGCGCCCCATCGAGGAGAGGATGAGGGCGGCCTTCTCCTCGTCCCCCTCCGTGCGCTGGGTCGTAGAGGAGAAGAGCGCGTCCCCCGCGTCGAGGAGGAGCGTGGGGCCCGCGTCGAAGGCCTGCCGCACGGCGGTGGCGCGGCGGGCGAGGCCGCCGTCCTGGCTCTGGGCGCAGCCGCAGGGCGCGATCTCGCCCCGGTTGTCCCCCTGCACCGCGATGGTGAACTCGGCCTTCACCACCGTGGGCGCAGGCGGAGGTGGCGGCGCCTGCCGCCCGTTGCCGGCACAACCGGCGGCGATGGCGACGGCGGTGACGACGAGCAGGCTTCGCATGGCGTCCCTCGGGCAAGGGGTGAGCGCCGGCCACGGGCGCGCGGATCACTTGCGAGACTTCAGCTCCTGAAGCTTCGCCCTGGCATCCTTCCCCGCCTGCTGGCCGGTGAACTTCGCGGCCTCCTCGAGGAAGGACATCGCCTCCTGCCTGAGGCCGAGCTCGGCGAAGGAGAGGCCCAGCTTGTAGAGCGCATCGGGGAGGAACCGGCTCGTCGGCCAGGTTTCGCGGACCTTCTGGTACTCGTAGATCGCGGGCCGGAACTGCTTCTCGGCGAAGTGGCTGTCGCCGATGAAGAGCTGCGCCCGCGGCGCCAGCTCGTCGTACTTCCACTTCTCGTTGGCGACGAACTCCTGAAACAGGGTGCGCGCCGAGACGTAGTCGCCGCGATCGAAGTGGCTCTTCGCCAGATCGAAGAACTTCTTCTTGTCGGTGGGGCGCTCCACCTGCCGCAGGGCCTGCTGCGCCTCCAGCTTGCGCAGGGCCTCCTCCCCGCCCAGCGCGGCCACGCGCCGCTCCAGGGCGTCGAAGCGCGCGGAGACGTCCTCGAAGCGGTAGTTCACCTCTTCGAGCTGGCCGCGGAGGACTTGCACCTTGCGGACCAAGTCGTCGGTCGCGGCGGCCACCTCGGCCGTGGTGCGATTCGACGAGGTGGCGAGCCGGTCGAGGGTCTGGTCCAGTTTGTCCAGCCTCTCGCCGAGATCCCGCCTCGTCTCGTCGAGGTGCTCCCGGTTCTCCCGCGTGGAGTTGTCGAGGGCGGTGACTCGATCGTCGAGCTGGTTTCCCAGCCAGAAAGGGTAGCAGGCGGCCGCCCCCAGGAGGGAGACGGCCGCCAGCGAGATGCGAAGGCGAGTCACGAAGGCCTTACTTGGCGAGCGTGAACTCGACCCGGCGGTTGGCGGCCCAGGCGGCCTCGTTCGAGCCGTAGACGGCGGGGCGCTCCTTGCCGTAGCTCACGGTGCGCAGCCGGCTCGACTCGACGCCGAGGTTGGAGAGGTACCGCTTCACCGCAGTGGCGCGCTTCTCGCCGAGGGTCATGTTGTACTCCTCGGTGCCGCGCTCGTCGCAGTGGCCCTCGAGGGTCACCGACGCGGTGGCCGCCTTCTTCTGGAGGCACTCGGCCAGCTCCTGGAGCGCGGTGCGGGCCTCCGGCGTCAGCGAGTACTCGTTGAAGCCGAAGCGGACCGGGGCCTGCTCGCAGGCGGGGCCGACGGCGACGCAGCTTCCCTCGATGCAGTTGCTGCCCGCGGTGCAGTCCTCGTCCACCGAGCACTCCGCCTTGGGCTGGCAGGCGCCGGCGTTGCAGACCATGTTGGCCCCGCACTGGGCGTCCCGAGCGCAGGGGATGCAGGCGCCGTCGACGCAGGCCTTCCCGCCGGTGCAGTCACGAGCCGTCTGGCACTCCGCCGCCGGCACGCAGCGGTTGCCGCCGCCGGCCTGCGTCTCGCACTTGAATCCGGCCTTGCAATCGGAGTCCGCTCCACACTCTTCGCAAAGTCCGTTGACACACACTCCGGTGTGTCCGTCGGTGTTGCAGTCCTCGTCGTCCGAGCACTTCGGATACTTCGACGAGCAGCCGGCCAGGAGGCCGATCAAGGCGGCGGTACCAATCGCGAGCAGAAAACGGGAACGGTGGGTCATCGGTCATCCTCCGAGCGGCGGCGGCGTTCTAGGCGACGGCCAGTCCATTGTCAATCATCCAAACTCTCCGCCCCAAACGCCCAGAATCGCGACGCGATCCGAGGATGCTGGCGGCGGTCGTCGCGCAGCGAACGGAACCTTCCGGGCGTGCGCGTCTCGAAATGCAACTTCTCATAGTTCCACAAAAGAAACCAGTCTTTGGAGAGCGCCTCGTGAGGAGAGGTGCGGCCGGACGAACGAGCGCCCGTTCGATTCAATTCCGGATGCGGTTCCGTGCAGCGACGCGGGCGCCCGGACCCACCGACTGCTTCCGGACGAACGCTTCCAGGCGGATCACATCGAGACTACCATGGTCTCGCAGATGTCACCTCCCCGATCCAGGCGCACGCGCCGCAGATCCCGCCGCAAGTCCCGGCTCCCCTGGCTCCAGGTCGCCGCGGCGCTGGTCGCCGCAGGCGCCGTCGCCGTCGGCGTCTTCGCCTACGCGGTCCTCGCCGACCTGCCCAGCGTCGAGCAGCTCGTCGACTGGGAGCCCAAGGAGAGCACCAAGGTCTTCTCCTCCGACGGCGAGCTGATCGCGGAGTTCTTCGAGGAGCGGCGCACTGCGATCCCGCCCGCGGAGATCCCGGAGAACCTCAAGCGCGCGATCCTCGCCGCGGAGGACAGCCACTTCTACCTGCACGACGGGCTCGACTACTTGGGCATCGCCCGCACCTTCGTGAAGAACCTGACCTCGGGTCGGATCCGCGGCGGCGCCTCGACGATCACGCAGCAGGTGGTGAAGACGTTCCTCCTCTCGCCGGAGCGGACCTACACGCGCAAGCTCAAGGAGGCGATCCTCGCCCGCAGGCTCGAGGAGACCTTCTCCAAGGACGAGATCCTCTACCTCTACCTGACCCAGATCAACTTCGGGCACGGCCGCTACGGCGTGGAGGAGGCGGCGCGCTTCTACTTCGGCAAGGGCGCGAAGGACCTCACCCTGAGAGAAAGCTCCCTCCTCGCCGGGCTCCCGCAGCGGCCCGCCGAGCTGTCGCCGTTGACCCACCCGGAGAACGCCAGGAATCGCCAGATCTACGTGCTGCGGCAGATGCTCCAGAACGGCTGGATCACGCAGGAGGAGCACGACCGGGAGGCGGGGCGGCCCATCGAGCTGGCGCCGCGCCCCGAGCCGCCGCCCGGCCCGTATTACGCCGAGGAGGTGCGCCGGTACCTCGTGGAGAGGTACGGCGTCGAGCGGACCCTCACCGGCGGTCTGCGCGTCACCATCGGCATGGACGCGAAGCTGCAGCGGGCCGCCGACGCGGCGCTTCGGGAGGGCCTCCTCGCCTACGACGAGCGGCGGCGGCCGAAGCTCGCCGAGGGGGAGGAGCGGGAGCCCGAGGTCCAGGGCGCGCTGGTGGCGATCGATCCGCGGACGCGGCGGGTACGGGCGCTGGTGGGCGGCTGGGACTTCTCCAAGAGCTCGTTCGACCGGGCCATGCAGGCGCGCCGCCAGCCCGGATCGGCGTTCAAGCCGTTCGTCTTCGGCGCCGCCCTCGAGAGCGGGCGGTGGACCCCGGCGAGCCTGGTGGCCGACACGCCCGAGACCTTTCGCGATCCCTGGACCGGGCGGGAGTGGAAGCCGCAGAACTACGAGCGCAACGTCTTCGAGGGGAACATGACGCTGCGCCGGTCGCTGGCCAGGTCCAAGAACACCGTGGCGGTGCGGCTCATCTCCGAGCTCGGCGTGGATCCGGTGATCGACTTCGCGCGCCGCGCGGGCATCGGCAGCGATCTGCCGGCGAACCTCACCCTCGCGCTGGGGACCGGCGAGGTGACGCCCATGGAGCTCGCCAACGCCTTCGCCACCCTCGCCGCCGGTGGCCAGCGGGCCGAGCCGATCCTGGTCGAGAAGGTCGTCGATCGGGACGGCACGGTCCTGGAGGAGGCCCAGGCCCGGACGGCGCAGGCGATCTCCCCCGCCCTCTCCTACGTGCTCACCCGGCTGCTCGAAGCCGTGGTCACCGAAGGCACCGGCAGGGCCGCCAACGTGCTCGGCCGGCCCACGGCGGGGAAGACCGGCACCACGAGCGACGGCCGCGACGCCTGGTTCGCCGGCTACACCGCGGATCTCGTGGCGGTCTCGTGGACGGGCTTCGACGAGCCCAAGCCGCTGGGCCGCGGGGAGACCGGCGGGCGCACCGCCATCGCCGCATGGGTGAAGCTGATGAAGGCGGCGCACGACGGCTTGCCCGCCCGCGACTTCCCGAGGCCGGAGGGGATCGAGGTCGCGGCGATCGATCCGGGGACGGGGCTGCTCGCGCCGATCGACGCGCCCGCGGATCAGGTGGAGTGGACCGCGTTCGTCGCCGGCACCGCGCCGACCGAGCGGGCCCTCGCGCCGGGCGTCGCCCACGAGGACGTGCCCGCGGAGCTCTTCCTGGGCGGAGGCGGCGCCGCGCCCTGAACCCGGCGCCGCGCCTCGAACCGCGGCAACGCACCCAATGCCGCGGCGCCGCGAGGGCGACCACCGCCTTGCGCCCGCCGCAGGGCTCGCCCCGGGCGGGTCGACCTCATGCCTCGATCGTGAAGGCTCGAGGAGGCGTCGCGCTTCGCGACGGGCAGGCCCGTTCGATCGGTCCCTGCGGACGCCGGCCCCGACCTCGGCGACGCATCCAAAGCCCACGTTCGGCGGCAGGCCGCATCCCGACCCGTCCGATCGATCGCCCAATGCGCGCCCGCCCGCGCGAAGGGTCGGGCGGGCGGGGCGAGGGTCTTCATCGTGGTGGACCCGCGGCCGCATCCCCGGACGGGCGCGGCCGCGGGCGCCGGGAGGGCCTACCGAGGCGTGAACCGGAAGCTGCGGCCCGCGAGCGGCAGCTCGGTGCGATGCAGCCCGTCGACGTGCGCGGTGCGGTCGGAGGGCTCGATGCCGATCCACGCGCTCGAGCCGCGGTAGTACTTGAACGCGGTCGTACCCGGCTCGGCCCCTTCCGAGTGGACGTCACCGAAGGCGACGATCACCTCGCCGGTGGGCCAGAGCTGGGCCTGCACGGTGAGGGATCCCGCCGTGGAGCCCCGCGTGAAGTTGGTCCACTGCACGATGAGCACGTCGTCGGTGCCGACGGTCCGCAGCTCGTAGTGCACGGTGCACGCCTGGCCGGTTGCGCGGTCGCACTTCAGGTCGTCCATGAACACCGCCACCAGCGGGCCCGCGGGGTTGGCGGTGCCGGAGCGTGGCAGCGACGTCGGCGAGGACGTACCGCTGGAGGGCTTCACGGCCGAGAACGAGATCCAGCCGTTGGAGGACGCCCAGATGGTGGACCCGACGATCTCGCCCTTGATCGGCATCGAGAAGCCGCGCACCGGCACCATGTCGATCCCGGAGTCCGCCTCGAGGGTGACGAGGCGCTTGCCGGTGGCGGAGATGTCGTGGAACGGCGCGGTCGAGCTGGGGTCGACGTCCATCCAGTCGTACCGGCAGCCCTCGGCGAGCGCGCCCGGCGTCCCCGCCGAGGTGCCCGCGCACCACCGCTCGAAGGTCCCGTCGACGGCCGAGCTCGGGACGTGCCAGCTCGGATCGAGGGAGAGCGTGGCGTCCGCCGGGATGAACCACGTCCCGCCCCACTCCACCGCGGTGATCTCCGACGCGCCGGCGCGGAGCACCAGCCGGTCGACCATCGTGTCGAGCGAGAGCGACGCCCCCCACTCGTGGTCGGGGACGAAGCCCACGCCCGCGGCGGAGGCGGCGAAGGTGACGAAGCCCCGGGAGGGCACCACCAGCGGACCCGTGATGGCGTGGGAGCCGGCGTTCGACTCGATCACGAAGCCGTCCAGGTCGATGGCGTCGTCGGAGAGGTTGCGGACCTCGAACCACTGCGATGCGGCGCCACCCGCCGGGTTGATCATCAGCTCGGTGATCAGGAGGTCGCCCGGCTCGGCCACCGGCCGGATCTCCACGTCCTTGCACTCGGTGAAGCCGTTCAGGGTGGCGCAGATCCGGTGGGTGCGGGCGGTGCCGCCCACCTGGACCTGAGCCTGCCCGTTCATCGAGGCGTCGAAGCGGAAGCTCCGGCCCTCCAGGCCGCCGGCGAAGGGCACGACCTCGGCGGCGGTGTTTCCGCCGAAGTGCATCTGGTAGCCCATCGTCCCGCCGACGTTCTGGTAGCCGATCGTCGCGCTCGACCCGTAGGAGGCTTCGAGCTCGCAGGTGCTGGGGTAGCAGCTCGAGTGCGAGAACGGCTGGGGCGGCGCCCGCATCGGCCCGTACCGGTACTCGAAGGAGCCGTCCGAGAAGAGCGCGAGCTGGAAGTTCAGGTCATAGAGCGACGTCGCGGAGGAGCCGGTCGACCGGTTGAAGTTCTTCCACTGGATCACGAACTCGTCTGGGGACGGCTGCCAGGACCAGACCGTGTCGTTCCCGCGCATGAACAGGTCGTCCCAGAACACGGCCATCTGGATCCTCGACTGGCTGCTCGCCGAGTTCGGGAGCGCCGTGTTCGACCCGACGCTGGTGGCGGTCGAGGGGACGAAGGAGGCGTAGCCGTCCGCCCAGATCCCGATCTCGGTCTGGATCTCGCCGAAGTACGGGAAGTCGAACGGGAGCGTGACGTACGCCTTCCCGTTCGGCGCGTCCATGGTGACCTCGGTCGCGCCGGGGATCAGGCTGATGTCTTGGTACGCGGACGGCTGGCCCGGGCTGGCGTCCACCTCGCTCATGGGCGAGGTGATCATCATCTGGCCGGCCTCTATGGGCGCGCCGGTCCAGGTGACGGGGACGGTGGTCCCGGGGAAGTACCTGCCGGCGGGCGGGCCCTGGACGTCGAAGTGGAAGGTCCGCTTCTCCACCACCCGCGTGACCGTCATCGTCCTCCCCAGGGAGGTCACGGTAAGGGTGTAGGCGGTGGTGCTGGTCAGGTTGTGGTTCACCGATCCGGAGGTAGGGATCGCCCCCGCCGGGTACGACTCCAGCGTCGTGCCGTCCGCCTCGAGGAGGAAGGAGTCGACGCCGGCGACGGTCCAGGAGAGCGTCACCGGATCGCCGGGAGCGGCCGACTCCGGGGTCGCGGTGAAGTCGAGGATGCCCCAGTCGACCTTCACCTCGACCGGCTCGGCGCACTCCACCTTGCCCGTCTCGGGCTCGAGGGCGCAGATGCGGTACTCGGTCGTCTCGGTGGGGGTCACCATCGCCGTGCCCGATCCCGAGGCGGCCTGGAAGACCCAGCTCCGGTGGGAGAGGGTCGGCGCCACCCACGGCTGGGTCAGCGAGCGTCCGTTGCCACCGAAGTGGACCATGTGGCCGTAGAGGCCCTCGGGCTCCTGGTAACCGATGGTGGCGCTGGATCCGTTCACCTCGGAGACGCAGGTGTTCGGCTGGCAGGTGGAGGAACCGCCGGGTACGGCGAGCATGTCGCCGTACCGGAAGTCGAAGCTGCCGTCGCGGCGGAGGACCACCGCGAAGTTCAAGTCGAACTCATTGCTCGCGGTCGAGCCCTGGTCGAGGCTCACGTGGCTCCACTGGACCACGTAGGTGTCGGCGTCGACGCGCTTGGCGAGGACCCGGCCGTTGGTCCGGGTGTTCAGGTCGTCCCAGAACGGCGCGATGTGCACCCGCTTGTACGCGGCGGTGGTGTTGGGGATGCGCTGGTTCGAGCCCGTGGAGGTCGTCGCCGCCGGCTCGAAGGAGAGGTAGCCGTCGGTGGAGACGCGCACCTCCGTCCTCTCCTTGCCCATGAACGGGAAGGCGAAGTCGGGATCGAAGGTGAGCACCGTCATCGCGCTGCCGGCGCCGGCGTCGTGCAGCACCTCGACGTCCGGATCGAGGCTGATGTCGACCTCGGCGAGGGTCCTGTCGGTGGCCTCCGCCATGGGCGCGATCACCACTGGGGTGAGGTTCGGATCGAAGTTCGTGAGGGTCCACGACACCGCGGCCGGCGCGCCGGGCATCGACACGCCAGCGGGACCGGTCGCCGTGATGTCGAAGCGGTCCATGTCGACCTCGATCACCGCGGACGCGGACCGCCCCGGCGCCGTGAGCTCCAGGGTGTAGGTGCTGCGGTACGGCGGGGTCACGAGGAGGGAGGCGCCGTCGATGTCATTCAGATCCGTGACGGTCTGGATGGCGGTGCCGTTCTCCTTGAGCACCAGGTTGGTGCCGCCCTTCGTCACCCACGACAGGGTGAAGGACTCCCCCGGCGCGACGAGGTCCGAGGTGGCGGTGAACGACTCGATCTCGAACGGCGCCAGAACCTCGAGATCCTTGCACACCTTCGAGGCGCCGGACGTGGCGCAGAAGACCAGGGTCTGGCTCTCGGTGGGCGTGAGGGTGAAGGTGCCGGTTCCGGTCACCGGCTGGTAGCGGAAGGTCCGCCCCTCCAGGCCTCCCGGGAACGGGACGTTCGCGGCGGCGTTGGTGGTGCCGCCGTAGTGCACGGTGACGCCGGCCCGGCCCGTCACGTCCTGGTAGCCGATGGTCGCGCTGGCGCCGCGGACCTCGTTCACGCACGTATTCGGATGACACGCGCTCGAGGTGTTGTTCTGGGGCGCCATGGTGCCGTAGCGGTACTCGAACGAGCCGTCGCTCTTCATCAGGAGCTGGAAGTTCAGGTTCGACGGATCGGAGGTCGTCGATCCCGAGAAGAGCGAGACGCCGGTCCACTGGATCGCGAAGGTGTCGGGAGCGATGAGCCCCGCGTACACCTGCCCCACGCCGCGCTGGTGCAGATCGTCCCAGAAGGGCGCGAGGTGCACGCCCTGGATCTGGGCGGACAAGGCCGACGGCAGCGCGACGTTCTGGTACACGTTCGTGACCTTGGTGAACGAGACGTAGCCGTCCACGAACACCCGCATCTCTTCCTGCTCCTCGCCGAAGTACGGGAAGGTGAAGCCAGCCGGGAGCACGACGTCGCTGAAGCCCGAGTCCTGGTTGGACATCGAGAGGAGGCCGACGCCGGACATGCCGCTGATGTCCTGGAAGGCGAAGGAGGGATCGGTCTCCTCCGTCATCGGGAATGTGCCGTAGATCACCGGCGGGGTCGGGCTGTCCAGCGAGGTTCCCGTCACGTCGATCTGCACGGGGGTGCCGGGGCGAACTGCGGTCGGGGGCGTCGCCGACGCGGTGAGGCTCACCTTCCAGAGCTCGATGGTGAGCGACTCCTCACGGGTCAGGCCGAGGGGGTTGGTGACCCGGAGGACGAAGGTGGTGTCGGCGGTGAGACCCGACGCGACGTAGGAGCCGGTGCCCTGGCCCTCGCCGGGGTTCAGGAGCTCGGTCCCGTTCGCGGTGAGGCTCACCGTCACGTCGCCGAAGGTCTGCCAGGTCAGGGTCGTCGTCTGGCCCAGCTCCACCTCCAGCGGATCCGCCTCGAACTCCTCGATCCCGAAGGGGGCGTAGACCTGGACCTCGTAGGACCTGGTGGCGCTGTATCCGCCGGCGCCGTCGGCGCGCACCACGTAGGTGTGCGTGCCCTCGGTCGCCTCCGAGAGGTCGCAGAAGCCCGACTCGATGGCGTGCGGGCTCGCGGTGCAGAGCACGTTCCCGTCGCCGTCCTCGATGGACACGGCGTCGGCGTACATGGTCTCCCAGGCGATGCGGAAGGTCTCGTTCTCCTCGATGGTGAGGGGAGGCGTCTGAACGACGTCCACGATCGGCTTGCGGACGACGTCGATCGTCCTGGTCTCGGTGACCTGGCCGGACGCGCCGGTGGCGGTGAGGGTGACGTCGATCGAATCGACCGTGGTGTAGGGTCGCCATTCGAAGGTGCCCGCCTTGGGCAGGGACGCAGGCGCCACGCGGTAGGCGAACGCCTTGCCCTCCAGCCGGTCGCGGACCTTGGTGGTGGTGTTGTAGTTGATGGTGTCGTACGACGACTGGTCCGGGAACTGGTAGCCGATGGACGCGCTCGAGCCGGTGACCCAGGCGGCGGTCGCGGTGGCGGGCTCCATCGCCCCGTAGCGATACTCGAAGTCGCCGTTCTCCCAGAGGATCACCTCGAAGTTCAGGTTCGCGGTGCGGTGGGCCGAGAAGCCGATGCCCTTCCACATGATCACGAGGGAATCGCCCGCCACCGGATCCTCGCGGTGCAGGTACCAGATGTTCCCCGTCGGGAACCGGTCCTCGTCCCAGCCCATGGAGTCCCAGAACGGCACGATGTGCGCGTAGGAGTAGGTGCTGGAGGTCGGGAAGTTGGAGTTGAGGGTGCTGCTGCTCGTGGTGTGGCTGGTCGTAAAGCTGACGATGCCGTTGCTGTAGATCCGCGCCTCGGTGCGATCTGCGCCGCCGAAGGGGAAGGTGAAGCCCTGCGGGAAGTTGAGGACCTCGCAGCCCGTGCTGAGGGGGGAGCCGCTGCAGTCGGAGCTCACCAGCGGCAGCTTGGTGCCGCCGAGGGCCTCGGCGTCGATGAACGGCTCGTGGGTCTCCTCCCGGATGTAGGTGCCGATGAAGTCGAAGCTCACCTCCTGGGCGCTGCGGGTGCTCCACGTCAGGGTCACCGGCTCACCCGCCACGATCTCGGTGGGCTGCACGTCGAAGGAGAGGATCGCCGTGGGCGCCACGTCGACGACCTCCTCGGAGGGCCGGGCCGTGCCGTTGCCGTTGGTGGCCACCAGCCGGTACCGGGTCTTCTGCGTGGGGACGACGGCGAAGGAGCCCGATTCCCGCTCGTCGGCGGGGACCGAGAGGATCACGATGGGATCGGAGCCATCGTCCGGCACCTCGTAGAGAACCAGGGTGGCGGCGTGGGACGAGGTCCAGGAGAGGATCACCTCGTCCTCGACGCTGTCGTCGAAGAGCAGCGTCGACGCGGTGAGCATCACCTCGGGGACGCCGAAGATCTGGACCTCGCGGGACTCCTCCGCCGGAAGGGACGAGGGATGATCGGTGGTCGCGGTGAGGGTGAGCTCGAAGGTGCCCGGCTCCGTGAAGGTGAGGGTCGTCGTCCCCGACGAGCCATCGGGGAGGTCGTACGAACCGCCCTGGTCGTCGGTGAGCGCGAGGGTCGGCTCGCTCCCGTCGGGGTCGGGGAGGACCTGCCAGGTCACGGTGACGGGGCTGTCGGCGTCGGCCCGAGCGGGCGACACCGTGAAGTCGGCGATCACCGGGCCGGTGCCGACCGCGATCGCCAGGGAATCCTGGGCGGAGCCGGATCCGTTGGTCACCGTGAACTCGACGGAGTGGAGGCCCGCGGTCATGACCGGGATGCTGCAGGACGACCCGGCGATCACCTCGGGGTCGGTCGACTCGCAGACGACCTCGCCGTCGAGGCGGATCTCGAGGCTCGAGCCGCCGAGGACGCTCCAGGAGAGCACCAAGTCCTCGCCCAGCCAGAGCGAGTCGGATGCGGCCGAGAACGCGAGGATCTCGGGAGTGCCCAGGATCACCTGCAGCGACTCGGACACGAAGTCGCCCGCGGCGTTGTAGGCCCGCAGCTCGAACTCGGAGTCGAACATCACCGAAAGGGAGATGCTGCCGTTCACCTCCTCGGTCGGGAACTCCTCGACCGGCACGCCGTTCAGATCCAGTTCGACCGCGGCGGCGTCGACGGTCGCCCACCGGATCTCGACGGGCTCACCCGCGCCGGCCCGAGCGGGAACGGCCACGAGCGACTCGATCGCCGGGAGCGGAACGAGGGTCACGTGCTGCTCGGCCTGGGCCTCCCCGCCCTCGCCGGTCGCGATCAGGATGAGGTCCGCGTCCTCCTCGAGGCGGAGCTCCACGCTGCCGTCGGGGAGCTCGTCGATCTCGATCGGGTCGAGGCCGGTGACCTCGAGCCGGGCGCTGTCCGCGTGCTCGACGCCGGCCCACTCCACCGTGATCGTCGCGCCGCCGTCCTCGTCGATCGTCGCGAAGGCGGGCGCGGTGAACGAGGCGATGGTCGGCTCGGGAGGCAGCGGGTTGACCACCACCTGGAGGGTCTTGGAGTCGCTGCCGCCCTCCCCCGTGGCGACGAGGACGAACTCGGCCGTCGACGCGGGCGTCACCTCGACCGAGCCGGCCTCCGCCGTCTCGCCCTCGAGGTCGACCGCCTCGCCGTCCTGGGTGAGGGAGACCGACGTCGCGCCGGTCGTCGTCCAGGAGATGACGGTGCTCTCGCCCTCGCGGATCTCCGCCGGGTTCGCCTGGAAGGTGAGGATCCGGACCTCGTCGGGCTTGGCGACGTCCACCGTCACCTCCCGCGAGGCGGGATCACCCGACGCGCCATGCGCCACGAGGACGAAGGTCGACGGCTCGTCGATCTCCACCGCGACGGAGCCCTCGGCGACGGGGGCGTCGCCCAGCTCGACCACCTCGCCGTTTCGGCGCAGCTCGAGCGAGACCGCGTGTTTCGTCTTCCACGAGATCGTCGCCGGATCGCCGGCCTTCGCCACGACCTCCGGATCCGCCCGCAGGCTCGAGATCTCGGCGGCGGGCTCGACGTTGGGGGGCGGCTGCTTCTCGTCGGTGTCGCCGCAAGCGACTGCGAACACGGCGGCCGGAAAAAGGGCGACCAGTCGGCTCCATCGGAATCCGTTCATCTTCGTACCTCTGTAACGGCCGGCGCCTGGGAGAGCGCCAAAGCCATCGGCAGCTTCCCCTCGAACGGAAACCATCCCAGCGTTCGCTTGGCATGTCAAACGTCAAAGTGCCCAATTGGTTGGCGACCAAAAAAAAGCCCCGTCTCTCGGGACGGGGCTTCGGCGCGGCTCGCCGAGGAGCCGAGGTTTTGGTGCCCAGGAGAGGAGTCGAACCTCCACGGTGTTGCCACCACTAGACCCTGAATCTAGCGTGTCTACCAGTTCCACCACCTGGGCGATGGCGAAGTGGCGGGTTTCTACTCGCATGGCCCTGGGGCGTCAAGCGCGGAGCAGACGGCAGGGGCGCCTTTTTCAGCGGGCGGCGGAGAGCATCGCCTGGACCGCCCTCAGGCAGCCGCTGCAGGCGGTGGTGGCGCCGGTGCGGCGGGCGATCTCCTCCAGGTCGGCGCCGGCCGTGATCAGGGCCTCCACCTCCCGCTCCTCGACGCCGTGACAGCGGCAGAGGATCGCGGGCCCCAGAGACTCGGGCCAGTCGTCCTCGAGCAGCTCGTCGCGCCAATCGTCCCAGTCGGTGGACATGCGGATCGGGGAGGCCGGCGCCCCTTCAGTCCTCGACCTCGTCCAGCCACGCCATCTGGATCGCCTCGAGGATCCTCTCGTTGCTCCGATCCGGCGCGCCGGTGAAGCCGGGGAGCTCCATGACCCAGCGGTGGAGGTCGGTGAAGCGGATCGAGAGCGGCTTCACGTCGGGGTGGCGCTCCGCCAGCTCGATGGCGATGTCCCTCACGTCGGTCCAGTTCATAGCTCACCTTTCGCTTCTGCGGCACGCCGCTCCTCGGGGTGCTCGTCGTACCAGGCCTGCAACGACTCCTCGCTCACCTCGACCACCAGATCCTCGGTGCCCACCTCGGCCTGGCATCCCAGGCGCGAGACCGGCTTCACGTCGAAGGCCTTGTCCAGGATGTCCTCCTCCCGGTCGGAGGCTTCGTCGAGGGAGTCGAAGCCGAGCTGCACGTAGCAGTGGCAGGTCGAGCAGGCGCAGACGCCTCCGCAGACGTGACCCATCTTCACGCCCTGGGCCTCGGCGGACTCCGCCGCCTCCAGGATGGTCGTGCCGGGTTCCACCTCGACGGTGACGTTCCAGTTGGTGAAGGTGATCTTCGGCATGACCCTACTCGAACTCCTGGATGGAGTGGCCGGACAGCGCCCCCTGGATCGCCCGCTCCATTCGCCGCCTGGCGAAGTCCGCGGACGCGCGATCGAGATCGGAGATGGCGAGGTTGATCCGGTCGTGGTCGGCGCTCTCCATGGCTCGCCGCAGCGCATCCTCGGCGGCCTGGATCGCCTCCCGCTCCCCCGGCCGGAGCAGCGCGGCGTCGGACGCCAGCGCCTTGTGCAGATCGTGGAGGACCCGCTCGGCCTCCACCCGCGCCTCGGCGGCGAGGCGGACCGACACGTCCTCCTCGGCGTTCTCCAGCGACGCGATGAGCATCTCCTCGATCTGCTCGTCGGTGAGCCCGTGGGACGGCTGCACCACCACCTTCTGCTCGACGCCGGTGGTGAGCTCCTTGGCGGAGACCTCCAGGATCCCGTCGGCGTCCACCGCGAAGGTCACCTGCACCCGGCCCATGTTCGCGGCCATCGGCGGGATCCCCTCCAGCTTGAACCGGGCCAGGGAGCGGCAGTCCTGCACGAGCTCCCGCTCCCCCTGGAGCACGTGGATGTCCATCCCCGTCTGGCCGTCGGCGTAGGTGGTGAAGATCTGCGCGGCGGAGGTGGGGATGGTGGAGTTGCGGTGGATCAGCTTCTCCACCACGCCGCCCATCGTCTCCACCCCCAGCGACAGGGGGATGACGTCGAGGAGGAGCAGGTCCTCCCGCGGCGTGCCCGCCAGGGCCTCCGCCTGGATCGCCGCGCCCATCGCCACCACCTGGTCGGGGTCGATGTCGCCGAGGGGCTCCTTCCCGCCGAAGATCTCGGCGACGAAGCGGCGGACCAGGGGCAGCCTCGTGGAGCCGCCCACCAGCACCACGCCGTCGATCTGCGAGGCGTCGAGGTCGGCGTCCTTGAGTGCGCGCCGGCATGCAATCGCGGTGCGCTGCACCAGGGAGGCGATCAGCGCCTCGAACTGGGCGCGGGTGACCTCGACCTCCACCGTCCGCTCGGGCAGGCGCACCACCGCGTCTGCCACCTCGCGCTCGGTGAGGTCGTGCTTGGCCGCGCGGGCGGCGGCGATCGCCGCCTGGACGGCGAAGGGATCGGCGGAGAGGTCGCGCCCCAGCGCGCCCGAGATCTGATCGAGGAGCGCGCTCGCCAGGGCCCGATCGAAGTCGTCGCCCCCCAGCGCCGAGTCGCCCGCGGTGCTCTTCACCTCGAAGACGCCCTCCACGAGCTGAAGGATGGAGACGTCGAAGGTGCCGCCGCCGAGGTCGTAGACGACGAAGGTGCCCCGGGCCCGGCGGTCGAGGCCGTAGGCGACGGCCGCCGCGGTGGGCTCGTTGATCAGGCGCAGGACCTCGAGGCCCGCCAGGCGCCCGGCGTCCTTGGTCGCCTGCCGCTGGGCGTCGTCGAAGTAGGCGGGCACGGTGATCACCGCGGCGCCGACCTTCTGATCGAGGGCGGCCTCCGCCTTGCGGCGCAGGGTCTTCAGGATCTCCGCCGACACCTCCACCGGCGACACGATCTTCGATCCCACGTCGAAGCGGACGATGGTGTCGCCCTCCCGGGCGTGGAAGCGGTAGTGCCCGAGCTCCTTGGTCTCGGGATCGTCGGGCCCCTTGCCGACGAAGCGCTTCACCGACGAGATGGTCTCGTGGGGGTGGGTGGCGAGCTTCGCCTTCGCCGCTCTCCCCACCTCGGTGGATCCGTCCTCCAGGTAGTGGACCACGGAGGGCAGCAGCCTGGTGCCGTCCGGCTCCACCGGGATCGTGTGGGAACGGCCCTCGCCGTCCACGTAGGCCACCAGCGAGTTGGTGGTGCCCAGGTCGATCCCCACCGGCTTGCCGTACGGCCTGGAGGGGTCCCGGATCTGCAGCAGCCCGGACTCAGCCATGAATCTCCTCGAACATCGCGTCCTCGAAGGCTCGGACCTCGCCGAGGAAGCGGTCTTGGTAGCGGAGCACCGCCAGGCGTCTGGCGGCCTCCTCGAAATCGTCGCGATCGAAGGCCTCGGCGAGCGACTCGAGGGTCTGCTCGCGCTCGGCCCTCACCTCCTCGGCCAGCGCCTCGGCCCTCACCAGATCCTTGGCGGCGCGGACCTCGTCGAAGGTCTCCCGCCGCTCCATCACCTCGAGCAGGAAGCCCGGCGGCAGGTACTTGGAGGACGAATGCGATCCGGTCTCGCCGAGATCGATGCCCTGCTCCTTCAGCAGCCAGCCGGCGCGCCTCGAGGGATCCTTGAGGATGCGCCAGGCGTCGTTCACCTCGATCGTCTTCTCGAGGGCCATCCGCCGCGCCGCCGCGCCCCCCGCCGCGTGGCGATCCGGGTGGAGGCGCCGCGTCAGCTCGCGGTGGCGCTCTTCGAGGAGTCGAAGGTCCACCCGAAAGCCCCTGGGGATCCCCAGGATTTCGAAGATGTCGCGCAAGGCTCTCGTCCGTTTCCGGGGGAGCCCGTCGCCTCGGCGGGCTCCTACGCTCAGACGCTGAAGGAATCGCCGCAGCCGCAGGACTTCTTCGCGTTGGGATTTTCCAGCTTGAAGCCCGACTCCATCAGCCCCGTCTGGTACTTGAGCTCGGTGCCGATCAGGAAGATGTAGCTCTTCGGGTCCACGAAGATTTTCACACCGTGCTCCTCGAAGACGCGGTCCCGCTCCTTCGCTTCGTCGGCGAACTCCATGTCGTAGGTGAGGCCGGTGCACCCGCCGCCGCGCACGCGGATCCGAAGGCCGGCGTCGGGCGTGCCCCGATCGCCGAGGAGCTTCTGGATGCGCGCCGCAGCGCTCTCGTGAATCGCGATGCCCGACCGGCGCGGCGCCGCCGCGGCGGGGGCGGTTTCCGCTGCCGGAGCGGGTGCCGGCCTGCCCAGCCCCGTGAGCCCCGAGGATGCGGCGGCCGGCTTGCCCAGGCCCGTCGGCTTGCCCAGGCCCGTCAGCCCCGTGGGCGCGGCGGCCGGCTTGCCCAGGCCCGTCGGCCCCGAGGGCGCGGCGCGGTCCTCCGCTCCATCCGCCTTCGGCGTCTTGGGCAGCCCGAGTCCCACCATGTTGCCTGCTCCCTGGGTCGACATTCCGTTCCTTCGCCGCCGTGCGCCCCTCAGGCGCCGTTCTTCTGCTTGTAGTCCGCAATCGCCGCCTTGATGGCGTCCTCCGCGAGCACCGAGCAGTGGATCTTCACCGGCGGCAGCGAGAGCTCCTTGGCGATCGCCGAGTTGGTGATCTTCGCCGCCTCGTCGAGGCTCTTGCCCTTGACCCACTCGGTGACCAGGGAACTCGACGCGATGGCCGACCCGCAGCCGAACGTCTTGAACTTCGCGTCCTCGATCAGGCCGTCCTCGCCGACGCGGAGTTGCAGCCGCATCACGTCGCCGCAAGCCGGCGCGCCCACGAGGCCGGTGCCCACGTTGGGATCGTTCTTGTCGAGGGTCCCGACGTTCCGAGGGTTCTCGTAGTGGTCGACGACCTTGTCGCTGTACGCCATTTCCTTCTCCTAGTGAGCCGCCCACTCGATGGACTTGAGGTCGATGCCTTCCTTGGCCATCTCGTAGAGAGGCGACATGTCGCGGAGCTTCTGGACCTTCTCGATGACCAGCTTGGCCACGTAGTCCACCTCCTCCTCGGTGTTGAACCGCCCGAGGCCGAAGCGGATCGAGGTGTGGGCCAGCTCCTCGTCCACGCCGCAGGCCCGCAGGACGTGGCTCGGCTCCAGCGACGCCGACGTGCACGCCGATCCCGAGGATACCGCCACGTCCTTGAGGGCCATCATCATCCCCTCGCCCTCCACGTAGGCGAAGGAGAGGTTCAGGTTGCCGGCGAGCCGGTGCTCCGGATGGCCGTTCAGGTAGACCATGTCGAGGCCGCCGACGATCGCCTTGTGGAGGCGATCGCGCAGGGCGCGCACCCGCCGATCCTCCTCCTCCATCCCCTCCAGGGCGATCTTGGCGGCCGCCCCGAAGCCCACCACGGCGGGCACGTTGATGGTGCCCGAGCGCATGCCGCGCTCGTGGCCACCGCCGTCGAGGATCGCGGTGAGGCGCACCCGAGGCCGACGGCGCACCCACAGGGCGCCCACGCCCTTGGGCCCGTAGAGCTTGTGGCCGGAGATCGACACCAGGTCGAGGTTCCAGTCGTTCGCGTCGATCTTCATCTTCCCGGCGGCCTGGGCGGCGTCCACGTGGAAGAACACCCCCTTCTCCCGGGTGATCGCCCCCACCTCGCGGATGGGGTGGATGGTGCCGATCTCGTTGTTGGCCACCATCAGGGTGACGAGGATCGTCTTGTCGGTGATCGCCTCCCGGACCGCCTCCGGATCGACGCGGCCGGTGGCGTCCACGGGCAGGTAGGTCACCTCGCAGCCCGACCGCTCCAGGCGCTTGCAGGTGTCCAGCACCGCCTTGTGCTCGGTCCGGGCGGTGATGATGTGGTTGCCCTTGTCCTTGTAGAAGTCGGCGATGCCCTTGAGCGCGAGGTTGATGGACTCGGTGGCGCCGGAGGTCCAGACGATCTCCTTGCCGGAGCCTCCCACCAGCGCGGCGACCTGATCCCGGGCCTGCTCGGACGCCTCCTCCGCCACCCAGCCGAACGAGTGGTTGCGAGACGCCGCGTTCCCGAAATGGGTCGTGAGATAGGGCATCATCGCCTCGAGGGCCCTGGGGTCCAGGGGCGTCGTGGCGTGGTTGTCCATGTAGATCGGCTTCTTGATCATTGACCATCCCGACCCGCCGGAAAAAAATGCGGCGGTACTGTCGAAAGCGCGGGCGTTATAAGAACGTGGCCGTCGGAGCGTCAAGGGAGCCCGGCTGTCTCCTCGGCGCCGGATCGTCCCTTCGAAATGGGCTCGTCCGCCGGGCCCACGTTAGATACGTTCCGTAACGTCATCTTGTCAAGCGAAGAGGCAACATGCGGAGAACCGGACTTCTTCTCGCGGGCGCCGCAGCGGCGGGGTTGGCTGCCTTCTTCCTCCCCGACCTGCTGGGGCGGGGCCTGGCGTCGCCGAGCCTCGACGCCTCCTCCCTCGCCGACGGCGGCGTCCTGTGGACCCTGGCGATCGCCTGGCTGGGTGGCGTGCTCACCAGCCTGACCCCCTGCGTGTACCCGCTCGTCCCCATCACCCTCGGGGTCTTCGGGGCGCGGCAGGCGCAGAGCCGGGCGCGGTCCTTCGCGCTGGTGAGCACCTACGTCCTGGGCATGGCCCTGATGTTCTCGGCCCTGGGCTTCGCTGCGGCGTCCTCGGGGAAGGCCTTCGGCACCATCCTCGCCAACCGCTTCGTCGTGGTGGGCCTCGCCGCGTTCTTCGTGGCCATGGCGGCGAGCATGTTCGGTGCCTTCGACATCGCCCTGCCCCAGGGCCTCGCCCAGCGCCTCAACCGCGTGGGCGGCACCGGCTTCGGGGGGGCCCTCGCCATGGGCCTCGTCGCCGGCGTGATCGCCGCCCCGTGCACCGGGCCCGTGCTCGCGTCGCTCCTCACCATCGTGGCCACCAGCGGCCAGCCCGTCTTCGGCTTCGTGCTCCTCTTCGTCTACGCGCTCGGGGTGGGCCTCCCCTTCTTCCTCCTGGGCGGGTTCTCCGTGGCGCTGCCCAAGAGCGGCCCGTGGATGGAGTCGGTGAAGAGCGTCTTCGGCGTGGCGCTGCTCGCCATGGCGCTGGTCTACCTGCGCGATGCCTTCCCGGCGGTGGCGAGCTTGTTCGGCGTCTCCGAGTCCAACCTCGTGATCGGCGCGGTGGCGGTGGCGGTGGGCGTCCTCGTCGGGGCCATCCACCTCTCCTTCCACGACGGCTTCGCCGTCCGGGCCCGGAAAGCGTCCGGCGTGGCGCTGGTGGTGGGGGGGATCCTCTTCCGGCTGGCCGTTCCCCACGGCGACGCCGTGGAGTGGACCCACGACTACGAGGGCGCCATCGTCCAGGCGAGGGCGGAGGGCAAGCCGGTGATCATCGACTTCTACGCGGACTGGTGCGCGGCCTGCAAAGAGCTCGACAAGTTCACCTACACCGATCCCGAGGTGATGGAGGAGGCCTCCCGCTTCATCACCGTGAAGGTGGACGGGACCATCGAGGACGACCGCATCCAGACGCTCTACGATCGCTACGGCATCCAGGGCCTGCCGACCGTGGTCTTCCTCGACGGGAAGGGCGAGGCGCTGGACGACCCCCGGGTCACGGGCTTCCTCGAGGCGCCGAAGTTCCTGGAGGAGATGCGCAAGGTGCGGTGAGCCGCCGTCTCCGCCGGAGACGGCCGCCGCGCCGAAGGCCCCTGCGGGATCAGCCGCGAACCGCGGCCTTGAACGCCTCGCGGATCGCCCCCATGTCCTTCGCCTGCAGGCTCGGGTGCATCTCCAGCATGTAGGCGCCCTCCAGCAGGTAGAGGTGCTTGTACTTCGCGGCACCCGGCATCGTCAGGTACACGTCCAGGCAGCCCTTCGCCGCCGCGGCGTCCGGGTAGCGGCCCATGGTCGCGTAGCCCTTGTCGAAGGAGAGCTTCGTCCGCAGCGAAGCGTTGCAGAGCTCCAGGCCCCCGAGGACGTCCGGCAGCAGCACCTCCCGGCCCAACGGGCCGAAGCCGGCCTTCTCCAGCCGCTCGGCGAAGCTCTCCAGGCGCGGGTCCTCCGGCTCGGGCGCCGCCTCCACCGGCTCGCCGACGTCGGCACCGTCCTTCGCGACCGCGGCGGCAGCCTCCTCGGCGGCGCGGGCCTTGGCGCGGCGGCCCTCGTGGGCGGCCTCGACCTCCTCCTTCTTTCGGGCCTCGGCCTCCAGCGCGGCCTGCTTCGCCTTGGCCTCCTCGGATTCTCCCGAGAGCGAGGTCTTGCAGCCGGCGAGCGCGAGCACCGCGACGAGGGCGAGCGGGATCGAGAGACGACGGCACATGGCGGAACTCCTGTCGAAGCGGGGGATACCGGATGTAGGGCACCCCTACCACGTGCGGGGATCCCGTGCCAAGGAGGCGGGCGCCGCCGGAATCAGGTTGGCCTACAGGTAGAAGCGGTCGGTGACGCCGGCGGTGAGGCCCAGGATCGCGCTCCACCCGACCACCTGGTCGACGCCGCTCGCGATCTGGTCGGGGCGCCTTCCGAGGAGGAAGGCGGACGCGGAGCACGCGTAGAGCGTGCAGCGCCCGGTGGCGCGGGCGGCCTGGAGCAGCTCGGCCGCGGTGGGCGCGCCCTTCTCGAAGGCGTCCACGGCGGCGCGGGCGGCGTCCGGCGGGCCGGCGGTCGCGCCCATGTCCGGCTCGTCGAAGCCGCCGGCGAGGAAGCGTTCGAGGGCCCACCAGAAGAGAAAGACCTGCACGTCTCGCCCTCCCGCGGCGGCGGCGGCGGCGATGGCGCAGCCCTGGTGGAGGCGGTCGTAGGCACCGTCGTGGAGGAAGATGGCGACGCGCTTGCGAGGATCGGCTTCCATGGCGCGCACTGTACCCGAACCGTCCCCCGGCCGTCGGTTCGGATCGCCTCGTTCAGGCGGCCGTGCGCCGCTCGCGGCGAGGGAGCCAACCGCGGGCGAGGAGCGCGGCGACCACCGTGAGGAGGACGACCGCCGCTCCCCCCAGCCACCACAGGAGCGGCGACGGCTCGATCACCGACGCGCCGATCGCGGTCATGAGGAGGGTGCCGGGCAGCGTGCCCAGCGCCGCCGCCGCGAGGACGGTGTGCATCCGCATGCCGGTCACCGCCGCGACGGCGATCACCAGGTCGGACGGCAGGACGAAGCCCAGGGTGGCCACGAAGACGAAGGCGAAGCCCTTGTCCCGGGCGAGGGTCTCGAGGTCCGGATACCGGGCGCCGGCGAGCTCCCGCACCGCCGAGGCGCCGAGGCGCCGCGCCAGGGCGAAGACGAGGAGCGCCGCCAGCAGGGTCCCGCCCAGCGCCACGACGGCGCCGGTCCACATCCCCCACACCAGGCCGGCCGCCACCGAGAAGAGCGAGCCCGAGACCACGACGAGGAGAGGCCTCGCCGCGGACGCCGCCAGGAAGCCCACGAGGCCGAGGCCTCCCATGGCGAGCACGTCGTGCTGGATGCGCGCCGGCGTGAGGGGCCGGGAGCCGCCGATCAGGAAGAAGAGCGCCAGGCCGACGGCGAGGCCCCCCGCCAGCGTCCCGATCTTGCGCCAGCTCCGGGCCGAGATGCGACCGATCGCGCTGCGCGGGCGGACGTCCACGCCGCACAGGATGCGCATCGGCGGAGCGCCCTGCATCGGGCCGGGCGGCCCGATGCATCCGCCGGCGCTCAGGTGTTCTCGGAGCCCTCCGTGGAGGCCGGGGCGGCTGCCGAGCCCTCTGCGCCCACCGCGAGCTTCATCTCGGGCTCCTCGCCGGGGGCTTCCGCGGCCTCCGCGCCCACGGCATGCTCCGCCGCGGACCCGCCGGCAGGTCCCGCCTGGCCCGCCCCGGCGGTGGCGGCCTCGGGGGCGGAGTCGTCGGCCCCTTCCCCACGCTCCGGCGCGGCCTCGCCGGCAGGCGCCGCGCTCGCGTCCGCCGCGGCGTCGGCCGCCGGATCCCCGGCGCCGGTCGCCAGCTCGATCGCGGCCTCGTCGGCGAGGGAGGCCGTAGCCTCCCGGCGGGTGCCGGCGTCGGCCCGGGGCGCGCGGCGATCGCGCTTGGTCCCTCGACGCTTGCCCTCGTCGCCGCGGGCGGTGACCTCCTTCGACGAGGTGCGCGACTTCCAGCCGATCCCCTCCAGCTCGCGCCACAGCTCGTTCCAGCGCTGCTCGAGCCCGGCGAACTTGTCCTTCCAGATCTCCGCCTCGCCCTTGGCGACGAGGTAGACCCGGTTGTTGGCCTCGGCCCTGCCGCGGGCGCGCCGGGCCTCCTCCCGGGCCTCCTCCGCCTGGCGACGCAGATCCGCGTTGCGCTTCTCGACCTCGGCCACGCGCGCCTCCGCCTCCTCGACCTCGCGGGCCATGTCGACGAGGCGCTGGTCGACCTGCTCCGGCGTGAGCGGCGCGGGCGCAGGCGCCGGGGTCGCCGCCTTCGGCTGCGACTCGGCGCGCCGCCCCCTCGGGCGCTCGGCCTCCTCCAACCGGCGTCGGGCCTCGTCCACCAGGCGGGCGTTCTCCTCCCGCAGGTGGGCGAGCTGCTGCTCCACCTGGCGGAGCTCCTCCGCCCGGGCGGCCGCCAGCTCCCGCGCCTTCCGGGTCTCCTCGCCCGCCTCGTGGAGGCGGCGCTTGGCGTCGCGGAGCTTCTCGCGGGCCGAGGAGAGCTCGTCGGAGCGCCCCTTCTTCTCCTCGCTGGTCCGCTCGGCGCTCTTCCGAGCGGCCGCCGCTTCGGCCTTCGCCTTGGCGACCTCCGCCTGCATGGCTTCGAGGCTGTCGGCCAGCTTGTTGCGGGAAAGCCATCCGATGAGCGCGACGGCGCCGAGGGCCGCCGCGACGATGATTCCGATCACGTCCATCTTTCCTTGGAAGGCTCGCCAGGAGCCGTCAGTCCGCCCCGCGGGCGACGTAGATCTCCGCCGTGGGAACCGCCTTGTTGCCGGATCCGATCCCACCGGAGACGAGGATCCTGCCGTCCCCCAGGTTCGTGCAGGTCGCGTAGCCTCGGCCGCCGTCGTCCCGGAGCCGGCCCTGGTTGTCGGTGAGGCTCGAGGCGAGGACCTCGCCCCGCCAGCCGATGACCTCCGCCTTGGTGAGTGGGGTGATTCCGTTCGCGGCGAACCCGCCGATCACCAGGGCGCGATCGTCCGGGGTGCGGGCGTCGTCCTCGCCCAGCATCACCACGCAGGGCGAGATCCGCGCCATCTGGCCGGGGACCGTCCCCCGGTCTCCCGAGCCCTCGGGGCGGTCGAACCACTGGATCTCCCGGATCGGCTCGCGGCCGGTCCCCAGCCCCGGCGTCGGCCCCTCGAGCGACCACTTCGAGGCGCCGGCGACGACGGCGAGGCGCTTGGAGAACGGCGCGATGCCCGCGGAGGCCACGCCGACCTCGAGGACGTCGGAGGTGGTGGGACCGGTGGTGAAGGTCCCGCTGTCCCGGCTGTAGCTCACCACCCGGGAGCTCGCCTGCACCTTGCCGTCGGCGCCGATGCCGCCGACGACCTGGACGGCGCGGGGCGTCGTGCCCACCACGGCGGCCGAGTGGAAGGCGCGCGGGAGGAGGAGGCCGCCGGCCCCGCCCTGGAGCACGGAGAAGGCGCCCCGGTCGAAGACCTCGATCTCCTCGCGCACCACGCCCTCGGCGTCGACGCCGCCGACGATCACCACCCGGCCGCCCGCCGCCTCGAGGAGCGTCGCGGTGTGCCCGTGGCGGGCGTGGGCCATCGACGGAGCGGCGGTCCAGGCGTTCGCCTTCGGATCGAAGAGGATCGCGCTGGCGGTCGGCTCGCCGGTCTCGTCGACGCCGCCCGCGATCAGCACCCGGCCGTCCAGGAGGCGCACCGCCTGGCCGAACGCGCGGGGGAGGCAGGTGCCGTCGACGCACATGTCGGGGACGGCGGAGAAGACGCCCGTCGCCGGGTCGAAGATCTCGGCGGACTGCAGCACGTCGTTGGCGAGGTCCGACACCAGGAGGCGGAAGCCGCCGGCGAGGAGCACGCGGCCGTCCTGCAGCCGGGTCGCGGTGTGCCCGGCCCGCACGGTGCCCATGTCGGAGCACGCGCCGCCGGGGGCGCGGGTGCGGGTGAAGCCGTTCACCCGGAACATCTGCACCTCGACCGTGGGCGTGTCAGAGTCCGACACGTCGAAGGGTGCGGACCGGCCCCAGGCGCGGACCACGTTGCACGTCGCGCCGTCGTCGCAGACCTCGACGGTGGCCACGCGGTTCGACCCGACCGGGACGTCGGGCACCTGGAGCGATCGCGACGCCACGTCGGCGGTGCCCACGATCGGGGCGCCGATGCCGTCGCCGACGATCGAGATCCTCACGGTCCCGCTGACCGGGAGGACGCTCTCGCCCGTCGCGGTCTCGCAGTCCTCGTGGACGAGCACCAGGTCGAAGCGTGAGTCGGATTCGCCGCAAGCGGCGATCAGGAGCGAGGCGGCGCAAGCGGCCCCGCGGATCATCTTGGAAGAGCGCATGTCGGAAATATCCCTGTTCGAGCCGCTACCAGCTCGCGTGCCCCGTCGGACCACTGCCCCCGCCGTCCGCGGTCGCGGCGACGATCCCCACGGTGGCGCCGGTGGCCACGACCCCTGCCGCGGTCCAGAACCACCACTTGGTGAAGAGGCCGCCGTCCTTCTTCTTCGGCTCGTCGAAGGTCGCCTCGTCGGCGAGGGTGACGCCGCCGCTGTAGCTGTAGGTCGCCGTCTGCTTCTCCTCGTTCGCGGGGACCCCGAAGTCCTCGCCGCGACTCGGGAGCAGGAAGTCCTCGGCGACCACCGCCGGCCGCTTCTCCGCCGCGGGCGCGGCCGGCTCCGCGATCGGGGCGGCCGCCACCGCGGCGCCGTCCTCGACCTGCCCGGCGCTCGCCTCCTCCGGGGCCTTTCCGCCGCCGATCGGCGTGCGCGGCCCGCCGATGGGGCGACGGCTGCCTCCGCCGGCCGGGACCACCGCCGGCCTGCCGTCGTCCCGCGGCGAAGCGGCAGGGGCCGAGAGGTTCACGAAGAAGTCCACCTCGTGGATCTTCTCCGCGCCCGCCTTGGCGTCGTCGGCGATCGGGCGGGGGATCGCCACGGAATCGCCCGAGGCGGTGAGCTTGCCGCCGAGCTCGTTCGCCACCTTGTTGATCTCGATGGCGGCGCCGAGCATGTCGCGGTCGAGGGTGAGGGACTGGAGCCGGGAGAAGGTCCCGGAGCCGGCGTGGAAGGCGTAGGTCGCCAGGCCCAGGCTGGCGCCCTTCGCATAGGCGCCGCCCACGACCACCACCTGCGCCCCCGTCCGCTGCGCCACCGCCTCGATCTGGGTGCGGGCCTCCTCGCCGAGCTCGTTGCGGGAGAGCAGCGTCACCAAGCCGGCGCCGAGCCCCTGCTGCGTGCTGCCCTCGTCCGGGCTGATCCGGAAGAGCTCGTCCTTGCGGATCTCCACCCGCTCCACGTACGGCTCGGTGCTGGGGAGCTTGATCTTCACGTAGTGCACGCCGGGGAGGAGGCCCGTCACCAGCACGGGGCTGGTCATCGCCTCGCGGCCGTCCACCCAGATGCCGGCGCCGGGGGGCGTGGTGTCGACGCGCAGCGAGCCCGTGCCGTGGTCCGCCATCCCGGCCCGGACCCGATCGTAGAGGTCGACGAAGACCTGATCGTACTCCTCGCCCGCCTGCAGGCGCCTCGCCGGCTCGAGGCGGATGGCGTGCGGGAGGGTGTTCTGGGCCGCCAGATCCTCCTGGCCCATGCGGAACTGCGCCACCGCCTTCTTCAGGTAGGCCTCCACCAGCGGCTCGACCTCCTCGAGGGCGGGGGCGTTCTTCTCCATGCCCTCGATCGCGCGGGTGAAGGCGTCGAGGGCCGGCTTCATCCGGCGCTTGGAGAGGTGGGAGCGGCCCTTCTCGAGTTCGGCCATCGCCGCGGAGACGGCCTGCACCTGCTCGGGCGTCGCGAACTTGGACCCCGTGGCGGCCCTCTCGCCCTCGGCGGGCAGATCCACCAGTTCGAGTTCGGCGTTCGACCGCAGGCCCTCCTTCAGGGTCTCGGCGATCCGGTCACCGGTGGCGCGGGGGATGCTGTCGTACAACGGCGCATACGGCACCACCACGACCTTCACGGCGTCGGCCCCCGCGAGCACGGGGGTGGCCAGCATCGCCGCCAGCACGCCCGCGCGAAGGGCAAATCCACGGCTGGTCGAGCTCACTTTGATCGATCTCCTCGCCGGCTCGAAAGCCGGTCGTTTCAAGGATTTGGGACGGGGAGTCTATGACCCCCGAGTTTGCAGAGTCAAATGCGGAAAAGTCCTTGGATTTCGCGCCTGCCCGCCCGAGCGCTCGCCTGCCCGGCTTCCTTTGCCCACCGCGACCACGGGGTGTTACAGACCTCCTGCCGTCCTCGAAAATCCCCCCGTGCGCCTCTCCATCGCCAGCCGCATCTTCCTCGTCTTTGCCGCCGTGGTCACGGTGTTCGGCGCGGTGAGCTCGTTCGCCGTGTGGCGGATGCACGCGGTCGGCGCCGACATCCGGCTGGTCTCGGAGGGCTACCTCCCCCTCACCAAGGTCGCGGCCCAGCTCGAGACCTTCCACAAGAACAAGCAGCGCGACACCGATCGCCTCCTCGAGGAGAAGGACCCCCGCGCCCAGCGGATCCTCATCAAGCTGGCCCGGCTCTACTACCCCCGCATCGTCCGGGAGAAGCTCACCCAGGGCAGGCTCCTCGTCACCGAGACCCGCCGGTTCGCCCAGCCCTCCGAGGTGCCATTCCTCGACGAGATCGAGGGGCGCCTCGAGGACCTCGTCCGCGAGTACGACCTCTACGACAGCCAGGCCGACGCGCTCTTCGCGGCGCTGGAGAGCTCGGACCCCGGCGTCGCGTCTGCCGCCCTCGCCGCGGACGAGACGGGGAAGGAGCTCAAGCGCACCGAGCGCCGCATCGATCGATCGCTGCGCCTGTTCAGCCACGCCCTGGAGGGCCGGATCCAGGAGCGGGTGCGGGAGGCGCAGGCCACCGAGCGCTCCTCCTCCCTCGCGATCATCGGCTTCTCCCTGGCCGCTATCGCCCTGGGGATCCTCGCGTCGCTTCTTTCGCAGCGGCTCCTCGCGCCGGTGCGAACGCTGACCGAGGCGGCAGTGCGGATCGGCCGGGGCGACTGGTCCGCGAAGGTGCCCACCTCCGCGGCGAACGAGGTGGGCGTCCTCGCCCGCGAGTTCAACCAGATGGCGGCCTCGCTGCAGGCCCGCGAGCGGGAGCTGGCGAACAAGCAGGAGGCGCTCATGCGCGCGGAGAAGCTCGCCACCGTGGGCCGCATGGCCGCGCAGATCACCCACGAGATCCGCAACCCGCTCTCGTCGATCGGCCTGAACGCCGAGCTCCTGGCGGAGGAGCTGCCGGACGGCGCCGCCGGCGACGAGGCGCGGCGCCTGTGCGCCGCCATCTCGGCGGAGGTCGACCGGCTGGCGGAGATCACGGAGGAGTACCTGCGCTACGCGCGGCTCCCCAAGCCCTCGCTCGAGCGGGAGGACCTCTCCGCGCTCGTCCGCGATCTGGTCGCGTTCGTGGGCCCGGAGCTCGAGGCGTCCGGCGTGGCGATCGAGCTGGATCTTCCCGACGACCTCCCCGCCGAGATCGACGAGAACCAGCTCCGCCAGGCGCTGCTCAACCTGGTGCGCAACGCCATGGAGGCGATGCCGGACGGCGGCACGCTGCGCATCGCCGGCAGGGT
>DATMSB010000012.1:0-15848 GCA_035565615.1 Vulgatibacter sp. | reverse complement strand
TCCTCGGGCTCGGCGACGCGGATCCGATCCCGGCCCTCGCGCTTGGCGCGGTAGAGCGCGGCGTCCGCCGCGCGAAGGAGCTGGTCGGGCGTGACCAGGTGCCCGGCCCGCAGGCTCGCCACGCCGAACGACCCGCGGATGGGGAGGTCCGACCCGTCGACGCGGATCTCCCGCATCGCCGCACGCAGCCGCTCGGCGAGGCCCGTTGCCTGGGCGGAGACCGCGTGGGGGAGAAGCAGCACGAACTCGTCGCCGCCGTAGCGGGAGGCGAAGTCCGTCTCGCGAAGCTGCGCGGCGATCGCCTGGCCCAGGGCGGTGATCGCGCGGTTCCCGGTGGCGTGCCCGAAGCGATCGTTGATCGCCTTGAGGTCGTCGAGGTCCACCATCACCACGCTCAAGGGGTGCAGGTAGCGCTCGGCCCGCTTGATCTCCTCGTCCAGCCGGGCGAGCAGCGCGCGGAAGTTGGGCAGGCCGGTGAGCGCGTCGGTCTCCGCGAGGGCGCGCAGGTGCTCGCCCTGCTTCGCGGCGCGCAGCGCCTTGTCCACCCGGGCCAGGAGCTCCTTGCTCGAGAACGGCTTCACCACGAAGTCCGCGGCGCCAAGCTCGAGGCCCTGCACCCGCGCCTTCTCGTCGGCCTCGGCGGAGAGGAAGAGCAGGGGGATCGAGGCGGTGTGGGGGTTCTCCAGCAGGGCGCGCGCGGCGTCGAAGCCGTTCATGCCGGGGAGAAAGACGTCCATGAGGATCACGTCGGGGGCTTCCCGGCGGGCGCGCTCGAGGCCCGACTCGGCGTCGGCGGCGCCCATGACCTCGTGCTCCTCCCCGAGGAGCTCGGCGAGGAGCTCCCGGGTGTCGCGATCGTCCTCGATCACCAGCACGCGGGTCCGCCCGGCTCCCTGCCTCGTGGGCGCCGACGCGCCGGCGTGACGGCCGACGGGCCGGTCCTGGCCCAGGAGCATCAGGCGGACGCGCGTCTCGAGCTCGCGAGGATCGGGGTTCACGGCGAGGTCGGCGGCGCCCGCCCGCACCCCCGCCTCCAGGGCTTCCAGGTCGGCGGCGGTCCCCACCACGAGCACCGGCCCCACGTTCAGGCTGCGGCGCACCGCGTGGTCGGCGGCCTCGGGGGTCGCCGCGGTGAGGTCGAGGATCACGGCGCGCGCGAGCGGGGGCGGATCGCCGGGGGCCACCTTCACGGCGGGCAGGCCGCACTCCGCCAGCGCCTCCGCCAGCACCGTGCGGCGGAAGGATGATCCGGCGAAGACTGCGATCCGGTCTTCCACGCGCCCCTCGCTCCCAGGTCAGGCCAGGAAGAAAGATACGCACGAATGGGCGGCGACTCTGCGCGGGCGGCCCAACGGGGGCCGTATGGAAATGGGGAGCGAAGGGGGGTGGGACGCGACCGCGCCGCCGTCGGGGGGAGCGGCGGTCGACCCGCCGGCCGGGGGAGCGGCCTGGGGTCAGCGACGCTGCCAGACGACCCGGCGACCGCCGCCGCCCAGCAGCTCGGGGGGCAGCGGCTCGATGTGGAACTGGTAGAACTGCGGCGAGTACGCCTTCATCTTCATGCGCTTGTTGTTCTGCAGGGCGAGGAGGTTCGCCTTCAGGCGCTCGTCGGAGGGGTTGGCCCGCACCGCGCGGCCGAGCACCTGCATGGCCTCCTCGCGCGCGCCGATCTTCGACAGGCAGTAGGCGTACACGCTCCACACGAGGGAGTCCTTCTTCGCCTGCTTCACCGCCGACTCGAAGGCCTTGCGCATCTCGTCGTAGCGCTTGTCGCGGTAGTGCTGGCTGCCCACCATGGCGCGGAGCACGGCGTAGTTCCCGCCGAGCAGGGTCCGGGTGAGCCACCCCCAGCGGTTGCTCGCCTCGAGGTGGGGGCGCGCCGCCGCGAAGTCGCCCTTCGCGTAGAGGAGCGTGCCGAGGTTCGCGTGCATCAGCGGGCCGACCAGGAACTGCCGCTTCTCCAGCGCGAAGCCCTTCTTCAGCGTCTCGATCGCCCGATCGATCTTCTGGGCCTGCATCTCCTTCTGGGCCTGGGTGGAGATGGCGTTCACCTGCTTCATCGCCCGGTTGGTGAGGACCACGTAGGCGGCGAGGAAGGCGATGAGGCCGGGGGCGATCGCCGCCCACACCGAGAAGAAGATCGCGAAGATCCCGAAGGTTGCGAGGGCGATCAGGAGGGAGATGGCGAAATTGATCATGGCGCTTTCGGGGGCGTTTTCGAGGCCTTGGGAAGGCGGGTTGCTATACACACGGGCAACCGGCGTCGCAAGGGCGGGCACGCCTCGTCGTCGCAAAACCGTTGACGGAGACGGGACATGCCGCGATGCTCCCGCGCCGTTGGCCTGCTGGCGGAACTGGTAGACGCACTCGACTCAAAATCGAGCGGGGCGACCCCCCATCCCGGTTCGAATCCGGGGCGGGCCATTAAGCGCAAGTTGGACTCTGCCCCGCCCATCGGGGCGGGGCAGCGCCCAACGACGTCGCGCTTCGCGCGAGAGGCGCTTCACCGTTTGGCTCGCCCTCGGCGAGCGTGCTCCCCCTTCGGCGGCGCGGGGCGACACCAGATTGATGCGCCCTGATTGAACCGGCCCCTGCGATGAGACCGGTTTTTCGTTGGGGCGATCGCGTTGTGGGCGGGGAGGCAGGGGAGCGGAGGTCGCAGCCGGAGGCGGCCGTGGCCACGATCGTTGCAGGACTCGCGCGAGGAGGCGGCGACTTGACCCCCATCCTGACTCCCATCCAGGCGGAGCTGCAGTGGCTGGCAGGGCTTCGATCGGAGCGGGACCCGATCGTGTCGTTGTACCTGAACACCAAGTGGTCGGATCAGCACCAGCGGGTGCGGGTGCGGCTCTTCGTCGAGGAGGGGATCGCGAGGGCCAGGGCGGAGTACGCCGGGCCCGACCCCGATGTGTTCGATCGCACCCTCGAGCGGATCGACCGATACGTCGACGGCCTGTGGCGCCAGGCGTACGACGAGAGCGACGCCGGCACCGCGATCTTCGCGTGCGATGGCATGGGGCTGTGGCGCACCTTCGGGTTCCGCCACCCCATGCGAAACCAGCTCGAGGTGGGGCCTACGCCCAACCTGCTCCAGCTCGCGCGCTTCGCCTACGACTACCAGCCCACGATCCTGGCGGTCGTCGACGCGCGCGGGGCGTGGATCTTCGAGACCGCCCTCGGCGACGTGGTCGGCGAGACGCGCATTGAGCACGACGCGCACCGCCGCCACCACATGGGAGGCTGGTCCCAGTTCCGCTACCAGCGGCGGATCGAGCACGAGATCGCGCGCAACCTGGCGGAGGGCGCCGACCACGTGATCTTCCTCATGGACGCGATCCCCACCCGCCGCCTCATCCTCGCCGGCACCGCCCGCGAGGTGGCCATGTTCGAGAAGCTGCTCCCCACCCGCGTCCGCGAGCGGATCATCGGGCGGCTGGGAGCGCCGGGGGCCCCGGGCTTTCGCATCGGCGAGATCCGCGCCTCCATGCTCGACGAGATGGTCGAGGAGCTCCTCGAGCAGGAGCGGAAGGAAGAGGGAGAGCAGATCCGCCGGGTGGTGGCGGAGGCCCTCGCCGGCGGCCTGGCGGAGATCGGACCCGAGGACGTGGTCCTCGCCGCCAACGAAGGCCGCGTCCATCGGCTGGTGATCGAGCGCCGCCTCCGGCTCGACGGGTGGCGGTGCACGAACTGCGATGCCCTCGGCATCAAGCACGAGAAGACCTGTGGCTTCTGCGGCTATCCGACCGAGGACGTGCCCCTGGCCCAGGAGCTCGTCAACCGTGTCCTGCAGGAGGGTGGCGAGGTCGCCGTCGTGGAGCCCGACGCGCTCCTCCACCACTACTACGGCGTGGCGTCGGTGCTGCGGCACCGCGGCGCCCGCGCCGACATCGGCGCCGCCGCCGAGCCGCTGGCGTACTGAGGGGCGTACCGCAGCGCCCCGCCGGGGTGATGGGAGGTCCGCCCGGGCCTTCCTACCTTCACCCGATCCCTTTTCGGCGGAGCGCAGGATGGACCCGGTCGCCAGAGTGCTGGACGTGGCCCGGCGGAAGACCCCGCTGGGCAGGTCGCTGCGGAGCCTGCTCATCGGAGCGTCGCAGTGGTCCGTGCCGCCGGGGATCGTCCACCGCCTCCTCGCGGCCGAGCGGCGCATGCGACGGCAGGTCTCCGACGAGGCGTGGCGCGCGCTCTACTACCAGCCGATCTTCGCCGCCCTCTGCGAGAAGGTCGACGGCCCGTTCCGCCTGGAGATCTGCCCGGACTCCCGGGTGCCGGTGGTCGTCAACTGCCGCATCCGCCTGGGCAAGGGCGTGCGCCTCTCCGCGCGCACCACCTTCTCCGGCGCCCGCAACGCGCCCGACCGCCCCGCCATCGAGATCGGCGACGACACCTACCTGGGCCACAGGGTGGTGCTGCGGGCGGGCACGCGGCTTCGCATCGGCGACCGTTGCCACGTCGCCAGCAACGTCTTCATCTCGGGCGATCCCGGGCATCCCCTGGACCCCGAGCGGCGCCGCACCGAGGCCGCGCCGGCCGAGGACCTCAAGCGCATCGACATCGGCGACGACGTCTGGATTGCCGAGGGCGCCGCCATCGTGGGGGAGGTCGCCATCGGCGAGGGTGCCATCGTGGCGGCCCGCTCCGTCGTCCACAAGGACGTGCCCCCACACTCCATCGTCGCCGGCGTCCCCGCCAAGGTCGTCAAGCGCATCGAATCCGACGTGAAGCTCCGCTCCGTGCCGGCGCCGTGACGAAGGGGCCCGAGCGCGAAAGTGCCGCCCCCGGGCGAAATTTCCTCCCGCCACGCGCCGAATGTGCTAGATAGGCGGGGTCCGCCGATGCGGCGAACGCCAAAAGAATAGTGATTTCGGGGCAGTAGCTCAGCTGGGAGAGCGCCGCAATGGCATTGCGGAGGTCTGGGGTTCGATCCCCCACTGCTCCACCAAGACCAGACGGCCCAGCGGATCGGTGAACCGATTCGCTGGGCCGTCGTCGTTCTCCAGCCACCTTCCGGACCCTGCGTCCGCCGGTGATTCATGCCCCGGGGAAGGGCACCGGAGCGCGCGCGGCATCGACCCCGCGATCTCCGGGGATCGATGCCGCGCCTGACTCGCTCAACCTGATTTCGAGATGGTCGCGTCAGGCGGCCTCGCGCAGCGGCGGCATGCCCAGGCCCTCCACCGGCTTCAGGTCGTCCAGCCAGAGGGCGTCGTCGTCCCGGTGGAAGACCAGGAATCGACCCTCGTTGTCCGGGTGCAGCGCCCGGTGGTAGCGCAGGTAGAAGTGGCGCTCGTCCATGCCCACCACCTCGACCTTGCCGCTGTCGTGGGACATGACGAAGCGGGCCCGCTTGGCGAGGCCGGAGACCTTGGCCTTGGCCTCCTCGACGAGCTGGTAGCCCCGCGCGATCGGCACCGAGTAGGGCTCGTTGCCCGCCGTGGGGCGCCCCTGGAAGACGTAGTACTGGGGCGCACCCATGAAGGAGAGCGTCCGCCACATCTGGGCGAGGGCCTCGGCGTCGTCGTTGACGCCGCGGATGAGGGGGCACTGGTTGACCACGATGGCGCCCGCCTCGAGGAGCGCCGCGATCCCCGCCTGCGCCGGCTCGGTGAGCTCGCGCGGGTGGTCGAAGTGCGCCATCACGTAGATGCGCTTCTGCGGCGTGGAGAACTCCCGAATCATGGCGAGGAGATCCGGGTCGTCGAGGATCCTCCACGGGTTGAACGCCGGCATCTTGCTGCCGATCCGGATGATCCCGACGTGGTCGATCTCCCGCAGGCTCGAGATGATCTGGCGCAGGCGGCGCGTCGCCATGAGGAGGGGATCGCCGCCGGTGAGGAGCACGTTGGTGATCTCGGGGCGCGACGCGATGTAGCGCAGGCCCTTGGAGACGTCGAGGCTCACCTCGTCGTTGCCGTCCATGAAGAGCCGCTTGCGGAAGCAGTAGCGGCAGTAGGCGCCGCAGACCTCGTTGCAGAGGAGGAGGCCGGTGTCTCGGTACTTGTGCTGCACGCCCTTGGTGACGGTGACCGCCGCCTCGTTGGAGGCGTCTAGGCGCCCCCAGTCGTTCAGCTCCTCGATCCGGGGGATCACGAGCTGCCGGATCGGATCGGCCGGGTCGTCCCAGTCGATGAGGCCGAGGTAGTAGTCGTTCGCGCGGAAGACGTACTTCTCGGCGACCTTCTTCAGGTCGCGGCGGACGTCCTCGGGGAGGTTCTCCAGCTTGTCCAGATCGCGGACGTAGGAGACCTTCCTCTTGCCGGCTGCGTTGGTGGGGGGGGCGATCGTCATCGGACCTCCGATGGAAAAAGGCGCGCCATCGCGGCCGCCTCCTCGTCGAGGAGGGGCCGATCGGGAGCGGCGCGCGGTTGACGCCAGGGGCGCCCGGTCTCTCGAGGGATGGGGCGCGCAGAAGCCGACGCGGCCTGCCTTCGGCCACGGTCATGCTTCGGTGGAGCGCCACCTGCCGGCCGCCGGCTCGGGGACCGAGCAGCGGGGCTGGCATCAGACGGCGATCCGGCTCGCGCAGACCATAACGGCCGCGCGAGAAGAACGCCGCACCTTACCACCCAGGCATGGAAATTCTCAAGAGGTATTACCTCTTGTGAATCGACCGGCGAAATTTCGAGGCTTTTTGCGGCTTTGGGCGCCAGGCTGCCCTTGCCATGGCCCTGCGGTCCATCGCCCGATCCTCCGCCTCGGGATCGCCTTCCGCGCGACGGCTTCGCCTGCGCTTCGGCGGTCGCCACCTTGCGGATGAAGACCTCGAACGCCTGCAGCCACTGGGAAGTCCCGGGTGGAGTCGTTGGTGATCTCGCCGTCGTCGGTGATGAGGCCGGGCTTGAACTGGAGGTAGACCTCCGGCTGCGCCAGCTCCGGCGAGTTCACGTAGGAGAGGATGCTGCGCAGGTGCTGCTGACCCACGGCGGTGCCGATGGTGCCGGGCGAGGTGCCGATCACCGCGGAGGGCTTCAGCGCGAACGAGTTCTTTCCATAGGGGCGGGACGACGCGGCCCGGATCGTGGGCTGCTGGAAGGCGCTGGCCAAGCTCTAGCTCACCCACGACCTGCCTGGCGACGAGAAGCCCATGCGGCGGGCCGTCGCGTTCTGCCAGGTGATCGAGCGCGCGAGCGGCGGTAGAAGCCGCCTTTCGCCCTCGTGAAGAGGCCGCCCAGCGGCGTGGTCCGGTACATCTCGGTGGGGGAGCGCATCGCCTGAAAGTCGTCGATGAAGATCTCCGCCGTGGGGTGGAGGTTGTGGCCCGGCTCCGTGTAGATGGGCGGATGTCGTCGAGGCCGAGGCGCACCGCCACCGGGTACTCCGCGGGATCGTCGAGGCGCGGATCGAAGAAGGTGCCTATCCCGTGCATCTGGGTGTTGGCGACGTGCGCGTCCCAGTAGGTCACGTCGCCCAAGCCCGTGTAGGTGGCGAGGTTCACGCCAGCCGAGCACCCGAATGAATGCGCGGGTCGCGTCGGGACCCGTCGGCGATCGGAGACGATTGAGGAGAGAACGCGTGGCCTCCGAGGGAGGCGTCGTGCCGGGTGCGCGGCCCCGACGCGTGGTGTATCGGATCTCGACCGGGCGGGGCGCAGGGGCCCGGGGCGATCGGAGGAGCTTCGATGCGGGTCTTCATGAGCGGCGCGACCGGCTTCATCGGCCGCGCCCTGGCGCTGCGGCTGCGCCGGGAGGGGCACGCGGTCTGCGCCTGGGTCCGCGACGAGGGGCGGGCCCGCAGCCTCCTCGGCGCGGAGGTCGACCTGCTCTCGACAGAGGCGCCCGGGGAGCGTCTCGTCGAGACGCTGGGCGGCTGCGACGCCGTCGTGAACCTCGCCGGCGCGTCGGTGATCGGGGCGCGGTGGTCAGCGGCGCGCAAGCGAGAGCTCGTCGAGAGCCGGGTGGGGGTGACGGCGCGCCTCGTCGAGGCGATGGCCGAGGCCGGGCGTCCCCGGACCCTGGTGTCGGCCAGCGCCGTCGGCTTCTACGGTGACCGCGGCGACGAGGCCCTGAACGAGGAGAGCGACGCCGGCGAGGGATTCCTCGCCCGGCTGTGCCGCGACTGGGAGGAGGCGGCGCGGCGGGCCGAGGCGCGGGGCGTCCGGGTGGTCCGGCTGCGCATGGGCGTCGTCTTCGGCAGGGAAGGGGGCGCCCTCGCGAAGTTGTTGCCGCCGTTTCGGGCGGGCGTCGGCGGGCGGGTGGGGTCGGGCCGCCAGTACGCCCCCTGGATCCACCTGCACGACGTGGTCGAGATCCTGGCTGCCGCGGTGGAGGACGAGCGGCTGGACGGCGCGGTGAACGCCGTGGCGCCGGAGGCCGTCACCAACGCAGACCTCACCCGGGCGCTCGGCCGCGCGCTCCATCGGTGGACGCCTCTCCCCATCCCTCCGATCGCGCTGCGCGCCGCGTTCGGCGAGGGCGCGACCACCCTCGTGAGCAGCCAGCGAGTGGTTCCCGGGCGTCTCCTCGAGATGGGCTTCCGGTTTCGATTCCCCACGCTCGAGGGGGCGCTCGCGGATCTCGTCGACGGAGAGGCGGGCGCCGTCGAGATCGGTCCGACCGAGACGAGCCCGGTCCCGTCGGGGATGCCCCGGCCCCGCTTTCGGCTGCGCATGGAGGCGGTCGTCCTCGCCCCGGTCGAAGAGGTCTTTTCGTTCTTCTCCGCCCCGGAGAACCTGGGCGCGATGACGCCGCCGCGGATGCGCTTCCGCATCGTGGACCAGCCGCGCCTGGTGGGGGAGGGCGCCCGGATCGAGTACCGCATCCGGATGGGTCCCTTCGACCGCTCCTGGCGGACGCGGATCGAGGTCTGGCAGCCGGGCGCCGGCTTCGTCGACTCGCAGGTGTCCGGGCCGTATCGGATCTGGTGGCACGAGCACGCGTTCCGATCCGTCCCGGCCGGGACGCACATGGAGGACCGGGTCTGGTACGGGTTTCCGCTGGGGTGGCTCGGCGGCGCCGTGCAGCGGCTCTTCGTCGAGCCGGAGCTGCGCCGGATCTTCACCTACCGCCGGGACGTGATCCGGCTGCGCTTCGGGATGGGCGATGGGCCGGGGCGGGACGAGGACCAAGGCCGTCCATGATCGGCGCCGGATCGCGCAATGTCCGCCGAGCGTCGGGCATCATCGGGGAGCGGCCGGAGGGCCCGTCGAAAAAGACTGCGAGGTCCTGTCGATCCGGCGGACCCTCGTTCGTCGTCAGGGTGGAACCAGCGCTGGCCGGCATCCTCCGCCCAGGGCATCCTCTCGAAACCAAAGGAGAAAGACATGCGCGTGATGGTGATGGTCAAGGCGACGAAGAACAGCGAGGCCGGCAAGATGCCCAGCGAGGAGCTGCTCACGGCGATGGGCAAGTACAACGAGGAGCTGGTGAAGGCGGGCGTGCTCCTCGCCGGCGACGGGCTCCATCCCAGCAGCAGGGGCAAGCGGGTGCGCTTCTCCGGGGGCAAGAGGCAGGTGATCGACGGGCCGTTCGCCGAGACGAAGGAGCTCGTGGCCGGCTACTGGATCTGGCAGGTGAAGTCGATGGAGGAGGCCATCGAGTGGGCGAAGCGCTGCCCCGACCCGATGCCCGGCGAGGAGTCGGAGCTGGAGATCCGGCCGGTCATCGAGGCCGAGGACTTCGGCGACGCGCTGACCCCCGAGCTGCGCGAGAAGGAGGAGGCGATGCGCAGGGAGGTCGAACGTCGCCAGGCCAAGGGGTAGCGCGGCGTGGTGGATGCCGAGCTCTCCCGGACGATCGAGGCGGTCTGGCGGATCGAGTCCGCCAGACTCCTCGGCGGACTCGCCCGGATGGTTCGCGACGTGGGGCTCGCCGAGGACCTCGCCCAGGAGGCGCTGGTCGAGGCGGTGGAGCGCTGGCCGGCGATCGGGGTGCCCAAGAACCCCGGCGCCTGGCTCATGTCGGTGGCGAAGAACCGCGCGGTGGATCGTCTCCGCCGGCAGCGGATGCAGGGCCGGAAGCACGAGGAGCTCGCCCAGAACGAGCCGCGCCACCACGTGCCCGACCCCGAGGGCGCCCTCGACGAGGACGTGGGCGACGACCTCCTGCGCCTACTGCTCGTCGCGTGCCACCCCGTGCTGTCGGCGGAGGCGCGCGTCGCCCTCACCTTGCGGCTGCTGGGCGGCCTCACCACGGAGGAGATCGCGCGGGCGTTCCTGGTGCCGGAGCCCACGATCGCGCAGCGCATCGTCCGGGCCAAGCGGACCCTCGCGGAGGCGAAGGTGCCCTTCGAGGTGCCGCGGGGCCCGGCGCTGGTGGAGCGGCTCCCCTCGGTGCTGGAGGTCGTCTACCTCGTCTTCAACGAGGGGTACGCCGCCACCCGCGGCGACGAGTGGGTGCGGGCGGAGCTCTGCGAGGAGGCCTTGCGGCTGGGCCGGATCCTCGCGGCGCTCGTCCCCGACGAGGCGGAGGTCCACGGGCTGGTGGCGCTGATGGAGCTGCACGCCTCGCGCCTGCGCGCCCGGCGCGGCCCGGACGGCGCGCCGATCCTCCTGCTCGACCAGGATCGCTCCCGCTGGGATCGCCTGCTCATCCACCGGGGCCTCACGGCGCTGGCGCGGGCGGAGGCCCTCGCCCAGCTCTTGGGCCCCTACGCGCTCCAGGCCGCGATCGCCGCCTGCCATGCGCGCGCCCGCCGCGCCGAGGAGACGGAATGGCCCCGGATCGTCGCGCTCTACGACGCGCTCGCCGAGGTCACGCAGTCGGTGGTCGTGGAGCTCAACCGAGCGGTGGCGGTGGCGATGGCCTTCGGGCCGGCGGCCGGCCTCGAGCTCGTCGACGATCTCCGCGACGAGCCGTCGCTGCGCGGCTACCACCTCTTGCCGAGCGTGCGCGGGGACCTGCTCGTCAAGCTCGGCCGCCTGGACGAGGCGCGGCGGGAGTTCGAGCAGGCGGCCTCGCTCACCCGGAACGAGAGGGAGCGCGACCTGCTCCTCTCGCGCGCGGCCGCCTGCGGATAGCGGGCGCGTGGACTCGCTCAATCATCGTTGGGTCGGAAGGTGCGCAGGCGCTTCACCTCGCCGCGGCGCCGCTTGCCGGCGAGGCGCCGCTCCTTCGATCCGCGGGTCGGCCTGGTGGGCCGCCGCGGCTTCGGCGGGGGCGCGGTGGCGGCGGCGAGGAGGGCGGCGAGCTTCTCGCGGGCGGCGTCGCGGTTGCGGCGCTGGGAGCGGTGCTCGGCGGCGCGCACGGTTAGGGTGCCGTCGACCAGCTTGCGGCCGAGGCGCTCCAGGGCCCGCGCCTTCCAGATCGCGGGGAGGGCGCGGGTGCCGGCGAGGTCGAAGGAGAGCTCGGCCGCGGTCTCCGTCTTGTTGACGTGCTGGCCGCCCGGCCCCGACGACCGGGAGAAGCGCCAGCGCAGCTCCTCCTCGGGGATGGAGACGGCGCCGCGGATGACCAGGGGGCCGGACATGGCGGGCATGGTGCCCGAAGTCGGCCCGCCGCGCAGCAGGTGGACGGTGGCCTGGCCCGAGCGGCCACGCGTCAGGACGGCCCCAACTCCCGGCGGGTCGTGCACGCGAGCGCGGGCGTCGACGCCCCGCCTATTCGCAGAGCGGTCCGTCGGCCGCGTCGCGATCGGCCTGGGTCTCCAGGAAGTGCTTCCAGCCCTTCGGGATGCAGGTGTCGAAGAACAGCCATTCGTTCCCCGCCGGATCCCGGGCGTGGGTGAGGGCGTCCCCGCAGCCCGCGTCGGCCGCCATGCAGCCCACGGGCTCGGCCTCGTGCCTGCAGCCCCGATCCTCGTCGTAGCGCGCGGCGTGTAGGGTCCGGCAGCCGTCGCCCTCGGCGCAGGTCTCGTGGGTCCGCTCGGCACAAGCGCCCGTCTCCTCGATGGCGCTGCCGTGCATCGGCAGGTCGCCGGGGGCGGGCTCTCCCTCGGGAGCGCTGCAGGAGGCGGCCGCCAGGGCGAGGCATGCCGCGGGCACCAGGAGTCGAAGCACGTTCATCGAAGGTCCCTTCCTTGGTGTCTGGCCTGGCTGCTTCCAGGGGTCGAAGGGATCCTCGCATCGGGTGTTTGCATCACCAAGTTCGTTCTGGCGGACCCGCGCGACGGGGAGCGCGGCGCCGTCTCGGGGCAGGGGGCCACTCCGGTCCGAATCGCCGGTCCCGACGGGGCCAAGTGCTCCACAAGCGCACCCGCTCCCACCGTCGTCGAATGGTGGACGAATGCCGGGCTCGTGGGGTAGGAAAGCGTTGCCGCAGCCTTCGCCCGGCCCGGAAGCGCCCGAGAGGCGGCCGGTTACGTCTGCTTGGAGATCGCATCTCATGAAGCTCCGTACGCTTGCTGCACTTGCTCTCGCCACCTGCGCAGTGTCCTTCGCCGCACCTGCATCCGCGGCGAGCAAGATGAACAACCTGCGGTTCGAGACCGGAGGTTCGATCGCGGGCACCCCGTTCCTCCAGGGCAACTTCGGCGGCGACATCCGCGTCGGTTACGACCTGGCGGGTGGCTTCACGCCGCTCGTCGGGCTCAGCTTCCGCAACATGTCGCACGACATCGACGACGTGGGCTCGGAGGGGCAGACCCTCTTCGTCCTCAACGTCGAGGGACGCTACTACTTCCGCCCGCACAAGAAGGGCATCTCGCCGTTCGGCTTCGCCGGGGTCGACTTCAACAACTTCAGCATTGGTCACGAGGACAAGGACGGGAAGGCCGTCAACGAGGCCGCCGACGCCGCCGACGGCGACTCGGCGAGCTTCTGGGGCCTCAACGCCGGCTTCGGCCTCGAGTACCTCGCGTCCAAGTCCTTCGGCGTGGGCGGCAAGTGGGGTCTGAACATGACCTTCAACAACACCTCGGTTCAGGAGAAGGACGGAGCGAAGGCCGGCCAGGATGCGTCCCACACCACCTGGGGCACCGCCTCGAGCTTCTACCTGACCTGGCGGTTCTGATCGCCGCAGGGCAACCGTTGCATTCGCGCGCCGCGCCCCTCCCCAGGAGAGGCGCGGCGTTTTCGATCATGCAGGGGCGTGCGCGTCCGCCGGCTGCGGCACCGCCCTCGCGTCGCGCGCCCCCGCCGCGGGCGCGCCCACGGTGATCACCATCTTCCCCATGTGCCGGTTGGCCGCCATCTCGGCGTGGGCGAGGGAGGTCTCCTCGAAGGGGAAGACCCGATCGACGTAGGGCACGATCTTCCCCTCGGCCACGAGTCGGTTGGCCCGCTCCGCCTCGTAGGCGTTGGCGAAGTGGCTGCCGACGATCCGCTTCTGGCGCATCCACAGGTGGCGCACGTCGAACTCGAGGTGGTAGCCGCTGGTGGCCCCGCAGATGACGATGGTGCCGAAGCGCTTGGCCACGAAGACCGAGGTGGGGAAGGTCTGCTGCCCCACGTGCTCGAAGACGACGTCGGGGTCGCGGCCACCCGTGATCTCGCGGACGGCCTTGCCGAACCGCTTCATCTCGGCGCTGCGCCGCTTCTCCTCCTCCTGGTTCGCCCCCGGCTTCGGGGCGAGATCGAAGTCGCGGCGATCGATGGTGCCGGCCGCGCCCAGGCGTCGGGCGAGCTCGGCCTTGCGCTCGCTGGAGATCACGGCGATGGCGTTGGCGCCCATCGCCTTGCAGATCTGCACCGCGAAGATGCCCAGGCCGCCGGACGCGCCCCACACCAGGACGTCGTCGCCTGCGCGGATCTTCGCCTGGTCCACGAGCATCCGGTACGCGGTGAAGTAGGTGAGGCCGTAGCTCGCCGCCTGGATCCAGTCGAGGCGCGGCGGCTTGGGGACGAGCTGCTGCGCCTGCACCTTGCAGAGCTGCGCGAAGGAGCCGTAGTTGGACTCGTAGCCCCAGATGCGCTGCTCGGTGCACGCGAGCGGATCGAGCCCGTTGCACTCCGGGCACTGGCCGCAGCTCTGGTTGCAGTGGACCACGACCTCGTCGCCCACCTTCCAGCGGCGAACGTTGGAGCCGACCTTCCACACGTAGCCCGAGGCGTCGGAGCCGGCGATGTGGAAGTCGTCGCCGGTGCCGCGCATCACCGAGACCGGCTTGCCGCGGCTCGCCCAGATGCCGTTGAAGTTGACGCCCGCCGCCATCACCCAGACCAGCGCCTCGTCCGGCCCCGGCTCGGGGACGTCGACCACCTCGGGCCGCATGGCCTCCAGGGGCTCGCCCTCGCGCCCCTTGCGGATCACCACCGCGTGCATGCGCTTGGGGACGACCCCCAGCGGCGGCGTGGTCCCCACCTCCACGAGCTCGAGCTGCCTTCCGGATCGCTTGTGCATGTCCTCCCCCAAACCGCCGGCCCTCGACGTAGCGGCGCCCGCCGGCCCCGGGCGCTCCCCTAGACGTGCGCGGTCGGATCCTGCTGCCCTGGCCGGAAGATCACGGCGGGCTCGACCCGGGTGATGTCCTTGGGCTCGACCAGCCAGCGCACGAAGTCGACCACCTCGGCGAGCGGCGTCTCCGGCCCGAAGACGCGCCTCACGCCCATGCCGGCGAGCAGCGGCCAGTCGGACTTGGGGATGACCCCGCCGACCACCACCGGCAGATCCGCGGCGCCCAGGCGCTCGAGCTCGGCGCGCAAATTCTCGCAGACGGTGAGGTGGGCGCCGGAGAGGATCGACAGGCCCACCACGTCGACGCCTTCCTGCACCGCCGAGGCGGCGATCGAGGGGATGGTCGCCCGCAGGCCAGTGTAGATCACCTCCATCCCCGCGTCGCGCAGGGCGGAGGCGATGACCTTGGCCCCGCGCTCGTGGCCGTCGAGGCCCGGCTTGGCCATGAGGATCCGGGGCACGTAGCGGTAGGCGGTGGGCTCGAGCGGCATGTCGTCTCCTCCCGTTGTCTCACTGGGCGCTGCTTCAAAATGCGGACGGCGGCCGATAGGCGCCGAAGACGCCGCCGAGGGTGCGGGCGATCTCGCCGATGGTGCCGTACGCCAGGACCGCCTCTCGGATCGCGGGCATGAGGTTGCCGTCGCCCCTCGCCTCATCGGCCAGGCGGGCGAGGGCGCGATCGACGGCCGTGCCGTCGCGGCCCGCCCGCAGCCGGGCGAGCTCCTCCTTCTTCAGCCCTTCCGCCTCCACGGAGAGGGCCTGCTGCTGGAGCTTCTCCTCGCCGCCTTCGGCGTGGACGTTGACGCCCACCACTGGGATCTCGCCGCTCTCCACGCCTCGCTGCCACTCGTAGGCGCGGCGGCCGATCTCCATCTGCAGCCAGCCCGAGCGCACCGCCTGGATCATCCCGCCGCGGGCGTCGATCCGATCCATCACCTGCCGGATCGCCGCCTCCATCTCGTCGGTGAGCGCCTCCACGAAGTAGGAGCCGCCGAGCGGGTCGGCGGTCTTGGCCACCTCGGTCTCCAGGGCGAGGATCTGCTGGATGCGCAGCGAGGTGCGGGTGGACTCCTCGGTGGGGATGGCGAAGGCCTCGTCGTACGCCGCGGTGAACACGGACTGCAGCCCGCCGCACGCCACGGCGAACGCCTCGAGGGTGAGGCGGGCCAGGTTGTTGAGCGGCTCGGCGCGGGTGAGGGAGTGACCGCCGCAGACGCAGGCCGCGCGGAGCTGCTGCGCCTTGGGATCCTCGGCGCCGATGGCGCGCATGTGCTCCGCCCAGATGCGCCGGCCCGCCCGGTACTTGGCGACCTCCTCGAAGAAGTTGGCGTAGGTGTAGAAGAAGAACGAGAGCCGTCGGCCGAACCGGTCGGGAGAGACGCCGCGCCGCTGCAAGAGCGACGCGTACGCTTTCCCGGCGCTCAGGGTGTAGGCCATCTCCTCGGCGGGGGTGGCGCCGGCGTCGCGGTAGTGGCTGGCGATCGAGATCGGGTTGAAGCGCGGCAGGCGCTCGAGGGTGTCCTCCACCAGGTCCATGGCCAGGCGCATGGAAGGGTCGATGGGGTAGACCCACGCGCCGCG
>DATMSB010000011.1:0-46222 GCA_035565615.1 Vulgatibacter sp. | reverse complement strand
GCATCATGCGCGCCTTCGAGGACATGGCCGCCCATCCCGGCGGCGGCTTCGCGGTGGTCGCGGCGGGGATCTCCGAGGCGCTGGTGGCGACCGCCGCCGGCATCGCCGTCGCCATCGAGGCGGTGGTCCTCTACAACTACTTCACGTCCCGGGTGGCGTCCCTCCTCGTCGGCTTCAAGGTCGGCGCCGAGGAGGTGCTCGAGCTCCTCGCCCACGAGCGCCCCGGCGACGCGCCCGCCGCCTCGACGCCCCCGGCGGCGCCGGCGGGCTGACGGAGGCGGGAGATGGCGATGGGCCGCGGGCCGGAGATCGAAGACGACGAGATCGGATCCGTCTTCTCCGAGATCAACATCACGCCGCTGACGGACATCTTCCTGGTGCTGCTGATCATCTTCATGGTCGGCGCGTCCATGGCGGTGGACGCGGCGGGCAGCGTCGCGAGCGGGGGCGAGAGCGGCGCGATGAACGTGGAGCTCCCCCGGGGCGCGGCCCGGGATCTCGCCCCGGACTCGGCGGACACCGTGGCGGTGATCCTCCCGGACGGGAGGGTGGTGCTGGGCGGCGAGGAGATCGCGGACGACGTGCTCGAGGACGCCTTTCGCGAGATGCGCGGCCGATCGAACGGCGCGTCCACCCTGGTGGTGCAGGCCGACGAGGGCGTGCACCACGGCCGCGTGGTCGCGGTGATGGAGAAGGCCCGGGCGGCGGGCTTCACCCGCCTCGCCGTCGCCACCCGCGGGGAGTGAACCCGCGCCGCGATCGCCGAGGCTACTTCTGCGCCTTGGCGCCCCCCCGCGTCCGGGAGCGGGGCTTGGCCTTGGCGGGCCTCGCCTCCACCACCGCCGCCGGCATCTCCCGCTCCAGCACGTCCACCAGCGACGGCCGCGACGCCTCGGGGTGTGGCTCCACCTGGAGCCCCCGGCGGGCGCGATCCTCGTCGGATGGGCTGAAGTAGATCCGGGAGGTGGTCGTCCCCTTCACCACCAGCTCGCCCCGCTGGTTCTCGACCCACACCTCGAGATCGACGTAGCTCTCCGCCCCCTCACGGCGTTTGTCGACGACGCGCCCCCGACACACCAGCGAGTCCCCGGGCCAGATGATCTTCACGAAGCGGGTGGAGAGGCGCTTCACCTGCCCCGGCTTGAACCAGTCGGCCACGAGCTGGGAGAGGAAGCCCATCGCCATCATCCCGGGGACGCAGACGGTGGGGAAGCCGCTGCGCCTGGCGAAGTCCTCGTCGACATAGAGGCGGTTGTAATCCTCCACCGCCCCCGTGTACCGCGCGATGGCGACTCGATCGATCGTCGGCTTCACCAGGGGCGGCAGCTCCTCGCCCACCCGGACGTTCTCGAAGTAGAGCTTCCTCGCCGATCCCATCTTCAGCCCTCCCGCGCCGGTGGTCGGACGATCACCGTGCGCCGCCCGCGGTACACCAGATTGCCCTGCTCGTCCCTGCCCTCGTCCTCGACGACCACGACCTCCACCGGGCCGCCGGCGCCCGCCCGCTCCGACACGTCGGCGATGGCCGCCACCACCTCGATGCGATCCCCGGCGCAGATGGGGAGGTAGAGGTCGAAGGACTGGTCCGCGTGGACGAGCCCCCGCTCGCTGCCGCCCAGGAGCGCCTCGAGATCGATGGAGGAGCGGAAGGTGATCGGGAAGGTGGGCGGCGCGAGCAGCCCCCGCAAGCCCGCCGCCTTGGCCTGGCGCTCGTCGTGGTGGACGGGATCGCCGATGCCCAGCGCCGCCGAGAACCGGCGAATGGTGGTCGCCTCGACCTCGTTCCACACCGGCTCGCTCCGCCTTCCGATCAGCTCCCTGTCGAGCATCGCTCTCTCCTCTCGCTCACCTTCCCGCAGGCAGGTCGAGCACGTCCAGCAGGCCGGGTTCGGACGCCGCCACCCGAGGGGCCGCGTTCACCAGCGCCCAGGCCGCCGCCCGCTCTCCGCCGAGGCCCCCCGGCAAGACCGCCTCGATGGGCGGATCCGCGTCGATGCGGATCCGGATGGACGCCTCCATGCCGACGGCCGCCTCCCAGGTGAGCCGCACGACCTCGCGGCCCTCCTCGAGGGCGCGGGCGATCTGCCGGACGCCGCTCACCCCGCCCGGGGCGATGGCGCGATCCGCCAGGCGGACCTCGGCCTCGGCGACGATCGGCTCGATCTCCTCCTCGATCTCGTCGACGGAAAGCGCGAGCCCGTCGGCCACCAGGGCGCACGACTCGGAGAGGCCCACGTGCCCCACGGCGCCGTCGTCCGCCCGCGCCTCGAAGCGGGGGACCTCGAGGCCGATGCCCAGCCTCTCCTGGCGGGCGCGATCGAGGCCGCCGGCGTCGACGCTGCGGGTGGCCGCCACGGATCGGACGTCTCCGCAGACGGCGCCGAGGGTGACCACCAGTCGATCGAGGGCGAAGCCGGGGTCGGCGCCGGCGCCGAGGACCGAGACGCCGCCCCTCCGGGCCGCGACGTCGATGGTGCCGGCGAGCTCCGGATCCACGAACCACGCGTTGGCCAGCTCCGCGCAGGAGCTGACCACGCCGACGCCGGCCCGCGCCGCCCGCTCGATCTCCGGGGCCACCTCGTCCAGCGAGGATCCCAAGCAGACGAGCGCGATCCCGCCCCTCGCCCGCCGGTACAGCGCGTCCGCGGACGGCGCCACCTCCAGGGCCGGCGCCCCGGGGACCAGCTCGCCGAGACGCGCGCCCGCTTGCCGGGGATCGGCGGCGCCGACGAGTTCCAGCTCGGGGTGCTTCAGCGCCGCCTCGGCGGTGAGCCTCCCCATCGAGTCCAGCCCGATCACCACCACCGGAAGCCGGCCCTCCCCGTCCGGGTGCCCCCCGCGAGGGCTCCCGCCCTCCGCGCCCTCTCTGCGATCGCGATGGCTGCGCACGCGATGGGAGTACCCCATCCGCGACGCGCGGATCAAGCTGCAATCCCGATGCGCCATGGCAGCCCGGTCGGGTTGCCAAACGGTCGACATTTCGCGCGATTTTCGCGTTGCATCGGGGCTCGCGCCCGCCCTCGGGCCCGGTTCGCCCGGGCGGGCGACGGTTCACTCGGAGCTAGATTGTAATCCACCCATCCTGCACCATGCGCTCGACGATCTCGAGTGCGTCGATCTCGCGCATCGGCGCGACCCGGACGATGGACCCCAGCTCCCTCGAGCCGTTCATGCGGGTGAGCAGGTACCGCGCCGGCGGCGGGATGGGCAGCTCCCGGAGCCTGGCCAGATCGACGGTGGAGCGCGGCTTCGACGGGGTCGCGAGCAGCCGCTTGCGCAGGTCCTCCAGGAGCAGCGACTCCGCCTGGCGCAGGATCGACACGGCGTCGCTGGAAGCCTCGATGCCGATCGCCTCTCGCGCGGCGGCGACGGCCTCCACCAGCGCCTTCGCCTGCAGCGCCTTGCGGGCGCGGACGAGGTGGGGGACCGCGCTCGGCGCCTGTTTCTCGGCGGGCGGCGGGGGCTTGCCGTCGGCGCGGGGGGGTGCGGGCCTCGCCGCCTGCCTCGGTGCCCGCGGCGGCGGCCTGGAGGGCTCGGTGGCGGGCTTCTCCGCCTTCGTCGCGGGCGAGGCGCCCGGCTCCCCTCGCCCCGCGATCCGGATCGCACCCGAGCGGACGAGTTCGAGGAGCCGCGAATAGAGCTGGAACTCGGTGGCGTGGAGGAAGAGGCCGAGCTCGTCGACGCTCCTCGGCTCGGAGAGGAGGGAGACGATCCGCTCGTCCACCGAGCCCGGCGCGGGCGCCGCGGGCGTCGACGCCAGCTCCACCCTCGTGGATCCGGTCGGAAAGACGTCGCGGATCTCCCGCCACTTGCGGGCGCGGGACTGGGCCTCGGCCGCGAGCGCGGCGAGCGAGAGGGGGGTCACGACCACGCCCGACTCGTCGGCGCGGGCGGCGGAGCGGCCGACGACGAATCGCCCCTCCGTCCAGCTGCAGAGCTCGATCGCCGTCTCGCGGATCTTCAGCTCGAGGGCCTCCCGCACCACCGCCTCGGGGACGCCGACCCCGACCAGCAGCCTGCCGAGAGGCTCGTTCGCCTCCCCCTTCGCCTGGAAGGCCTTCTCGAGCAGCTCCTCGGTCAGCCTGCCGCCGTGGAGGAGGAACTGGCCCACGTACTCGCGGGGATCGCTCGAGGTGGCCTGCACGGCCTTGCCCTCGAGGAGCACGATGCGCTTCTCCTCCGCTCCGCTGCGGACGGTCAGGGTCCCGGAGAAGCCTCGATTTCCCAGGTAGCGAAAGAGATCCGCGGCCGGCATGAACGCCAGCTCGCCCTGCAGCTCTGCCATCGCTGTCCATCTTGCGTCGGCAGGCGGCCTCTTCGCAAAGAAATGCAATCCGCGGCGATGTGGGGCTATGCTCCCCGCGCGCCGGCGGCCCGCTTCTCGCCGGCACGGAGTCCATGCATGCTGCGTCACCTCGCGATCGCCCTCGCCCTCCTCGCCCTCCCTGCATTCGCCCTTGCCGACCCGGCCCTCGACGAGGAGGAGATCGAGTTCCTCCACCTCATCAACGCGTACCGGGCGCAGCACGGCGCGCCCTGCCTCTCCCCGAGCCCCACGATGAACGAGGCGGCGGACTACATGAGCCGGGAGATGGGCGAGAAGGGCTTCCTCTCCCACAACGAGCCCCCCTGCGACGAGACCGGAGAGGCATGCACGGGGCGCGACCCCTTCGACCGCATCGAGGCGTTCGGGCACGTGGGCTGGACCGCGGCGGGCGAAAACATCGCCGCCGGGACCATGACCGCCCAGGAGGCGTTCGAGGTCTGGCGCGACAGCCCGGGGCACGACGCGAACATGCGAGCGCCCGACTTCACGGCCATCGGGATCGGAAGGGTGGAGGTGCCCGGGTCCCGGTACCGGGTGTACTGGACGACCAACTTCTCGAACCTCGTCGACGGCCCCTGGGGCTGCGAAGGCCCCGTCGAAGTGGGCACGGGCGGCGCAGGTGGCGGCGGCGGCGGCAGCGGGGGCGGCTCCGGCGGATGCAGCGCGGCCGGCTCCGCGGGCGGTCTCCTCGGCTTCGCGGCGATCCTGGGCACGCTCGCCCTGCGGCGGCGCCGGGCGTAGGGGCGGGCGAGCCTCTCGGGTCGCGGCGGGGCCGCAGGGCGTAGGCGGCGGGAGAGCGCCTTGGACCGTCGGGGAGGATCCTCGGGTCCATCCGAGCGGAGGCGGACTCCCCGCCCCGCCCCGTTGGCGCCCTTCAGATGCGCATAGCCTCGACCTCGCGGTCCTCTCGGTAGGGCTCCACCTCGAGGCGATCCTCCACCGCGCCGTCCCGCCTCCACTCCACGACGAGGCGCGGCTCGTTTCGGCCCTGGCCGTACCGGGCGAGGATCCGCGAGGCCACCACCATCTCCTCCCAGGTGGGCTCGCCCTCGACCAGCCCCACGGGGCCGTTGTGATCCGGCGCCTGCAGCAGGTAGCGGCCCGGCGCGTGGCGCTCGAGCTGGAAGTTCTCGCCCTCGCTGCGCCCCACCACCAGCTTGGCGCGGGGGGAGAGCCGGAAGTGCCTCCCGGTGGCGAGGAGGACGATCTCCTCCTTCTCGATGCGCCGCTCCTCCCGGTGGTCGAGGACGTCGAAGAACTTCCGCGCGAAGGCCTCGTCGGTGAGGTAGCAGCACCCGCCGGCCGGCTGCGGGTACGCGCCGATGCCGAGCTCCCGGGCCAGGGCGATCTGCTCCTTCCGACCCCGCCCCGAGATGGCGAGGAGCTTCTCCCGGTCGATGAGCCCCTCCTCCTCGGCGCGGGTCGGGGGCAGCAGCCTCGCCGACAGCGGCCGCAGCAGCCTCCCCTGCAGCCCGGAGTTGCGCTCGATGAGGCCCAGGGTGTCGCGGCGCTGGCTCTTCGGCCGCTGCCCCAGCACCTCGCCGGTGAAGACGAAGTCGCCGCCCCACTCGTCCAGCATCGCCCGCGCCCGCTGGAACATGTCGATGCGGCAGTCGACGCACGGGTTGGCGTTGGCGCCGTAGCCGTACTTGGGGTTGGCGATGACGTCGAGGTACCCGGAGTCCGAGATGTCGATGAGCTCGACCTCTGCCTGGAGCTCGGCGCCGGCCACCAGCGCCTCGTTGGGCTTGACGCTGCCGTCGGCGCGCGTCGTGCCCCGGCGCCGCTGGGTCTCGGTGATGCAGAAGCCCGTGTAGAAGTTGATCGCCCGGACCTCGCAGCCGAGGACGTCCCGCACGATCTTCAGGGCGAGCATCGAATCGAGCCCACCGGAGATCAGTCCCAGCGCTTTCGGCTTCCTCTTCGTCATGATCTTCCTGCCCTCGGGCCGCCGATCCGGATCCAGCTCCGCCAGACGCCGTCCTCCGCCTCCGTCCCGAGGTGCTCGTTGCCCGTCCCCTTGCACCACACGGGGACGTCGCTCTCGATCCCGGGATCCGTCGCCAGCACCAGGATCACCTGGCCCGGGGCGAGCTCCCGCGCCACCTTCGCCGTCTCGATGATGGGGACCGGACAGAAGGTCCCCGTGGCGTCGACCGTGCGATCCGGATGGGGCCGTTCCATGTGCCTTCTATACTCCAACTGACCGATTGCGCACCGATGTCGCCCTCGAGGGGGGATTGCCACCGAAAATGTCCACGAGCGCCTGCCCGGTCATTCGTTGCACCCAGTTGTGGGTTCTGTTACGAGACCCGGCTTCGGCCCTCCGTAGGGTCGAGAGGGTCCGCCACCAGCGGATCGCGAGGACCTCGAGCGGGAGATCGCCCGGGCGGACGCGCTGCGGCGAGCGCCCGAGGTGGCCGGGAACTTCGGAGGCGGGATCGGGTTCCTCGAACGGGACCGGATTCTTCCCCGATCGAACGAAGGAACAAGCGGGCGCGTCTCGACGTTCGTGGGGCGCCTCGAGTGGAACTCTAACCGTGGGAACCGGCCAGGGCCCGTGGCGGCCCGAAGCGGTCCCAAGCCGAGAACGGCAGGCAGGAGAGATAGATGGCGAAGCAGACTGGCTCGATTGCGGTGGCGCTCGCGGTGGGCGTGGCCGTTGGTTTCGTGGCGGCGCGAACGCTGCCCCCGATGAAGGACACGGCCGCGGCTCCCACCCAGCCCACGGCCGCCCCTGCGGCCGCGCCCACGCCCGCGCCCGCTCGTCCCGCCGCCGCGGCAGGCGCGGACACGATCTACGACGTCCCCTTCGACGCTTCGCAGCCGACGAAGGGCAAGAAGGACGCCAAGGTCACGATCATCGCGGTCTCCGACTTCGAGTGCCCCTTCTGCGCCCGGGTGAACCCCACCCTCAAGCAGATCGAGGAGACCTACAAGGACGACGTCCGGATCGTGTGGGCGAACAACCCGCTCAGCTTCCACCAGAACGCCATGCCCGCCGCCGAGGCCGCCTATGCGGCCCACGAGCAGGGCAAGTTCTGGGAGATGCACGACCTGATGTTCGCCAACCAGCGCGCACTGACCCGCGAGAACTTCGAGAAGTGGGCGACGCAGCTCGGCCTCGACATGGCGAAGTTCAAGGCCGCCCTCGACTCCGGCAAGTTCAAGGCCCAGATCCAGAAGGAGCAGCAGCTCTACACTTCGCGCGGCGCCCGCGGCACCCCCGGCTTCTTCATCAACGGCCGCCTCTTCTCCGGCGCCCAGCCGTTCGACAACTTCAAGCGGGTCATCGACGAGGAGCTCAAGCGGGCCGACGCCGAGCTCGCCAAGGGCACCAAGCCCGCCGACCTCTACGCCAAGCTGATCGCCGGCGGCGCCACCGCGCACGTCGCCGCCCCCGCCCGGCCCGCCGAGCCCACCAAGCCGGTCTTCGTCGAGATCCCCGACGGCGCGCCGTCCAGGGGCCCGGCCGGCGCCAAGGTCACCATCGTGGCGTTCTCGGACTTCCAGTGCCCGTTCTGCTCCCGGGTGAACCCCACCCTGAAGCAGATCGAGGACACCTACGGCAAGGACGTGCGGCTGGTCTTCCGCCACCTCCCGCTGCCCTTCCACAAGGACGCCAAGCCCGCCGCTGAGGCCGCGATGGCCGCCCACGAGCAGGGCAAGTTCTGGGAGATGCACGACAAGCTCTTCCAGAACCAGCGCGACCTCTCCCGGGCGACCTTCGAGCGGTACGCCCAGGAGATCGGCCTCGACATGAACAAGTTCCGGGCCGCCCTCGACTCGGGCAAGTTCCGCGCCTACGTGGAGAACGACGAGCGCTACGCCGGCACGGTGGGCGCCACCGGCACCCCCGCCTTCTTCATCAACGGCAAGAAGGTCTCCGGTGCCCAGCCCTTCGACAACTTCAAGCGGGTGATCGACGAGGAGCTCAAGCGCGCCGACGCCGAGCTCGCCAAGGGCACCCGGCCCGCGCAGCTCTACCAGAAGCTCGCCGGCAACTGATCCAAGAGGGACATCCCCGCGATCGAGAACGCCCCCGTCGTCACCGGCGGGGGCGTCTTCGTATGGGCCGGGGGGCCCGCGCGGGACCGGACGATCAGTTGGGCAGGCGCTCGATCTCGAAGAGCCGCACGTAGCGGGTGGTCGCCCAGTCCTCGATCCGATCCTCCCGGATGTTCCGGGTGCGGTCGGCGCCGATCTTGGCGCGGAAGAGGTCGGCGCCCTTCGCGTCCACCGCCCAGAGGTAGAAGGTGGACGAGACCGCGGATGCCTCGCCGGCCTTGAGGGCCAGCAGCGCCGCCTCCTGATCCAGCTTGTCCGGCGTCCCCTCCCACTTGATGTAGGTCACCACGTGGGGGCTCGAGGTGTCCACCCGGACCTCCTGGATCCGTTCCTGGAGCCCCGTGGCGGCGAGCGCGGCCTCGATCGCCTTCTTGGCCTGATCCGCCACCCCCTTCTCGCCCCCCTCCGCCTCGACCTTGTCGAGGATCGCCTGGAGGGCCTCCGCCTTGAGCTTGAAGTTCCGCCTCGCGATCTCGGGGAGCCGCCGGGCCTCCGGCATGGCCTGCACCCGGCCGTCCTCGAGCGCGTCCCGGGTCTCCAGGTAGGTCTTGAAGTCGTCGCGGGTCACCGCGGCGAAGGCCCCGGAGGGGATCGACGCCACGAAGAGCGCGGCGCCGAGGGTGATCGAGAGAATGCGAGACTTCACGGGTGTTCCTCCTTGGGAGAAGGCGCGGCCTCCTTCGCCTCGTGTCGGCGCGGGGTGGACACCTCCTCGCGAACGAAATGCAGAAGTCTAGCGATCGGACGGTTGCAGGGTCAATGGCCGCAAGTGCGTGCGCTCCTCCCGAAAGAGCCCGCCCCCGGGCGGTCTCGCCGCGGCGGCGCGGGCGTCTTCGCCGGGTGTTCCCCCGGCCCGGAGAGTGTGGGGATCTTTCTCCCCATCCGCCCCGCGCCGCATCCCCGGGTGGGGAACTCGCGTGCGGGATCTTGCCCCGGGAGCGGAGCCTCGTGCGAACCTCCCGGCAGGAGTCGATGGAGCATGCCCAACTGTCATTCGTGCGGAGCCGAGATCGTCGTCCTGGGCAGGGTCGGCAGGCGTGACGCCTGCGACGCCTGCGGGGCCGACGTACACTGCTGCCTCAACTGCCGCCACCACGATCCCTTCGCGCAGAACCAGTGTCGCGAACCCGGCACGGAGCCCGTGCGGGATCGGGAGGCGTCCAACTTCTGCGACTTCTTCGAGCTGGGCGGCGGCAGGCGCGAGGAGGAGGATCCCGCCGCGGCGGCAAAGGCCAGGCTCGAGGCGCTCTTCCGCAAGTAGAGGCCCCTTCCGCGGCGCGTCCCCCTGGAGACACCGTCAGGCGCCGGCCGCCGGCTCCTGCTCCTCGCCCCACATCGTCACCCGGTTGCGCCCCCTTCGCTTCGACTCGTAGAGGCTCGAGTCCGCCGCCTCGAAGAGGGCCTTCTTCGCCGTCTGCCCGCCGGGCTTCGCGGTGGCGACGCCGAAGCTCATGGTGCAGCGGAGCCGGCCCAGATCCGTCTGGAAGGCGTGGGCCTCGACGGCCCGGCGCAGCTTCTCCGCCACCTCCCTCGCGCCGTCGTCGTCCGTGGGCGTGAGGAGGATGGCGAACTCCTCGCCCCCGTGCCGCGCCACCACGTCGGTGTTGCGGACGGTGCGGCGTAGGATCGAGGCCACTCCGGCGAGCACCAGATCCCCGACGGCGTGTCCGTAGACGTCGTTCACCATCTTGAAGTGATCGATGTCGCAGAGAATCAGCGCCAGGCCCTGCGCCTGCCGCCCGAGCCGCTGCAGCTCCTCGTCGAGCCGGGTCTGGAAGGTGCGGTGGTTCATCAGCTTGGTGAGCCCGTCGGTGGTGGCCGCCTCCTCCTGCTCCTCGTAGAGCCTCGCCCGAAGGAGCGCCTGGCCGGCCTGCTCCGCCACCGCCTGGATCAGCCCCTTGAGCTCGGCGTCCAGGTGGCCGCGGCGCCTCGAGCCGCAGACCACGGTGCCGAGCACTTCCTTCTTCTGGCGATCCTCCTTCGAGTAGACGAAGAGCGGGCAGATCAACACCGACCGCAGGCCGCGAAGCTGCGCGGACGCGTCGAAGGGGTGCATCTTCTCCAGCACCTTCGGCTCGTTGCTCCAGAACGGCGCCCCCTGCCGCACCACCGTCGCCACGTGCAGGTGGTTGTCGGCGAACTCGTGGCCCTCCAGCCGATCCAGCTTGAGGGTGGTGGCGATCCGCTCGATCCGGTGGACGCGCTTGTTCGTGTCGAGTTCGAGGCGGGTGGTGGTGAGGGCGATGAAGTCCAGGGCGAGCATCCGCTCGTCGCCGAGGATCTCGATCGTGCTCGACGCCACCTCCGCCCGGGCGTGGGCCCGGTTGAGCTTCTCCATGGAGCGGAAGAAGAACTCCTTCTCGTCTCGGGCCCTGCGGATGTAGCCCATCACCCGCTCGGCCTCGATCGCCCGCAGCACCTCGCGGGAGGTGGCCACCAGGACCCGCTCGTCGTCCTCGGTGAACTCCCTCGCCTCGAGGCGGTCGGCGAGGAGGACGCCCTGGACGCGCCCCTCCCCCGGTTCGCCCTCGGCGTAGACCTCGCTGCGGCGGCGATCCACCAGGGGCACGAGGGCGACGCTCCGGACCGGCGTGGGCGCCTCGTACCAGTTCACCCCCTTCAGCTCCCCGCAGAGGCGCATGGGGGCGAGCCGCCGCATCGAGGCGCCGATGAGCCCCTCGCGCGAGTCGAAGGGATCGATGCGCAGCGGCGCCCCGGTGGATCTCGCCTCGTGGAGGCGGAGGAAGGTCTCCCTGCCGGGAGACCGGAGCAGCTCGCCCTCGTCCGGAAGGAGGAAGACGGCGATCGAATGGGTGGCGAGGGCGACCTCCGCCACCTCGAGCGCGTTGTCGATCGCCTGGGAGACCTCGGCGATGGCCGCGTTCGTCCACTCCTCGTCCTTCATGCGATCCGCCTGGCCGGCCGCGTGGCGGACCCGCACCAGCCGCGCCGTCTCCGCCTCGAGGCGGGCCTTTTCCTGGCGCGCGAGCCGCGCCTCCGCCCGCTGGCTGGCAACCTGACCGGCGAAGATCAGCCTGGCCAGCAGCGAGAAGAGGAGCAGGAAGATCGCGTGGACGAGGAAGATCGGGAGCTGGCTGCGGAGGATCCCCTCGGACGTGAAGAGCGCCGCGTCGATGGCGATGGCGAGCGCGACCACGCCCGCCACCCCCGGGGTCGGGAGGTGCGCGGCGAGGAAGGCGGCGAGGAAGTAGAGGAGCGGGTACAGCGGGCCGTGGACGCCTCCGACCGGGTGGATCATCGCGTAGGTCGCCACCACCAGCAGCGCGCCGAGCTCCACCTCCTGCCAGGGGCCGTGGGTCTGCTCCCGGGCCTCGCGGCGGATTCGCTTGATGGTGGCGACCGCGATGGCGACGACCAGGACCCCGAGGACCCCGACCTCGACCAGGCCCAGGTCGACCATCGACTCGAAGTTCCCGGTGAGAAGCAGCGCCACCACCCCGGCGCCGCTGACGGCGGGCCACGATCGCCCCGCCCACCGGATCGCCCTACGGAGCGTCGGTTTCATCGCCGTCCTCCAGGCGGAAGACCACGTCGCCGGGCCGCACCAGGCCGAGCTCCTCCCGGGCCACCCGCTCCAGGACCGCGGGATCGTCGGCCAGCCGCCGCAGCTCCATGCGCAGCCGGCCGTTGCCCGCCCGGAGCTGCTCGTTCTCCGCCTGGATCCGCGCGAGATCGTCCTGGAGGCGCCGCGCGTGCCGGAGGCCCTGCGGATCGAGGGCGAAGCCCGCCGCCGCGAGCGCGCCCACAACCGCGACCAGGATCCCCCTGCGACGAGCCATCTCGACCTCTTTGCCTTCCTCCCGGAGCCTCCTTGGTACACACGGGTGGCGGCCCGCGGCAAGGCGAGGCGCTGTGGACATCGCCGCATGCGGCTTCAGCGTTCGCGCACCTCGCGGGCCCGCTCCAGGAGCATCGTCGACCCGGCGACCCCGGCGACGACCGCGGCCGGCCTCCCCTCGCGGTCCAGGAAGTAGACCGCCGGAAGCTCGGGGATGCGGCCGAAGGGGCTCTCGCCCCGCGCCACCGATCCGCCCCCCACCACCACCGGATACGGCGGCTGCGTCGCCCCGACGTAGGGCGCGACCGTCCTGCGACCGTCCACGTCGAGGGCCACGCCGACCGTCCGGATCCCCTCGTCGCGTCCCTCGATCGCCGCCCTCGCGACGGAGGGCTCCATCGCCTGGCAGGGGATGCACCAGGTCGCGAAGAAGAAGACCATGGTGACCTCGCCGCGCGTCGAGTCGAACGACCACGGCGCGCCCGTCTCGGCCAGGGGGAGGACCAGGGAGACGGGCTCCGGCAGCGGCTGCTTCCGGCACGCCGCGAGGGCGAAGAGGATCAGGCAGGAGGCGAGGAGGCGCTTCATCCCTCCATCTTCGGCGCTCGTCGCCCCGGCCGCCACGATCGAATTCGCCCCTCCCTTCCGGACGGCAAGGGGCGTATCGTCGATCTCCCCGGACGAAACCCTTCGCTGCCGGTCCGGAGGACGGCCTACGAGGTTCACATGGAGTGCACGAGGCGCGAGCTCGTGGCGGCCTTGGCGGCAGGCGGGGCCTGGCTGGGGTTCGGGCGGGACGCGGCGGCGGCAGAGTTCGTCGCGTCCAGGGGGATCGTCCTCGGGTTCGGAACGAGGATCGACCCTCGCACCGCAGGCCGCTGTACGTCTGCGCCATCGTGGACCTGGACGAGCGCTCCATCGGCCTCGTCGACCTCGCGTTCTTCGGCCACGGCTTCGCGCACCACCCTTCGCGGGGACATTGGGCCGTGGTCTTCGAGAAGCGGGGGCGCGGCTGCTGCGAGATCGATCTGAAGACGCGCGAGCGGGGACCCGCGTTCGGCGCCGCTCAGTCCTCGATCCGGGCGAAGACGAAGCGCCGCAGCTCTTCGCGCCACGCGCCCGCCCCGATCGCCCGCGCGGCCGCCCTGCCCGCGGCGAGCCCCGCCGCACAGGCGTGGTGGACGTTGTCGTGCACGAAGAGGGCGTGCCGCCCCACCGGGTAGAGGCCCTCCACCGCGGCCAAGGCGTCCAGGGCCCGATCCCGGGGCGCGGCGTAGCCCTTGCGCAGCAGTGGATACGCCGCCGCCACCCGGCGGATCGACGTGGCGAGGATCCGCGCGCCCCCCGCTCCCGCGATCTCCAGGGCCGGCCGCACCCGCTCCACCAGCGCCTCCGGTCGCGCGTTCCAGGTGTCGTCCCCTTCCGCGCAGGGGAGGTCGAAGCCGACCAGGGTCCTGCCCCGCGGCCCCGCGCCCGCGGTGAAGCCCTTCGCCTCGAAGAGCCGGTTGGCGGGAATCCGCTCGTCGGCGAAGTAGTGCACGTCGTGGGCGCTCACCCGATCCGTCGCCAGGACGAGGTAGAGGAGCACCAGGGCGCGGTAGCCGAGCGAGGCGTCCGCCCGCCCCCCCACCCAGGCGCAAAGGGTCGGCAGCGGCGCGGTCGCCACCACCCGATCCGCGTCGATCGCCTCGCCGTCCACCTGCACGCCGGCGATCCGCCCGCCCTCGATCCGCAGGCCGGTCGCGACGCTGCCCGTGCGGATCTCGCCGCCCGCCTCGCGGATCCGATCCGCGAGCCCTTGGGCGAGGGCGCCGCTGCCCCGCTCCGGGTAGAAATACCGCCTGCTCCTGCCCTCCCCCACCGCGGCCCGGAGCACCTTCCCCGGACCGTCGGCCGAGATGCGGGCGCGGGCGAAGGCCGCGTCGAGCTCGCTCGGAGGAAGGCCACACACCTTGCGTGCTGCCGGCTCGTACAGCCGCGCCGAGGCCCTGCGGCCCAGCCTGCGCCCGGCCTCGCCGGCGAAGTCGTCTGCGCGCGGCGGCGCGATCCGGGCTGCGACGGCGGAGAGCCCGTGGGCCAGCGCGCCGAGGGGCCCCAGGCCCCGCCACAGGCCGGACAGCGACAGCGGGAACGGGAGCCTGCGGCCCTCGAGGTGGACGACGCCGCTGCGCTCTCGATCGAGGAGGGCGCTCCCCAGGGCGAGCCGGTACAGCTCCATCACCTCGTCGCTCGCCGCCCGGTGGAGGCGGTGGGGGCCGTAGTCGGCGCGGAAGCCGTCGACGTCGAAGGAGGCGGAGAGGCCGCCCACCTCGTCGGCCGCCTCGAGGACGAGGGGCCTCTGCCCGGCCCGGACGAGGCTCCACGCGGCGGCGAGGCCCGAAGGGCCGGCGCCGATCACGATGGGCCTGGCGCTCCCTCCGCCCGGGCGCCCGCCGGTGCCGCTCATCTGGCGCCTTCGGCCGCCGGGAGCGCCAGCGGCGCCCTGCCGGCGCGCAGCCAGCCGATCCCCCTCCACACCGTGCGGCCCATCAGCCAGGTGTCGCGCACGGGCAGCCACTTGGAGCGGCCGGCGCGGCGCCGGTAGGGGATGGGGAGGAAGGTCGCCTGGTCCCCCTCCGCCGAGAGCGCCAGGGTGAGGGTCGTGGTCAGCGAGAAGCGATCAGGGAGCACCGGCGCCAGGGCGAGGAGATCGCGGCGGCGCAGCACCCGCAGGCCCGAGTTGAGGTCGGGGACCGAGAGCGCGCCCGCCCACCGCACGGCGAGGCGGTACCCTGCCTTCACCACGCTGCGGGCCAGAGGCTCCGCCGGCCCGAAGGCGGGCCTCGCGCCGATGGCCTGCCGAGCCCCGCCCCGCACCGCGGCGAGGAGCGCCGGGAGGAACGCCACGGGGTAGCTGCCGTCCGCGTCGACGAGGGCGAGGTAGGGATGGCGGGCGGCCCTGGCGCCGACCTTGACCGCGGCGCCGTATCCCCTTCCCTCCAGCCGGATCACGACCGCGCCCGCCTCGGCCGCCAGGCGCCCGGTGCCATCCGTGGAGCCGTCGTCCACCACCAGGATCTCCGTCGTCTCCTCCCGGAGGGCGGAGCGGACGTCGGCGATCACCCGGGCGACAGACGCGGCCTCGTCACGGGCCGGGATCACCACCGAGATCATCGCGTCGCGGCCTCCGGCCGCTTCTCCTCGGCGCGGGCGGGCAACCGGGTCCACATCTCCCAGAGCGGGACGAAGATCAGCGGCAGCCATCCCAGCGAGGCGACGACCACCGACGCGGGCATCAGCCAGCCCAGCGACTCGTCGCCGAAGCGGATCGCCAGGGGCGCCAGCAGGTGGACGAAGGTCGCCGCCGAGGTGATGGCGAGGATCCACACCTTGGCGCGGGTGGCGAGGCTCGTGAGCATGAAGAGGTGGCCCACGATGAGGAGCACCACCGGCACGGTGAAGAGGTGGAAGTGGAAGGTCTCCATCACCTGCCGGGGCGACTGCCCGAGGCGCAGCGATCCCGCCGCGGTCTCGTCGGGGAGATCCAGGGCCGGACCATCGGTCGCGGCGGGGATCTCGGCGGGGGCGTCACCCAGGTAGTAGGCCGAGGCGGCCTCGCCTCCGAGGCCGCCGAACGAGCTGCCGTAGAGCCACACCGAGGAGGCGAACCCCGCGGCGAGGAAGAGGAGGAACGCCGTGTAGAGCACCCTCGCCTCGAGGGAGAGGCGCTCCAGCGGAAACGGTCGGGCGAACTGGCGCACGGGGTGTAACCTACCCTTCCACCGGCGGGTGCAGCACCAGCACGTCGAGGAGCGCGACGGCGCGGCGCACGCCGATCGCCATCGAGCGGGAGGAGATGGTGGCGCCGGTGATCACGTCCACGTCCTGCCCGGCCCGCAGGGCGTCGCCCGGTCCCTTGCCGACGAACTGCGCCCGGAAGCGGGGATCGACGATCTCCTCGCCGTACTTCTCGCGATAGACCATCACCTCCTGGCGCTCCACCACGCCGGCCGGCGACAGCTTGACGCCGAAGGTGATGGGCTCGTGCTGGCCCCGCTCGTCGTCGATCACCGCGTAGCCGTCCACCCGCTCGCCGGTGTAGGCCACGTAGATCACGTACTCCCTGCGGGCGGGCCGATAGCCCAGGCGCTCCCGCAGGATGCGCTCCTGCGCCGCGCTCGGCGCGATCTTCCGGTAGGTCACCCGCTCGCTGGACGGGAAGAACTCCCGGAGGAGCTGCGGGGTGGTGTAGTAGGTCGCCGAGGCCGAGGCGAAGGCGGGCGCGAGGAGGATCAGCGCGAGGGCGAGCCGGAAGAGAGCCATCGTGGTGCGCTCCTCTATCACCTTCACGGCATGCCCCCAAGGAGCTGCCGAGCGGCCGTCCGCAGGTGCGGCGCCCAGTCGTTGCGGGCCCGGTAGGTCTGCACGGGCGTGGGGCCGGCGCGGGACGCCTGCCAGAGGACGGCGCCGTCCGGGCCGCGCAGGGTGGCCTCGAGATCGATCTCCACCTGGCCCAGAACCCGCAGCGCGGAGACGTCCATCCGGGAGAGGACGAGCTCGAGGACCGCGTCGGTGGGACCGGGGGCTGCGACCGTGGCCCATCCCCGGGCCCGCAGCAGCCTGCCGACGTCGCGCGCCAGCACCGCCTCCGGGCCGTCGGGGCCGACGAGCTCGTCGAGGGCGCGCTGGGCCGGCGGCGCCTCGGCCAAGCTCCGCACCACGAGCGCCACCGACCGGGGCCGCTCGGCGCCGAGGCCGGCACCGCGGCGGGCCGCGCACCCCGCCGCCGCGACGCCGGCGACGAGCGCGATCAGAAGAGATAGGCGACGCTGCCGATGTACTGCCATGTGCCGTCTCCGAAGAAGCCGTCGCTCCACAGGTGGGGCTGCTCCCCGCCCGCCCCGTTCTGCTGCCAACTGAAGGCGTTCTTGATCACGTAGGGAGGGAGCGGCCGGAAGTTCAAGCCCACGGTGAGCTTGGCGACGTCGCCCTCGGCGGTGACCACCGACACGTCGGTGTCCTTCTCCTCGTACCGGAGGGACGCGGTGAAGTGCCCGTCGTGCCACTCCTCCGGCAGCGCCCGGAAGAACGGCTCGATGCGGAACCGATAGTCCGCCTGGCCGTAGTAGCCGCGCATGCGGGTGGGGACCGCGGAGCGGGTGTTCGCGACCGAGCCCTCGGGGAAGCCCTGGACGAAGCCCGGGTCGATGAACGCCCACACGGCCTCGCCGTGGAGATCCAGGGGGCCGAGCCGCCAGAAGACGTCGCCGTTCACCATGTTCACCCGGTTGTTGAGCAGGTCGTAGGCGCCGGTGTAGCCGGACACGCCCAGCTCCAGCCCGAGCCACGGCGAGTACCCCACCCGGCCCACGATCGCCTTGTCGTCGTTGTTGTCGCGCAGGTTGCTGCCCCGGGCGGCGCGCATGCCGTTGCCGTCGAGGATCTTCGCGTCGAGGCCGTTGATGGCGTAGAGCTCGTAGGTGAGCCTGCCGTGGTCGCCGAGGCCGAACTGCCCGAGGAAGCCCGCCCCGGACTCGAACCAGGTGGTGGGCACGATCGTGGTGTAGGCGATCGGCCGCTCGGGGAGCTCCTGGGCCGGGGCGTCGTGGCGCAGGTTGTAGGTGCCGAAGGGCACCAGGATCACGCCGGCCCGGAACGTCATCCAGTCGGTGAGCATGAGGTCCACCACCGAGAACTCGAGGAGGACCTCGCCGAAGCCGAGGACGCCGTCCTTCTTCAGCGGGCTCCCCGCGAACTCGAACTCCACCTCGGTGGCGGTCGAGATCCGCTCGGAGATGTGGCTGTAGACGAAGATCACGTAGCGGTGCGCGACGAACGTGGTGGTCCCGGTCTCGGGCACCACGAAGTCGTGCTCGCCGTACCCGCCGATGGTGGTCCGATCCAGGATCGCCCCCGCCCGGTCGGAAAGGGTCAGCGACGGATCCAGCCGGGCGCCGAAGGACTCGGCGGTGTCCTCCTGGCGCGCCGCCTCGAAGGTCTGGGCCGGATCCTCGGCGCCTTCGATTTCGAGAATGGGCCCCTCCTGGCCCCGGGCGTGGAGAGGGAGGGAGAGCATGAGGATGCAGAGCGAGATGTGCCAGCGAGGAAGCAAGGTCGAAGGCTCCGGTTGTGGTTTGCCGCCTGGGGCCGCTCGCTCCCCGTGGGAGCGTTCGGCCCGGAATGTGAACTAACCCTTCACGGTGATCGAGAAGGCCTCCTGGAGCAGGTCGAGCAGGTGGTCGACGGGGAAGTCCGCGATCCAGCCGTCGTCCGTCGCGGCGGCCGCGTCGTCGATCGCCTCGCGCAGCTCGGTGGCGAGCGCCGTCTCGGCTGCGTCGCCCCGGAGGAGGGCTCGCTCGAGGATCGAGAAGTAGCCGTCCGCCTCCGCCAGCTTGATCCGGGCGGCGTCGACGTCGGCGCCCGCCTTGCCGAGCTCGAAGAGCTCGTGCCCGATCGAGTAGGCGATCACCCGGCGGAGCGTGCGATCCATCGCCTGGACCGAGGCGAGGTAGGCCGGATCGTCGTCCACCTCCATCTCGTCCGCGCCCCGCTCGTTCAGCGCGGTCTCGAGGAGGCAGGCGCCGTCCAGGAGCTGGATGAAGAGCTCCTCGGCGAGGGTGGTGCCGTTCACGGCGTCGCGCTTGGTGGCGACGCTGGCGAGGCCGCGCCTGCCGCCCGGGAGGTTGGTCTCGCCCGTGCCCAGGTAGCCGTACGCCTCGTCGTAGTGCTTGCGGCTGGGCGACCACAGCTCGTACAGGACCGAGTGGAAGAGGAAGCGGTACATCCCGGCCTTCTCGAAGCGCTGCTTGGCGAGCGAGACCTCGGTGGGCGTGGTGGCGTCCTCGAGCATCTGGAGGGCGCCGTCGACCGCCGCCTTCGACTCGGCGCCCAGGGGCGCGTCGGGATCGTGGACGTCCTTGCGCCCCTCCACCTTCGCGGCCAGGTTCGTCGACGGGCTCTCGTAGATGGCCCGGATCTCCTGCGCCTTCGCCGCGGCGAGGGTCGGATCCGCCGCTGCTTCCGCGAAGAGCGCGATCATCCGATCGATGGCGTCCAGCCGGGCGTCCTGCGGGGCGTGGTTCACCGGATCGAAGGCCATGTACTCGGTCGCTTCACAGCGGCCGCTCTCGGGGTTGGCGACGGGATCGTCCTCGGGTTCGCAGGCGGCGAGGCCGAGGGCGAGAGGAGCGACGAGCAGCAGCGTCTTCTTCATGCGGATCTCCGGCGCGTGCTTCGCGCGCGTTGGGTTCACTCGATCGACTCGGGGTCGACGCAACGGCCCCGGAGACAGGTGGTGCCTGGGGCGCACTGGGAGTCCCGGTCGCAGCAGACCCCCACGCACTTGCAGCAGTTGGGATCGTCCTTGCCGGCCAGGCACTCGAGGGAGGCCTCGCAGCCGGGGACGTCCACGCACACGGCGCCCTTCGGGCCGGTGGCCTCGCCCACGTAGGTGGTGGTGCCGTAGTAGGCGTCCACCACGGGCCTGCCCGGCTGCCCCGCGTTGGTGTCGTAGAACTCGTACACCCCCGGCAACGGGAAGGTGTACCGCCAGAAGGAATACGTCTCCCCCGCCTCCTCGGCGACGTTGTAGGGTGCGACGAGGTTCGGGCTGAAGAGCACCGCCGGCCCCGAGAGCGAGGTCACGTTGGTGGGAAGGTCCGGCATGTAGTTGCGGAACTCCGCGGTGTCGCCCGGGCGGATGGGCAGGCCGCCGGCGGGGATCACCTCTCCCGCCTCGCCTCCCGACGGGTACCGGATGTCGAAGCGCTGGCCGACGCACATCGGGGCGATGAAGCGGAAGTGCCCGGCGACGATCCGGTTGAGGGAGATGACGAGGCCGCCGCGGGGCGGATTGCTGGACGAGGGCTGGACCGAGGGAGCGGTCCCCTCCGGTCCGGAACAGGCGACGATCGTGGCGGCTGCGGCGAGCAGCGCGAGGGCACGCATCAGTGAGACCCCTTTTCGGGAAGGAATCGATAGAGGAGGAGCTCGCAGCCCTTCGCGAGCGGGTGCTGGCAGGCGCCGAAGCGATCCACCAGCTCGAGATCGGCGGCGAGGCGCGAGGCGCCCGGGGCGTTGGAGGTGACGTAGACGTCGACGCCGGCGCGGGCGAGGACGGCGGCCTCCGGGCCGAGCGCCTCGGGATCGGGCACGCGACCGGCGCGAAACTCGGGCGCGTAGCGCTCCACGAGCCGGCCCTCCTGCCCGGTGAAGATCATGGCGCCCGTCGGTGAGAGGCTCCCGCGCAGGGACATGGCCATCGCCGCCCCCGGGGAGACCTCCCGCCCCTGCCGGATCGCCTCCGGGAGGGCGACGGCGAGGAGGCCGGCCATGGCGCCGACGACGGCCGGCGCGGCCCGGGTCGGGCGCAGGGAGCCCAGGCCGGCGGCGAACGCCAGCGCGAGCGGGGGCATCAGCGGGAGGAGGTGCCGGGGCTTGTCGAGGTTCTGCCCCACGAAGGCCCAGAGGGCGTAGGGGAGCGCGGAGAGGAGCGCGACCGCGAGGAGCCGCCGGACGACCGCCTCCCGATCGTCGCCGAGGCCGAGGGAGGCCGCCCCTGCCCCCCGGGAGCGCGCGGCGAAGGCGGATCCGATCGCGCCGACGAGGGCCGCGCCGAGGGCGATGGCGACGAGGATGCGCCCGAAGGACCAGAGGCCCGGCCACGGGAGCGCCAGGTTCGCGGCGAGGAGCTCGAAGCCGAAGGCGTGGAGGCGACCCGGCAGATCCGGCCGCGACAGGACGGTGCCGCCCCAGCTCCCGCCGTGGCCGGCGAGGAAGCCGGTCGCGATGTCGACGAAGGGCCCGATCCCCGTCATCGCCACGACGGGCAGGAGCCACGCGGCGCAGCCCGCGGCCGCCCCCGCGATCCACGATCGCCGTCCCGCTGGCGGGATCACCACGAAGAGCATCGCCACCGCCGGAGCGAGGGAGGGCCTCAGCCCCACGACGGCGGCGGCGGCCAGGCCGCAGCCGAGCGGCCGCGACGGGGCCGCGACGTGCAGCGCGAGGGCGAGGGCCAGACCGGCGACGCCGGCGCCGTCGGAGCTGGGGTTGCCGCCCGCGAGGATCGCCACCGGCCCCAGGGCGAAGAGCGCCCCCGCGCCGAGACCGGCGGCGGTGCCGACCCGGGAGCCGATCGCCGCGAGGGCGAGGGCCGCCAGCGCGGCGAGGGCGATCCCCGGGAGCGCGAGCGCGAGGACCTCCCCTGCCCCGACGGCGGCGAACCCGCGGGCGAGGAGGACGTAGAGGGGGTAGCCAGGGAAGTGCGGCGCCTGGGTGGCGAGATCGAAGCGGGAGAGCGAGGACGCGAAGTTGACCGCGTCGAGGTCGGGCAGCGCCGGCGGGACGGCGAGGAGGCGCATCAGGGCCCCCGCCGCGGCGATCCCTCCGGCGGACGCGATGAAAGAGATTTTGCGACTCACTCTCAATGTCGAATCCGAAAAATGAGCCCAACGGCTCGAGCGCCTTCCCTTGGTCGGGGCAAGCGGCTGCTAGCTAGCACGCTCTCTCACCCTCCGCAAGAGAATTCGAGAGTCAGAATCAACTCAACGGGGAAGGGCCACCGGTACCCGTCGGAGCGCGGTCAGATGCCGTCGGCCCCGAAAGGTGCCTCGGGTTGCGAGGGGGGGGCGAGTCCGGCCCGGAAAGCGCGGGCCTGGCCGTCCTCGATGCGGGCGCGGGCCGAGGGGGCGGCGCCCTTCGCGCGAGGGGCCTCGGATCAGGCGGTGCGGGGCTTCGCGGCGCAGGCCGAGCACTTGCCGTACAGCTCCATCTTGTGATCCGTCACCGTGAAGCCGTGGCGGCGGGCGACCTCGAGCTGCAGGTCCTCGATCCGCTGATCCTCGAACTCCACGATCGTCCCGCACTCGGTGCAGATGAGGTGATCGTGGTGGTCGGTCGCGATCTCGAAGCGCGTCTGCCCGTCGCCGAAGTGGCGCGCGTGGGCGATCCCGGACTCGGTGAGCAGCTTCATGGTCCGGTAGACCGTGGCGGCGGAGACCTTGGGATCCACCTCGCGGATCCGAGCCAGGAGCTCCTCGACGTTGAGGTGGCCCCCCGCCTGGAAGAAGGTGGAGAGAACGAGGCTCCGCTGGCGCGTGGACTTCAGGCCACGCTCCGCCATGTACCGGGCGAGGATGCGTTCGGGAGACTCGGCCGCTTCCCGGTGGTCCCTCGAGTCGCTGCGCATTCCGTCCTCCTGGGAGCGAAGCCCGCGCCGGGCGGAGCCGTCGACCGTTCCACTCGCGTCCATGATCGAGCCCCGATCCACCCGCCCTTCGCGGGTGGGATCGGAGTACCTTTCCTCATATCGCTCGGGCTGCGAATCTGCAATTCGTTCTCAATTGTTCCATCCTTCGCCCGATCCTTGACAGCCTCGACCCCGGGCTGGATGTTGCGCGCCCCATGACGTTCGACCGCCTCTTCCGCGATCCCCACTCCGTGCCCACGCCGGTCGCCATCGCCCTCGCCGACTTCTGCCGGCGGGCGGATCGCCCGCCGTCGTCGGCGCACGTGCGGCTCGCCCTCGCGTGCCTGCCGGCGGAGGACGACGTCGAGTTCGCCGCGTTCTGCGCGGGCGAGCCGCCGGCCCGCCCCCTCTCCCCTTTCGCGGCAGTCGACGTCTTCCGCGGCCGCCCTGCCGCGGAGGCGGCGCGGCTCGAGGAGGAGGGGCACTACCTCGGCGTGGCCTCCGCGCTCGAGCGGCTCCCCGTCGCCCCCCTCGCCGCCGGCGAGGAGATCCCGATCGCCCCGTCCGAGGCGCGCGCGCCCTCCCCCGCCGGCGAGGCCGCGCCCCCCGCCTCCCCCCGCCGGCGCAAGGCCAGGGCCGCCGAGGCGTCGCCGGCGCCGATCCGCCGCCCGAAGGAGGAGGTGGCCCGGCGCCGGCTCGAGGAGGAGAGGCAGCGGATGGTGGAGCCGGAGGAGCCTTCGCCCCCACCGCCGCGCCCGGGGAGGCGGCCGGCGGCGCCCCAGTTCGGCCGCTTCGTGGTCGGCCCTGCGGCCAAGCGCCCCCTGCGGGAGCTGGAGCGGGAGGAGCTCGCCGAGATGATCGACGAGCTGCGCGCCAACCGCCGCGGGATCCTCGAGCGCCTCGACGCCGTCTTCGCCAAGGAAGACCGCGAGCCGTTGACGCCGACGGATCTGACCCGGCTCGTGGCGAGGCACGATCTCCGGGAGCACTTCGCCCGCGCCGAGCGCGAGAACCTGAGGACCCTCCTGCGGCAGAACCGCGGCTTCCTCCCGCCGATCCGCCGGGCGCTGGGGATGACCGCCCCGGAGCTGCGCCGGGCGATCGCGCGGTACGGCCTCGAGCCGGAGCTGCACGAGTGGCGGGAGCGGCTCCGCGAAGAGGCGCGGTCCGCCTCCACCCTGGTGGAGAGGCTCGGGCTCGCGACCTCGAGGGCGGAGCCGCTCCGGGCGGCCGGGGTCCTCGACGAGCTGGACGCGTCCAACCGCGCCGCCCTCGGCGACGCCTTGCGCGGCGCCGCGGAGAAGGGCGCGACCCGGGATCCGTCGGTGCTGATCGAGCTCGCCCGGCGGGAGCTCGGGATCGATCCCCGCCCCTGGCGAAAGGCCGCCGCGCACTACGGGCTGATCGCGGAGGCGGCGGCGATCCTCGGCGTGCCGCCTCCGGAGCCGCCCCGCCCCGCCGAAGAGACCGAGCCGCGCGGAGCCGGACGACCCCCGCACCGCGATCGCGTCCCCTCCAAGGAACGCCCCCCGCGCGCGGAGAGGCCGTGGGCTCCGGCGGGGGATCGCTTCTCCCGCTCCGATCGTCCCCGTGCGCCTGCGGGGGATCGCGCCTCCCGCGCCGATCGTCCTCGCGCGCCTGCCGGGGATCGCTTCTCCCGCGCCGACCGTCCCCGTGCCATCGCGGCCGATCGTCCCTCCCGCTCCGACCGCCCCCGATCCTCTTCCGAGCGGCCCCGCGGCAGGGCGGGATCCGGCGCCCGCCGCGCGGATCCGCCCGCAGCGCCGGGGCGCGGAAGGCCGCCTCGTTCCCCCGGGCGCGGCGCGCAGCGAAGGCGCGACGAGTAGGCCCGCCGACTCTTGAACGATTCCCCGCTCTCGATTAGATCAGCGCCGCCATGCCGATCTACGAGTACGAATGCGCCAAGTGCGGAAAGCTCTCCGAGGTCTTCCAGAAGGTGTCGGATCCCGATCCGGAGGCGTGCGCGTCCTGTGGTGGTAAGGGCACCCTCTCCAAGATCGTGAGCCGCACGAGCTTCCAGCTCAAGGGCGGCGGCTGGTACGCCGACCTCTACAGCTCCACGCCGAAGGGCGGCGCGAAGGACGGCTCCTCGAAGTCCGAGTCCTCGACCGGATCCGACTCGAAGGCCGGCTGAGAGGGCCGCGGAGCGCGCGGCCAATCGAGCTCCATCGTCGGGAAATGGACGGGCGTCGAGGCTGTTGCGACGCACGCGGGGCAGACTCCTCCCCCCGCCCTCCCGCCCGTGTCCGAGACGCCACGCCCACCGACCGGCCAGCGGCCGATCGCGCCGTCCCGCCTCCCCTCCCCGACCCGCCCGCGGCGCCGCGCGATCGAGCGCACGCTGCGGATCTCGACCGTCGAGGGGATGGCGGCGGAGGTCGTCACCGCCTGCGCCGGCGGCGCCGCGCTCACGGCGTGGGCCCTCTACCTCGGCTGCGATCCCCTCGCCGTCGCGCTCCTGGGCGCCCTGCCGTCCTTCGCCCAGGTGATCCAGCTCCCGTCGGCCTGCCTCACCTCCACCCTGGGCGGCCGCCGCGTGGCGATCGTCGCCTCGGCGGTGTCGAGGATCTCCCTGGCCCCGCTGATCCTCCTCCCGTTCCTGGCCCTGCCCACGGAGGAGAAGCGCGTCCTCCTCCTCGGCGTCGCGGCCGTCCACATCGGCCTAGGGGTGGTGGGCTCGAACGGCTGGATCACCTGGATGGGCGAGGTCGTCCCGGCGCGCATCCGCGGGCGCTACTTCGGGCGACGCGCCTCCTTCGCGTCGCTCTCGGGATCGCTGATGGGCTTCGCGGCGGGGGTGATGCTCGATCGCTCCAGCGTCCTCGGGATGGAGTCGCTGGCGCTCTCCGGGCTCGCCGCGCTGGCGACGATCGCGGGCCTCCTCACCCAACCCCTCCTCCGCCGCCAGCACGAGCCTGCGCGCCCTCGCTCCGGACGCGTCGCCTTCCGCGCGGTGGTCGCCCGCGTCCTCCGCGATCCGGCGTCCCGACGCCTGGTGACGTATCAGATGGCGTGGAACGCCGCGATCGGCGTATCGGCGAGCTTCTTCGCGGTGCACCTGCTCACCAACCTGCACATGGGCTTCATGCTGGTGGCGGGGCACGCCGCCGCGGCAGGCCTGGTGCGGGTGCTCGTCACCCCCGCCTGGGGACGCGCCATCGACAGGAAGGGCGCCAAGCCGATCCTCGCGCTCTGCTCGTTCGGCCTCTTCGCCGTGCCCCTCGTCTGGTTGGCACCCCCCGCTTCCGCGCTGCCCTTCGTGATCGCGGCGGACGCCTTGGTCGCGGGCACGCTCTGGGCGGGGCACGGCCTCGCCGCCTTCCAGCTCCCTCTCTCGATCGCGCCGCCCGAGCAGCGTCCCTTCTACCTGGCGGCCTTCGCCACCGCCGGCGGCCTCTCGTTCGCCCTCGCCGCGGGCCTGGGCGGGATCGTCGCCGACGCCCTGCCCCCGATGATCTTCCTGAACGGCAGGCCCGTGCTCACCCTGCAGCTCCTCTTCCTCCTGTCGGCGGCGGGAAGGCTCGCGTCCGCCCCCCTCTCCCTGCGCCTGGTCGATCCCGCGCGACGGCATCGGGCCGCGCGCCCCGCCTCCCGGCCGGTGGCCTGATCCACCCGCCCACTCGGTGGCGCCCGAGGAGCGGTTGGCCCCTTAGACCCGCGGCAGCGTCCGGGGACCGGCGAACCTCGGCGCGAAGTCCCGCTTCCAGATCCGGACCATGGCCGTGAAGAGGGAGCCGATGAGCGGGCCGATCACCACCCCCACGAAGCCGAAGACCGCCAGCCCCCCGAAGATGGTGACGAAGACGAGGAGGGGGTGGAGGCGGATCCGCCCCTTGGCGAGGAACGGACGGAGCAGGTTGTCCACCGTCCCCACCACCAGGAAGCCCCAGGCCAGCAGGAAGAGGCCGGCGACGATCCGGCCAGAGAGGAGGAGGATCACCGCCGCCGGCGCCCACACGAGGCCGGTGCCCAGGATGGGCACCAGCGAGAGGAAGGCCATCAGCACCGCCCAGACGAGCGGCGAGGGGAGCTTCACCACCACGAAGCCGATCCCGCCGAGGACTCCCTGGACCAGCGCGGTGACCACGTTCACGAAGATCATGGTCTGGGCCACGTCGCGGAACTCCCGGAAGAACTCCGCCTCGTAGCGGACGTCCATCGGCGTGGCGCGGGAGAGCTCGCGGAGCAGACGCCTCCCGTCGAGGAAGAAGTAGTAGATCGACACCACGACCAGGAAGCCGTTGATGAAGACCGCCGTCGCGGTGGAGAGGATCCCGCCGACGAGTCCGGCGAGGTACTTGCCCAGGGAGGAGAGCGCCGTCTGCAGCTCGGCGCCGATGCCCAGGCCCTCGAGGCGATCGACGAGGGGCCGCAGCGGCTCGGGGATCTGGCCGCCCAGGAGCGCGGAGAAGCCGCCGGGGCCGAGGTACTCGGCGAGGTTGCCGACGAGCTCGACCGCCTGCTCAACCAGGATGAAGACCACCGCGGCGGTCGGGACCAGGATGAGCAGGAAGACGGCGACGGTGGAGAGGAGCGCGGCCAGGCCGCGCCTGCCGTGGAGCTTCCGCACCAGCGCCTCGTGGGGGGCGTCGAAGAGCACCACCACGAAGGCGCCGATGAGCACGGGGATCAGGAACGGCCACACCACCACCACGAAGAAGACCAGGGTGGTGGCGAAGACGAAGATGAACGCCCAGGTCGACCAGCGGATGGGGGGACGACCTTCCATCGGCGAATGCTATTCACGAAACCGCCGCGGCGGATCCGCCCTCCGCTCAGCCGCCGCCCCGGGCCTGCATCGCCGCCGCCTTCTTGCGCTTCAGGTACTTCCGGTGCTGGATTCTCCGCCGGTTTCGGACGCGTACGTGCTTGCTCTTCGATCGGGCCATGGCTCGCTCCCCGCCGGGTGGGCACTCGCAGGGGAGGAGGGCTCCTGCCCCCCTGCCGCCACGACATCATAGCCCTTCGCGACCGCCTTCTCCCTGGGCTCCTCCTGCCGGCGGCCGCGCCCCGCGTCCTCCGCCCGACGTTCCCGCACCCGCTCCTCGTAGCGGCGGATCGCCCCCGAGAGGATCTCGCCAATCAGGGTGCGGTAATCCATGCCCGCCGCCTTGGCGATGAGGACGAGATCGCTCCACCCCGGGGTCGGCCCCGGGAGCGGGTTGCACTCCAGGAAGTAGATCCGCCCCTGATCGTCCATGCGGAAGTCGATCCGCGCCACGTCCCTGCAGCCCAGCGCCACGAAGGCGTCCCGGGCGCACTCCTCGATCTTGCGGCGGGTGCGGTCGTCCACCTGGGCCGGCGTGTCGTAGCGGATGCGGCTGTCCCAGTCCTGCTTCATCTCGAAGCTGTAGAATCGGGTTCTTCATCGTCTTGTCGAGAACGACGATCTCCATCGGCGGCATCGCCCTCGGCCTGCGCTCGCCCAGGAGCCCCACGGTGAACTCGCGGCCGAGGATGTACTCCTCCACCAGCACCGGCTGCCGGTACTTGGCGGCGAGCTGGCGCGCCACCTCTCGCAGCTCGGCCTCGGTGTCGCAGACGCTCTTCGAGATCACGCCCTTCGACGACCCCTCCGCCACCGGCTTCACCATCAGCGGCCAGCGCAGATCCCGGGGCAGCTTCTCCTTGCCCGACTGCATGAGGAAATACTGGGGGGTGAGGATCCCGGCCGTGCGCACCATCCGCTTGGCCAGGACCTTGGCGAGCGCGGCGGGGTCGCTGTCCGTGTACGGGATGTCGAGGAGCTCGAGGAGCGCGGGCACCTGGGACTCCCGGTTTCGTCCCTCGAGCCCCTCCGCGATGTTGAAGGCGACGTCGATGTTGGAGCTCGCCAAGATGGCCGGGAGCTCGGAGGTCGCCTCCAGGTCGATGACCTCGTGGCCGTACGAGGCGATGGCCTCCCGGATCGCCTGGAGCGTCTCCGGCGAGTCGTACTCCGCCTCCGAGTCGCTCTGGCCGCCCAGCGTGGGGCGCACCCGCTTCACGTTGAAGGCGAAGCCGACCTTGAGCGGTCCGATCTTCTTGGGCCTCGACTTGGAGCTCCTCGAGTCCTTGGCAGTCGATGGCCTCGAACGCCTTCCGCGCGACGTGGCGCAGGACCTCCTCCACCGATCGGTCGAGGACCGCCGGCGTGCGCAGCGCCACGCCGCCGCCGCTGCGGGTCTTCCGATCGTAGTCGACGATCGGGTACAGCCCCGCCTGCCCCTCCGGGTAGACCACCTCGGTGGGCGCGAGGATCCCCTGACTCGGGCCGTCGGACAGGGCCTCCAGGAAGCGACCGACGGGTCGGTGCCGTCTAGTGCTCGATGAGGAGCCCGGCGGGATCGCGGCGCAGCATCTCGGCCACGTAGGCCGGCAGCCGGGCCGGCTCGCTCACCACCGACGCCTGGGTGATCCCCTTCGAGGACCCCTCGAAGTTCGGCTTCACGATCACCGGAAAGGTGAGCGCCCGCAGGTCGAGGCGATCCAGCCTGTCGACGAAGAGCCAGGCGGGCGTGGAGATCCCCTGCTGGGCGACGATCATCTTCGCGAGCTGCTTGTCCTGGCCGACGGTGAGGGCGTAGGAGTCGCTGCCGGTGTAGGGCAACCCCCCAGCTCCTCGAAGAGCGCCGGGAAGAACGCCTCGCGAAAGTGCCCACGCCGGCCCTCCGCCGCGTTGAAGATCGGGTCGGGCGAGTACGCCTCGAGGCGCGCCACCGTCCGCGAGGCGGGTCCCGACACCTCGATGCGCTCCACCCGGTGCCCGATCCGCTCCAGCGCCTTGGCGAGGGCGTCGACCGTCTCCTTCGAGTCGAACTCCGCCTCGTCCTCCGACTCGCTGAGCCGGAGGTTGTGGGTCAGCGCGATCCGCATGGTGGTTCCTCCCAGGAGGCGTCGGCCATGAAGCGGGCGGACTCGCCCAGCTCGCCCCGCAAGGTCCGGGGAGGCGGAACCGGTTCGCCGGCGACCACCGGCGCGTCGAAGGGGACCTTGCCGTCGATCACCTGGGTGTCCGCGAAGACGTCGCCGATCCGGGCGCCGCGGGGATCGGTGATCACCAGGTAGAGCTCGAAGGCGAGGATGGGGAGGGAGGCGACGAGGAGAAAGGGGTTCGCCGCGAGCAGCATCGCCAGGGCGATTGGGAGGTTGCGGACCACGGAGTGGGAGACCGCGCACGAGCGGCGGGTCGGCAGGTGCATGGCCTTGATCCCGAGCAGCCTCTTGCCGGGCGACTGGCCGTTGGGGAGGCCGTCGCAGGCGAGCAGGTACGCCAGCGCGAGGATCACGCCCACGCCGGGCACGAAGAACCAGAACGCGGAGGCCACCAGCAAGTCCGCGACCTTGGCGAGCACCCTGGGCACGATCTCGGCCTTGGGGTACGACGCCCCGTTGCGGCCCGCGCTCCGGGTGCGAGAGTCGTTCACGCTAGCGAAAGTCCGCGAGGGCCTTCGCGGCCTCCAGGGCGTGGTAGGTGACGATCAGATCGGCGCCCGCCCGCTTGATGGAGACGAGCGCCTCCATCGTGGCCCGGGGCCCGTCGATCCAGCCGTTCCGCGCCGCCGCCTCGATCATGGTGAATTCGCCCGAGACGCAGTAGGCGGCGACCGGCACGTCCACCTCGTCGCTCACCCTCCGGATCACGTCCAGGTACGGCAACGCCGGCTTCACCATCACCACGTCCGCGCCCTCCGCCAGGTCGCGGCGGACCATGCGCATCGCCTCCCGGCCGTTGGCGGGATCCATCTGGTAGCCCCGGCGATCGCCGGACTGCGGGGTGCTCTGCGCCGCGTCCCGGAACGGCCCGTAGAACGCGGAGGCGAACTTGGCCGAGTAGCTCATGATCGCGGTAGCCGTCAGGCCGGACTCGTCCAGGGCGTGGCGGATCGCCCCCACCCTCCCGTCCATCATGTCGGAGGGCGCCACGATGTCCGCCCCCGCCTTCGCGTAGGCGACCGCGGCCTTGGCGAGGAGCGGCACGGTGGCGTCGTTGTCGACGTCGCCGTCCCGCAGGATCCCGCAATGCCCGTGGTCCGTGTATTCGCAGAGGCATACGTCGGCGACGAGCACCATCTCGGGGACGGCCTCGCGCAGCGCGCGAAGGGCCGTGGGCACGATGCCGTCGTCCGCGTGGCCGCGGCTGCCGGCGGCGTCCTTGGAGTCCGGGATCCCGAAGAGGATCACCGCGGGGATCCCGAGGTCGCAGGCCCGCTTCGCCTCGTCGATCGCGGTGTCGACCGAGAGGTTGAAGACCCCCGGCATGGAGCCGACCGGGCGCCGCACGCCCTTCCCGGGCTCGACGAAGAGCGGAAGGATGAGGTCGGAGGCCCGCAGTTCGGTTTCGCGAACCATCCGGCGCAGCGTCTCGGTCCGGCGGAGCCGGCGTCCACGGATCAGCGGAGAACGCAAGGGGGTTCCTCTCCTGTGCTCGACGTGAAAGTCGGCGGGAGTCTAACGACCGGGCCCTCGGCCGTAAAGCGCGCTTCGGGCCGCACCTCGTCTGCGAACACGCGGAAGTTTCGGCCCATTCTTCGGGGAGATTCGAGGGAGGAGGGATGCTCGCTGCGCACCGTCCGGCGTGGCGGGGTGCTCGCCGCAGCGGCAAGCAGGCTGGCGTCCCGATCGGGCACACGGGCGAACGTGCGTTCCGACCGGCGCGGGATGTACCGACGGGCGGCCTCCTGGGAGGACGTCCGCGGGAGCGCCCCGGCTTTCGCCGACCGTGAGGCCTTGCGGGAGCAGCAGAACGCTCGACCGGAATATGTAGCGAGATCCATGCCAGGGGCACCCGACAATGCGCCCTTTTCGTCCTTTCCCTGGAAAGTCCTGCCCTTCCCGCCCCTCGGCCCCCCGGATCGCGCCGATCCCCTTCCGGTCTCGGGGCGCAAGATTTTCCGAATGGAGGCCATGACTGCGGCAGTAGTGCCGCTCTCCTGGAGCGGGAGCCGGGGACGGAGGAGGCAGGCTGGTTCGGAATTCCGGTCCGCGGACACACCCCTCCGACCGCTCCCCCTGCGCCTCTCGAAAGGGGCGGGTCGGGAGCGAAGCGGATCCACCACGCCGAACAGTGGGCGGGACGTTACCACGGGGCTGGCGAGGAGTGCCAGTCCTCTACCACCCGCGGCCCCCGCGGCGCTCTCCCCTTTGGGGGTGGAGCGGGTCTGCCACCTCCCAAAGGGGGCGCGCAGGCCGGGAATCTGCGGACTTCGACGGCCCCCGGCAGGGGCGCGCGACCTCTACCGCGCGCCCCTGCCGAGGAGCACGGCGGGGATGGTCTTCCAGCAGATCTTGAGGTCCAGCCAGAGGGACCACTGATCGATGTAGGCCAGGTCGAGCTTCATCCAGGTTTCGAAGTCGAGGTCGCTGCGGCCGCTCACCTGCCAGACGCATGTGATCCCCGGCTTCACCGAAAGTCGACGCCGCTGCCAGCGCTGGTACCGCGAGACCTCGTCCGGCAGCGGCGGGCGCGGCCCGACCACGCTCATGTCGCCGCGGAAGACGTTCCAGAACTGCGGCAGCTCGTCGAGGGAGCTTTTGCGCAGGAAGCGCCCCACCCGCGTCACCCGGGGATCCGCCTTCATCTTGAAGGCCGGGCCGCTCATCTCGTTGTGCGCCGCCAGCTCGGGGAGGCGCTTCGCCGCGTCGACCACCATGGAGCGGAACTTCCAAAGGGTGAAGCGCCGGCCGTTGAGGCCGCTGCGGACCTGGCCGAAGAAGACGGGCCCCGGCGAGTCCAGCTTGACGGCCACCGCGATCGCCAGGAACACGGGAGCGAAGACGAGGAGCGCCACGCCGCTCACCACCAGATCGAAGGCCCGCTTGGTGGCGAGCTTCACCGGATCGCCCGGGGCGGTCTCGAAGGCGAGGAGCGGCATCCCGTCGAGCTCCTCGAAGTCGACGCGCGCCCGCTGGAACGGCAGGAAGGAGACCGAGATCTTGGCCTTCAGGCCGAGGTCCTCGGCGCTGGCGAAGGCGTCCTGCACCTGGGCGACCCGGGAGGCGGCCACCGCGAAGATCACCTCGTCGACGACCTCCCCCCGGAAGATCGCGTCTGCCTCGGCGATGGTCCCCAGGACGCGCACGCCCGGAGGCGGGTTCGCCCCCTCGTCCTCCGCGACGAGGCCCACCAGGACGGAGCCAGGCCTGGCGGCGATCCGCCGGCAGAGCTCGTCCGCGTCCGGCCCGGCCCCCACCACGATCGTCCGCACGATGCGCTCGGGTCTGCCGAAGGTGAGGAGGCGCATGCCCGCCCGCACCGCGCAGGCCTGGGTGAACGCGAAGGTCACGTACAGCACCATGAGGGGGCGGCTCTGGTGCTGCTGCTTGAGGAGGAAGGCGAAGGCCGAGAGCACGAGCCCGGTGACGATCGCGGCGCGGAGGAGGCCGGAGAACTCCCGCCGGAGGCTGCGATGGCCCCCGCCGTAGAGGCCCACCCACCACCCCGTGCCCAGCCACAGCGGCAGCGCGAGGATCGGGAGGAGGAGGTAGCGATCCCAGCCGTACAGGCCGGGGAGCCAGCCCATCCGGTAGCGCAGCTCGTACGCGCCGAAATAGGCGGCGACCAGCAGGAACGCGTCGGTCGTCGCGAGGGCGAACCCCAGGGTCCTCTTCGCTCTGCTCAAGGCGCCTCGCCTTTCGATCGAGGCCACGGTGGCCTGCTCTCCGGTCTTCTACCGCACCGGAGCCGTCGGCAGGAAGTCGCCCCCCCGGGAGCGGGGCCGATCGCCTGCTTGGCGCCGTTCGCCGACGCCGGGAAACGCGGGAGGTGTGTTAGCTTCCCGCCGATGGCGTCTCCCCTCGGCCGCATCGCGACGTACGCTCCGGGCCGGCTGCGCTCGCTGGTCGAGGACGCCCGGGGATCGCGCCGGGGGATCGCGGACGTCCTCCTGTCGCTGCTGCCGCAGGGGGTGACCGCCGCCTCGGGGCTCGCCGTCACCCTGATCCTCGCGCGAGGCCTGAGCGCCGCCAGCCTGGGCCGCCACGCCCTGGCGATCAGCGTCGCCTCGCTGGTGATCGCCTTCACGGACCTGGGGATCGGCGCGACCGCGGTGCGGTTCGCCGCGGGCGCGCGGGCGGAGGGCAGGATGGCGGAGGCCCGCGCCATCCTCCGGTGGACCCTCGGCCTGCGGCTCCTGGTGGGCGTCGGGGCTTCCGCGGCGGCCTTCGCCCTCGCCCCGGCGATCGCCGCCCTCGCCTGGCACGATTCGACCCTCGCCCCCCTGATCCGCCTCGCCCTCCTCACCTCGGCGCTCGCGCCGCTGGTGACCTTCCCCGCGCTCTACCTGCAGGCCCACCGCCGCTTCCGGCTCAACGCCTTCGCCGCGTCGGGCCAGGGCGCCTTCACCCTGCTGGCGGTGCTCGTCGCCGCCGGGCTCGGCCTCTGGTCGGTGGAGGCGATCCTGGTGGCGAGCGCGGTGGGCATGGCCGTGGCGGCGGCGGTGCTCCTGCCCCTCGTGCCCTGGGAGGTGATCCGGCCGCGGCTTCCCCACCGGCGAGCGCTGTCGATGCCCGCCAGCGAAGGGCTGGGGACCTTCGCCCGCTACAACCTGGCGGCCTCGCTCGTCTGCGCGGTGACGGCGCGGATGGACGTGTGGGCGATGGGCTTCTTCCTCGGCGACGCGGAGATCGGCGTCTACACCGTGGCGAGCCGCTTCACCCTGCCGCTGCTGATGCTGATCGCGGCGGTGAACACCGCCCTCGCGCCCCGAGCGGCGGCGGTCGCCGGCTCCCGCGAGGAGACCGTCCGGCTGCTGCGGAAGACCTTCGCCCTCAGCGCGCTCCTCGCCTTCGGGGCGCTCGTCTACTCCCTGGTGGTGCCGATGGCGGCGCCGTGGATCTTCGGCGAGGCGTACGAGGGGTCGGTGGCCCTCGCCCGGCTCCTCGGCGTCCGCTACGTGATCGCGATCCTCTTCTGTCCGATCGCGGTGGTCGGCTACAACTTCGACCTCATCCGCTCCTACGTGGCGATGAACGTCGCCCAGCTCGTCCTGGTGACGGGGGCGAACGCCCTGCTCCTCCCCCGGATCGGCGCCGACGGCGCGGCGATCTCCTTCATCGCATCGGAGCTGCTCGGCTTCGCGGTGATCGCCCTGCTCATCCGCTCGCGGCTCCGGGCCGATCGGCGGCCCTCCCCCGCCGCGGGCTGAGGCTCACCGCTCCCCGAGGCGCACCTCGGCCCACGCCCGCTCCAGCTCCGGGATCAGATCCAGCTCCAGGATCGCGGCGGCGATCTCCCGATCCTCCTCCGCCGCCGCCTCCAGATCGGCGCACGCCCCTGGAGGGAGCGGACCCTCCCTCCCGAGGCAGCGCGGGCCCCGCCCTGCCGGGCCGAGCGCGAGCCGGTCGGGACCGAGCACCATCCCGTCCGGGAACGCGACCCGCTCCGGCCTGCCCCGCGCCAGGAGGTCGTGCCCGAGGAAGGAGAGGCCCTCGAGGGGGATCCCGAGGAGGCCGGCGAGGGTGGGGGCGAGGTCGATCTGGCCGCCGTAGGTGGAGACCTCCCGGGCGTGGCGCCCGTGGGGCAGCCGCACCAGGAGCGGCACCCGCCTCTCCTCGGCGACCCACGCCAGCTCGTCGCCCGCCGGGATGGGGAGGAGGTCCTCGACGTTGGAGTTGCGCCGGACCGCAGCGTCGTGATCGCCGTAGACGACGAGGATGGCGCGGTCGAGCAAGCCCCGCTCGCGCAGGTCGTCGATGAACGCGCCGATCGCCTCGTCGGTGTAGTGGACGGCGTGGAGGTAGGCGCCCACCTCCGTCCCCTCCAGGCGCCCGAGGCGCAGGCGCCTGGGCAGCTCCGGGAAGTCGAAGGGGCCGTGGCTGGTGAGGGTGATCAGGAAGGCGTAGTACGGGCGCGGGAGGTCCTGGAGCATCGCCACGGTCTGGCGGAAGAAGGAGCGATCCGACAGGCCGAGGCCGATGGTCTCGTCGATTACGTAGTCGCGCTCGCTCGCGGATCGGGCGAATCCCTGCTTGGGGTTGAAGGCGGCGCGGTTCCAGAAGTCCGGGTCGTAGGGGTGGAAGAAGGCGGTCTCGTACCCGCGGTCGGCGAGGACGCTCGGCAGGCAGCGGAACTCGTTGCCCGCGTAGAGGAACGCCACCGCGCCCGCCGGGCTCACCCCGAGGGAGCAGTTCGCCAGGAACTGGGCGTCGGAGGTCCTGCCGGTCGCCGCCTGGTGGAAGTAGTTGGGGAAGCGAAGGCTCTCTCTCGCCAGCTCGTCCAGGCGCGGCGTGATCGGCTGCCCGTCCACCACCAGCCCGGCGGCGAAGCCCTGGAGCGCCTCCACCTGCAGCACGATCACGTCCAGGCCGGCGCCCGCCCCCGGGAGCGGGGAGCCCGCGCCGCGCCCCCAACCCGCCGAGATCCGTGCGGCCACCCGCTCGACGACCTCGCGATCGACGGCGGCCGTCGCGAACAGGCGCCTCCCCTGGTTCGCCAGATCCCAGAGGTGGTAGTTGAAGAGCCCCAGGTGGCTCGCGAGGTAGGCGTTCCCGTAATACCGATCGCGGGTGCGGGGGGAGGCGATCGCCACGGCGATGGACGCGAGGGCCCCCGCCGCCAGCAGCGCCGCGCCGAGGCGGGGTCGCACCCGCTCGAACCGATGTGCATCGGGGCGCGCCAGGAACGCCGCCAGTACGGCCACGTCCAGGAAGAGCCACGCGTCCCGCGCTCGCATCAGGGAGAACAAGCTCCCCTGCACGTCGCGCAACTGCCACGCGAACGCGAGCGACGACGCGGACGGGAGCGAGCCGAACATCCGAAAATGGAGGAGGTCGCCGTACGCCACGACGGTGAGGACGAGGTCGAGGGCGATCAGCGCGACCACCTGCCGGCGCCCCTGGAACGCCCTGGCGATCCACGACGCGCCGAGGAGGAAGCCCCCGGTCGAGACGGCGAGGACCACCCATCCCGTCAGGCTCGCGTTCGGGCTGATCTGGGCGCTCAGCCAGATCTGCTTCGCCACCAGCGTGGCGAAGAAGATCCACGAGGGCAGGTTCGGCGACGCTGCGCGGAACGCTCTCATGGTGGATCGACTCGAACGGGCAGGGTCGGCGAGGTCACGGAGCGACGATATCCGATCCCCAGGAGCGCCCGCAGCCGAGGATCGCGCGGCCGATCACGAATGTCCGAGCAGGGCGTCGGCGATCCGCAAGGAGGCCTTCCCGTCGCCGTAGGGATTCCCGCCGGAGGCCATCCTCGCGTAGAGGGCGGGATCCCCGAGGAGCGCCGTCGCCCCGGCCACGATCCCCTCCTCCGTGGTGCCGACGAGCCGGGCCACGCCGGCCTCGATGCCCTCGGGGCGCTCGGTCACGTCGCGCATGACGAGGATCGGCTTGTGGAGGCTGGGGGCCTCCTCCTGGATCCCGCCGGAGTCGGAGAGGATCAGCTCGCAGCGGTCCATGAGGGAGACCAGCTCCAGATACCCCAGGGGCTGCAAGAGGTGGATCCGCGGCTCGCCGCCCAGCAGGCGCCGCACCGGCCCGTCCACGTTGGGGTTGAGGTGGACCGGGTAGGCGATCGCGACGTCGGGATGGGCGCGGACGATCCGCAGGAGCGCCCGGCAGATCCCCTCGAAGGTCTCGCCGAAGCTCTCGCGGCGATGGCCGGTGACGAGGATGCCGCGCTTGCCGTCCAGCGCGCCGGGCGGCAGCCCCGGGATCTCGACCTCGCGGGAGCGCGCCAGCTCCCTCGTGTGGAGGAGCGCGTCGACCACGGTGTTTCCGGTGACCACCACCCGATCCTCCGGATACCCCTCCTGCAGGAGGATGCGGCGCGACGCCTCCGTCGGCGGGAAGAGCCACTCGGCGATCGGCGTGATCATCTTCCGGTTCACCTCCTCGGGGTACGGCAGGTACCTGTCGCCGGAGCGCAGGCCCGCCTCCACGTGGGCCACCGGGATCCGCTCGTAGAACGCCGCGAGGGCGGCCGAGAACGCGGTGGTCGTGTCCCCCTGCACCACCACGTGGTCCGGACGCTCCCGGCGGAGCACCTCGCGCATGCCCAGGAGCGCCGCGCAGGTGACGTCGTACAGGTCCTGCCCCGGCTTCATCACCGCCAGGTCGACGTCGGGCTTCACCTGGAAGAGCTCCAGCACCTGGGCGAGCATCTCGCGGTGCTGGCCGGTCGAGATCACCAGGGTCTCGCACCCCTCCCGGGAGCGAAGCTCCCGCACCACCGGCGCCAGCTTGATCCCCTCGGGCCGGGTGCCCATCACCACCGCGATTCGCTTCACCTCGAACGTTCCTCGGGAAATGGCCGCCCAAAGACGGCGGGTCCACACGAGCCGGCCACCTTCGTCGCCCCGCGGAGGGAACGCAAGTTGCCCGCCGATCCCGGCGGCGCGAGGAGGCGGCCGATCCGCTCAGCGCCGGGCGAGCTTCGCGCTCAAATCCTTTTCCAGGATGCCGGCGGAGATCGCCAGCTCGCGGGAAGCGGCCTCTCGGAGCGAGGCGCACGCCTCGGCGGGCTCCCGCCCTCCCTCGCCGTGGCAGACCCCCGCCTTGTAGAGGCGGGCCCTCCCCAGGACGGATCCGTCCACGAAGGCGACCATCGGCTGCTCGGCCTGCGGCCCGAGGAGGTCGCGGCCCAGGAAGACCGTCCCCTCCCTGGGCAGGCCAAGGAGCCCGAGGAGCATGGGGGCCAGGTCGATCTGGCCGCCGAGCACGTCGCGCGGGCCCGCCCCCTCGCCCTCCGGCAGCCGCACGAGGAGCGGGATCCCCCGCTCCACCCGGGTCCACGCCAGCTCGTCGTCGGGGCGGATCCCGAGGATGTCGACGAGGCCCGGCGCCGCCCGCCTCGTCACCCCGTCGTGATCGCCGAGGATCACGAGCACGGCGCGGTCGAGGATCCCGCGCTCCCGCAGCGACTCCACGAACTCGCCCACCGCTCGGTCGGTGTAGCGCACCGCCTGGAGGTAGCTGCCCAGGTAGGTGCCCTCGAGCCTCCCCATCTCCAGCTCCCGCGGCAGGTTCGGCCAGTCGTACGGGGCGTGGCTGGTGAGCCCGAGGAGTGATGCGTAGAAGGGCTCGGGCGTCTCCTCGAGGATCTCCGCCGCCTGCCGGAAGAACGATCGATCGGAGAGGCCGTAGCCGATCACCTCGTCCTGCACGAAGTCTCGATCGCTGAGGGAGCGCTGGAAGCCCAGCTTCCTCTCGATCGCGGCGGCGTTCCAGTAGTCCGCGCCCATCGTCTGCATCGCGACGGTAGTCCAGCCTTCGTCGGCGAGGAGCCCGGGGAGGCAGCGCAGGTCGTTGTCCGCGTACTCGAAGACCGCGGCGCCGGTGCGCGCCGGGTGGAGCGAGCAGCTCGAGACGAACTGCGCGTCCGAGGTGCGGCCGCCGGCGGTCTGGTGGTGGAAGTTCGTGAAGCGCAGGCTCTCGGCGGCGAGGGCGTCGAGCCGCGGGGTCACCTGCTGGCCCTCGATCCGCAGCCCCACCGCGAACGCCTGGAAGGACTCGAGCTGGAGCACGATCACGCTCCGGCCCCTCGCCGCGCCCCACAGCTCCGATCGGCCGTCGCCGCTCGCCGCCAGCTCGGCGAGGCGCTCGCGCGCCGCCCGCTCCGCCGCCGGATCCGGGACGAGGCGCGAGGCGCGCCTGGCCGCGTACGACGCGGCCTCCCACAGGTGGTAGTGGAACAGCCCCAGCTCCCCCGCCAGGAAGGCGTTGCCGCGATGCCGCAGCCTGCCGAGCCTGGGGGTGGTGGCGAAGACGCCGGCCACCAGGATCGCGCCGACGGCGACCCACGCGCCGATCGCGCGCACGGACAGGCTCGGGGCGCCGCGCCGGGCGACGCGGTGCGCGAGGAACCCGAGCGGACCCATCCCCAGGAGCACGAGGTCGGAGGGCCGCACCAGGGCCGCCGCCGCGGACGCCACCGACGGGAGCTGGCCCGCGAAGCGAAGGGAGGCGACCGAGGGGAGATCCCCGAAGGCCCGGTAATAGACCAGGTCGCCGACCGCGAAGAGGGTCAGGAGCGAGTCCGCGACCGCGAGGGGGAAAAGGCGCCCCCGGCGCAGGAGCGGCGCCGCGACGAGGAAGCTGGTCCCCAGGGTGATGAGGACGAGCCGCTCCGCGCCGAGATCGAGCGCGTTGCCGAGCTGGCCGACCAGGGCGATCTGGCGGATGAGCGCCAGCGCCGCGAAGAGGACGAGCGGCGTGGGCAACAGCAGCCGCAGGCGGGACGCGGCGGCGGGAGGCGCCCACGATCGCGCCGACGCCCCTCCCTCGGGCGGGGCGACCTCGGCGGCCGGCGCCACGGATCTCGCCGTCGCCGGCGCACCCGGCAGCGCCGCCTCGGCCGAGGGAGGAGCCGCGGCGCGCGCCGATTCCGGTGCCGCCGCCTCGCCCGAAAGCGGCGTCGCGTCCCAGGGGCGGTTCACCTGCGCGGCGCCCTCAGCTCCCGCCACGCGATCGGGAGGAAGGCCAGGTCGTCGACGAGATACCGCCGGAAGAGGCGCCTGGGCTCCTGGGCGAGGCGCCACAGCCACTCGAAGCCCGAGCGCTGCACCCAGCCCGGCGCTCGCCGCACCCTGCCGGCGAGCATGTCGAGGCTCCCGCCGATCCCCAGGATCGCCTTGGCTCCCAGCGCCTCGCGGTGCGCGGCGATGAAGCGCTCCTGCCGCGGCGCCCCCATGGCCACGAAGAGCACGTCGGGCGCTGCGCGCCGCACCTCGGCGACGGTCTGCTCCAAGAGCGCCGGATCGGCGTCGAAGCCCATCTTGGGCGAGAGCGTCCCCGCGATCCGCAGATCCGGCGAGTCGGCCAGGAGCCTCGCGGCCGCCGCCTCCGGGACCCCGGGCCGCCCGCCGAAGAGGTACACCGAGTACCCCTCACGCGCACAAGCCCTGGACACCCGGGGGACGAGCTCCGACCCGGCCACTCGCTCCGGGAACGACCCGCCGCGGGCGCGGCCCAGCCACACGATGGGCATGCCGTCGGCGGTGAGGATGTCGGCGGACGCGAGCGCCTCGGCGAAGGCGGGATCCCGCGAGGCCTTCACCACCATGTCCACGTTGCAGGACGAGACCACGAGGGGGGCACCTCCCTCCTCGGCGCAGCGGGCGAGGATCCGCGCCACCGTCCCGTCCGTGTCGATCTGATCCACCGGAAGACCACAGAGCTCGAACTTCATCTCCATCCCAAGATCAGCGCGGCGAGGAGCCCCGACGCCACTGCGGCCTCGGGCAACCCCGCGAGCCGCCGAACGCGGCGGTCGACCTCGGAGAGCCCCAGGCTCAAGGGCCCGGACCACGCCACGAAGAGCAGCGACGCGAGGCAGGAGGCCACCGCGAAGTTGTACGGCGCCGTCGGCACGAAGCCCGGCGCCAGGACACCGTAGTGCAGAAGCGACACGAAGCCGATCACGAAGAGGCAGGCGATGGCGCCCGCCACCGGCGCGGGGCCGATCGATCCGGGGCGGCGGATGGCATGGCCGGCTCCGGCGACGGCGGCGCCGAGGCCGCACAGGGCCGCCACCGCCGACGGGCTTCGCCACCACAGCGCGGAGCCCGGCTCGAGGGGCGCCGCGAACGCGCGCAGGGCGAGGAAGACCGCACCGCAATAGATCGCCAGGCCCCGGATCGCCGCGGGGAGGGGCACGCGCAGCCAGGGCAGGCGCAGGATCGCGAGGGCGGCGAGGAGCGAGGCGGCGCCGACGCGAAAGCCCGCCGGCGCATCACCCGAGGTGATGGCGCCCCCCACCGCAGCCCCCGCGATGGCGATCGCCGCGCCGCCGGCGGCCAGCCTGGGGAGCGGCTTCTGCCTGGAGGGGATCGGCGACGGGCCGCCCGCCTCGCCCGCGGCGGCGAGGCCGAGGGCCATCAGGAAGCCGAAGGCGTAGCCGGCGACGGGATCGCCGAGGGGATCGTCCCCGAGGGACCAGGCGAGGAGCGCCCCCGCGATCCCGGCGAGCCCGAGGACGAGCGCCCCGTCGCGGGGCGATCCGCCCCGGGGGCCGAGGGCCTTCCACCCCCGCCGCAGCGCCGCGAAGAGCGAGGCGAAGATCCACGCCGCCGCGACGAGGCCGAGCGGGCCGTTCTCCGTCCAGCCGGCCACGAAGGCGTTCCGCGGATGCTCCCCCTCGCCGAGGCCCCGGGCGGCCAGCGCGCCTTGGACCTCGCTCTCGAAGTTGCCCGCGCCAATCCCCGCGGGCCTCTCGGCGAGGAGATCGAGGGCCCGCCCCCACGCGACGATCGCCCCGTCCGTCGGCGGCGAGGCGCTGGGGGTCGGAGCGAGGAACGCGACGGCGGCGGCGATCGCGAGGGCCGCGCCGGGGACCGCGAGGGGTCGGGCGATCCGACCGAGCGCCGCCATGCTGCCGAGGCCCACGGCGATCGCCGCCCAGGCCGCGGAGGTCGCGCCCGCCCAGAGCCCGGCGGCGAGGAGGAGCGACGCCGCGCCGGCGAGGATCCTCCACCTGCCGGCGATCGCCCCCGCTCCCCACGCGGCGAACGCGAGCAGGAGCCCCGCCGCCGCGAGGAAGGGAGGCGCGGGGGCGCCTCCGAGGGCGAGCGCCCACGCGGCCCGGACGGCGGCGGCCGACGCGAAGGTGATGGTGAGCCCCCATTCCCTGCCGGCGACCGCGCCCACCAGGAGGATCGCGATCGCCGGCCGGACCATCGCCCAAGCGTGCGGCGTGGCCAGACCGGACGCCGACGGCCAGGCGGAGGCGACGCCGAGGGCGACGGCCATCCCGAAGAGGCAATAGGGGAGCGTGACGGCGACCTGCGCGGGCCTCGCGCGGGCCACGTTCGCGGCGACCGCCAGCGCCACCACCCCCCACGCCCAGGGGAGCCCGGCGCCCAGCCACGCCGCGGTCAGGTGGAGCGACGCCGGGGCGAGCCACTCGGGACCCGCCTGTGCGGGAGCTCTTACCATGGGCTTCGCCATCGCTTGCTCTCGGTCCCTTCACGCGCCGACCGCGCGCGGCCCGGGATCGCCGCGCCGCGCGAGGGAGGGAGGGGTGCGTGTCTCCTTGCCCGGCGTCGCCGGCAGACGGCAAGATGCCACATCCATGGAACCGATCGCGATCCCGACCGCCCCCGAGACCCACGCCGGGGAGCGCCTCCAGCCGATCTTCGCGGCCACCGCCCGCGCCGGCCTCTACATGCACGTGGCGTTTCTCCCCATCGGGATCGCCCCCATGCAGATCGGCCTGGGGATCGCCGGGCTCTCGCTCCTCGCCCTCCGCCTCACCGGGCGGCGGGTGTGGACGCGGTCCTTCCTCGATCTGCCGGTGCTCGCGCTCATCGGCGCGGCGTGCGCCAGCCAGATCCTCGCCTTCTCCTGGGTGGGCGGCAACGACACCATGCTGTGGCGCACCCTCCTCGCGCCGCTCGTCATCGTCTCCGTTCTCGGCCTCGACCCCGCCCGCGCCCGATCCGAGGCCTTGCGCCTCTTCGCGGTGTGGGGGATCGCGGCGCTGGCGCCGTCGCTGATCGCGTGGATCCAGCAGGGCCGCCCCTTCGATCCCCTCTTCGAGGCCGGCCTCCGCAAGAAGGCCATCATTGCGGCCGCGCCCAAGTACCCGGGGCATTACGCCGCCCTCGGCTTCTTCACGTGGTACCAGCGCCTCGCGCACAACCTCACGCCGCCGCTCCTCGTCCTCGCCGGCGTCGCCCTCTACGGGCGGCTGGACCGAGGTCGACGCGTCGCCGCGTTTGCGGTCTGCGCGGTGGTGGCGAGCGCGGTCTTCTTCACCTTCGCCCGGACCTCCTGGTTCGGCCTCGCCGTGGCGGGCGTCGTCCTCGCCGGGTTCGCCGGGCGCCGGCGGGCTCCCTGGATCCTCGCCGCGGGGGCGGCGATCGCCGTCGCGGTCGTCGCCCTGCACCCCGGCGTCCGAGGCCGGGTCACCACCGCCACGGACGTCCACACCAACCAGGATCGCATCGGCATCTGGCGCACCTGCGAGACGGTGATGAAGGACCACCCGATCGTCGGCGTGGGCTTCGGGAACCTGCCCAAGGTGATCGGCCCCTACTTCGACCGCATCGCGCCCCGGACGAAGATCCGGGCGTGGTGTCACAACACCTTCTTCACCGCCTACGTGGAGGGAGGCGCCCTCCTCGCTCTCGCCGTGGCGTCCTTCTTCGCCCTGCTCGCCCGGGGCTTCTGGAAGGCGCGGGCGCGGAGCGACGCCATCGCCAGGGGTGCGTGCGTCGGCGCCCTCGGCGCCCTCGCCGCCATGCTCGTCCACTCCATGGCGCACGACTTCTTCTACGCGAGCGAGTCGATGTACGGTTTCGGCTTCGGGCTGGCCATCGCCGCCGCCCTCGCCCTCTTCCCCGCGGGCGAGGCGAAGGCCGAGGGCGCCGGATGACGCGGATCCTCGGTCGTCGCGACCGGGCGGGGGCGCGAAGGCGCCGCGTTTGCGGGGACCGGGAGGCCTTCAGGTCGCCAGCGTCGCGGGGACCGGACGGCGGCGGGCCAGGCGCTGGATCGCGTCGGCGGCCACGCCGATCGCCAGGAGGATGAGGAGCGGCGAGACCGCCGCGAGCCCCGGCGGCAGCGCGCCGGAGATCCCGAGCGCCCGGAACATGGTCCACAGCGAGAACATCGCCAGCGAGATCCCGAGGGCCTCGGCCATCGACATCGCCAGGTGGCCGGAGCGGTTTCGGCGCAGCGCCAGGCGGATCGCGATGAGCGATCCCGGCACCGCCGCGAACGGATACGCCAGCCGGTTGTAGAGCTCGTGCCGGAACTCCAGATCCGCGAGTCCCAGCCGCTGCCGCAGCAGGATCTGCTGGTAGAGCTGCACGATGCTCATCTGCCGGGGCTTGCCGGTCTTGATACGGAGGTCGTCGAGGGACTCCGGCAGGAGAAGGGAGGCCTCGGCCTGGTGCTCGGCCGCGATCCGCAGGCCGTGGTCGAAGGTGGAGGTGGTGACGTCCGTCAGGCGCCACTCCTTCGCCTCTCGATCCCACCGCATGGTCCTGGCGTCGATGCGCTCCAGGAGGTGGAAGTCGGGACCCAGCCGGTAGAGGCTCACGTCGGCGAAGCCGTCGTCGGTGGCGGACCGGAGGTTGTAGATCCGGTCGCCGCTTCGGAACCACTCCTGCTGCTCGAGGTAGGCGCGGAAGTCGCCCGGCTTGCGGCCGAAGACGTTGCGCTTGATCTCCTCCGCGCGCTGCGCGGCGCTGACCACGACCCACTCGTTCACCAAGACGATGCCGGTGCAGACCAGCGCGCAGGCGGTGAGGATGGTCGCGATCATGCGGGAGGGCCGCTCCCCCAGCGAGCGCAGCGCGGTGAGCTCGCCCTGCACCCGGAGGCCGCTCACCGTGATCCCGGCCGCCAGCACCAGCGCCCCCGGTGCGACCTGGTAGCCGAAGTCGGCGGCGAGGTTCACGTAGAGGCGGATCACGTTCCACACCCATCCCTCGCCCTTGAAAGAGTAGGCGCGGTCGGCGAAGTCGATGACCAGCACCACCGCCAAGACGCCGCCGACGGTGGCGATCGACGTCTTGGCGAAGGTCCCGGCCAGGTAGCGCCAGAGGATGGTGGGCCGCAGCCTCATCTCGGCCGCCTCCAGCCGCCGAGGCGCCACCACAGCAGCGCGGCGCCCACCGTGCCCACGAAGAGCGTCGGCCCCCAGGCCGCCAGCCACGGGGGGAGCCGGTCGTTGTTCCCCAGCGTCCCCAGAATCTTGCCGAGCACGAAGTAGACGATCACCGTCCCGACCGTCCAGGTGATCGCGACCGCCTTGCCCGGCTTGCGCCCCCTCGCCACCGAGCCCGCCACCCCCACCCCGACGAGTGCCAGCGAGAGGTGCAGGAAGGGGTGGGCGAAGCGCCGGTTGTACTCCACCAGGTAGCTCCGATCGTCGTCGTCGCGATCGAGCCAGTACTGGTAGTTCGACAGGAGCTCGGCGGGAGTCTGGTTCTCGAGCCGGCGCTTGAGGGCGTTCTTCCGGGAGATCTCCCGATCCATGATCACGGCGACGTCCGCCTTCTCGAACGTGGCGAGGGCGTAGCCGCCGCTCTTGGGCTGGGCCCGGTGCAGATCGCCGTCCTCGAGGCGGAGCACCAACGCCCCCGAGGGATCCGAGGGGAGGATCCGCCCCTGCCGCGCCAGCACCAGGATGGGCGAGCGCTCCTCCCGGGAGTCCTCGACCAGCACGTTCCGCAGCGTCCCGTCCGCCTTGTCGACCTCTCCCGCGAAGAGGGTGAGGTCGGAGAGGTCCTCGTAGAAGACGCCGGGCTTCACCCCCGAGGCGAGGTTGCGGCGGATGATGTCGTTCATCAGGGCCTGGGCGTGCTTGAGGCCCATGGGCGCCGCCCAGACGGTGATCGCGAGCATGATCGCGGTGAGGGCGCTGGCCATGAGGAGCGGCATGGGGAGGAGGGACAGCGGCCCGTGGCCGGTCGCGGCGAGCGCGGTGAGCTCGCGGTCGTCCCCCAGCCTCCCCAGGCCGATGAGCACGCCGAGGAGGAAGGCGACCGGCACCGCGTGGACCAGCATCGACGGCAGCAGGTAGAGCAGCACACCCAGGATGTCCCTGGGATCCACCGCCGATCCGAAGATCACGTCCGCGGCCGTGAGCATCCGGGCCACGAAGAAGATCTGCGTGAAGAAGAGGAGCGCCCCCAAGAAGGCTGGCAGCACCTCCCAGAACACGTAGCGGGGGAGGATCCGTCGCAGACTAGAGCTTCTCCTGGAGCTTGCGGTCCTTCTCCTCGACCGCTGCCGCCATGCCGGCGACGTAGGTGTCGAGGCGCGCCGCCAGCGCCTCGTCGTGGAGGGCCATGATCCTTGCGGCGAGGTAGCCCGCGTTCTTGGCGCCCGCCTTCCCGATGGCCACGGTGGCCACGGGGACGCCGCCCGGCATCTGCGCGGTGGCGAGGAGGGCGTCCATGCCCTGCAG
>DATMSB010000010.1:0-6769 GCA_035565615.1 Vulgatibacter sp. | reverse complement strand
CGCCGCGCCTCGCGGGGCGCCGCAGGAACGCGGAGCGGGATGGTCGGGCCGCCCGGATCCCGGCGCTTCACGGCCTGGGAGGAGGTCCCCTCGCCTGGTCGGGGGGCCGGATGGAAGTTCGCCGACGACACCGCGTGCTCCTGCTCCCGCTCGGATCGGCCGCTGCCGCGACCCGGGAAACGACGGGCCACGGCGCTTCGCACGGCGTACGGGAAGCCGGCCCCGTATAACATGGGTTGCGCCTTGACCGACGAGACGACCTTCCGTAGCTTGGCGCCCTTCGTGCCAGCAGGTTGGTGGATGGGCGCATTTCGCTGCGCCAAGGAGGAGTCACGAGATGAGCATCACCGCCAACGGGCCCGGCGCCGGCGCGCCCGTCGTCCAGCTCAACAAGCCCAAAGCCCGCCAGTCCTGCGTGGACACCAAGGCTGGGAGCGGCGACCCCCGCCCGGTGAGCCTCATCCGCGATCGCTTCCCCACCGGCGGCCGAGGCCGCCCCTGGGTGGAGACGCCCGACGAAGACTGGAACGACTGGCACTGGCAGCAGCGCAACCGGGTCACCGGCCTGGAGATGCTCGAGAAGGTGATCGACGTCACCGACGCCGAGCGCAACGCCTTCGAGCAGTCCCACGCCCAGTTCCACATGGGGATCACGCCGTACTACGCGTCGCTGATGGACCCGGCCGACCCGAACTGCCCGATCCGGCTCCAGAGCGTTCCCCAGCAGGGGGAGCTCCTCGTGCTCCCCACCGACCTCGAGGATCCCCTGGCGGAGGAGCGGGACATGCCGGTGCCGGGCATCACCCACCGGTACCCGGATCGCGTCCTCTTCTACACCACGCACAACTGCCCGGTGTACTGCCGCCACTGCACCCGCAAGCGGAAGGTCTCCGATCCCTCCACCGCCGCGGCGAAGAAGCAGATCGAGGACGGCCTCGCCTACATCGAGGCCCACCCCGAGATCCGCGACATCGTCATCTCCGGCGGCGACCCGCTATCGCTCTCGGACGATCGGCTCGACTACATTCTCGGTCGGCTCCGCGCGATCCCCCACGTCGAGATCTTCCGCCTGGGCACGCGCAACCTGGTCACCCTGCCCCAGCGCATCACCGACGACTTCGCGGCCATGCTGCGCAAGCACCAGCCGGTGTTCGTGAACACGCACTTCAACCACCCGAAGGAGTGCACCGCCGAGGCCTTCGAGGCCTGCCGCAAGCTCGCGGACGCGGGCTGCGTCCTCGGCAACCAGATGGTGCTCCTCAAGGGCGTCAACGACGATCCGAAGATCGTCAAGGAGCTGAACCACAAGCTCCTCATGATGCGGGTGCGCCCCTACTACATCTACCAGTGCGACCTCTCCCAGGGGATCTCGCACTTCCGCACCCCGATCGAGAAGGGGCTGGAGATCATCGAGTCGCTCCGGGGCCACACCTCGGGCCTGGCCGTGCCCCACTTCGTGGTCGACGCGCCGGGCGGCGGCGGAAAGATCCCGCTCCTCCCCGAGTACATGGTGAAGCGCGACGGCAAGCGGATCACCCTGCGCAACTTCGAGCACAAGGAGTTCGTGTACGAAGAGCCGTGACCGGCCGCCTCGAGCCGCGATCGACGGAGGGCCGCCGGGATCGACCGAGCGGCCCTTCTCGTTTCGGCCCGGTCGGCGGGCTGGTCCGCCCGATCTGCTGGGCGCCACGCGAACCGCCGGCCTACCTCTCGGGCAGGCCGGCGGATCCCAGAGCCTCGACGCAGGCCCCGCTGGATCGGGGCCTGCCTGCCCGAAAATCAGAGTGGCACGAGGGTTGGCGTATCCACCGAGACCTCGAAGGTGCCGATGCCGAGCTGACCGTATAAATTGGATCCCCAGCAGTACACGGCGCCGGTGTCGGTGATCCCGCAGGTGTGGTAGCCGCCGGCGTAGATCGACGTGAAGGTCAGGCCACCGGAGACCGCGACCGGCACGTTGCTCCCGCTGACGGCGCTCCCGAGCTGGCCGAAAAGATTGTCGCCCCAGCACCAGGCCGCGCCGACCGCGTCGAGCGCGCACATGTGCTCCTCCCCTCCGGCGAACGCGGTGAACGGCGCGCCGGCGGAGGTGATGGGGCTCGGTGCGCTCGACGCGGACCAGTTGCCGTTGCCGAGCTGGCCGACGCTCCCGTCCCCCCAGCAGTACGAGGTGCCGCCCGCGGTCGCGCAGGAAGCGAATCCGCTCACCCCGAATGCATCCACGACCTGTCCCGCAAAGAGGGGCATCGCGTGGGTGACCACGTTGGTATGGCCGACTCCAACCTGCCCGGAGGAGTTGAACCCCCAGCAGTACAGGCCGTCCGCGTCGGTGAGGCCACAGGCGTGGAACACGCCTCCCTGGATCTCCACGAACGACAGCGGGGGATCCCCCGGAGGCGAGAGGACGGGGACCGGGGTCGGGCTACCGGAAAAAACGGTCCCGTTGCCGAACTCGTGGTCCGACGAGTTGAACCCCCAGCACGATGCGTGCCCTTGCAGATCGATCGCGCAGGTCGTGTAGTTCATCGTGCCGACGGAGGCCCATGGCCCCGACGAGAAGAGGACGGGCGTCGGCGAGTCCCCGCCGCCTCCGAGTTGGAAGTCGAAGTCGCTCCCCCAGCAGTGGATCTGATCCGCCTCCGTCACCCCGCAGGTCGTGTATTCGGCCGCGGCGATCGAGCGGTAGGTGAGGCCCAGCGATACCGCCACCGGGGACGCGCTCTCCGTGAACGAGCCGTTGCCGAGCTGGCCGTCGTCGTTGGCCCCCCAGCACCACGCGGCGCCCGAGTCGTCCAGGTAGCAGGAATGGGAGAAGCCGAGGGACATGCGGCCGCCTGCCGGGGGTGCGTAGACCTCCACCTGCGCCTGCCCCACCACCCCCTCGACCTCCGCGGAGATCGTGGCGACGCCCGGCGCGAGGGCGATCAAGGTCCCGAGGGCGTCGACGGTCGCGACGGTCTGATCGGAGGACGTCCAGTCGACCGCTCGGCCCACGAGCACCCGACCCTGGGAATCCAAGGGGCGGGCGAGGAGGGCGACGGTCTCGCCGATCAGGTACCGCCCGGGCAGCCCGTCGATGAAGACGTCCACGACGACGCCTGCCGTCACGGTGAAGATCGCCTCACCTTCGACTCCGTCGACGGTCGCGGTGATCGTCGCGGTCCCTGCGCCGATGGCGATCGCGTCCCCCAGGTTGGTGACGTGCACCACCGACGGATCCGACGACCTCCATCCCACGGCGGATGCAGCGACCTCCCGATCCTCGGCGTCGTACGCGGTCGCCGTCAGCGTGATGCGATCGTGCTCCACCAGCGTGGCCGCCGGGGGGTCGATCTCCACGCGAACGACGGGGCCGGCGGGTTCGCCGCCGGTCCCCCCCGTGCCCGGATCGCCGCCCGTGCCACCGGTGCCCGGATCGCCGCCCGTGCCGCCCGTGCCCGGATCGCCGCCCGTGCCGCCGGTGCCCGGATCGCCGCCCGTGCCCCCGGTCCCGACGACGCCTCCGCTTCCCCCGGGCGAGCCCGGATCGTCTCCGCCCGAGCCACAGGCGGACGCCGCGGCAACGACGAGCGCCAGGGCGAGTGCCCTCGCGACCCTCGAAAGCCCCCTGGAACCCCCCAATCCGACCGGATCCAGTCGATGCGACATTCCAAGCTCCTCGCGCAAGTTCTTTGACTACCAAACAGCCGCATTCCACCCGACGATTGTGGACTTGGCAACTGTTCGGGAGCATTCCCGCCCGGCAGGGCCGGAGGGGAGAGGCCCGCGGAGGTGCGCGAACAGGCGGTTTCGCCCGGCTTAGAACGCTTCGCCGAAGGTGAAGAAGAGCCCCCACTCGTCGCGGCCGAAGCCGGCGTCGAGGCGAAGCTTGACCAGCCCGACCGGCGGGACGCCGAAGCGAAGGCCTCCGCCGCCGGAGAACGACAGGGGGCGATCCCCCTCCGGCATGCCGTCGACCCAGACCCGGCCGGCGTCGGCGAACGCGGCGCCGGAGACGAAGCGCCAGATGGGGAAGCGCAGCTCGGCGGTGCCGTCGACGGCGTGGTCGCCCCGGAAGCGGTTGGTGGAGTAGCCCCGCAGCCGCGCGGGCCCGCCCAGGGCAAAGTCGCTGAGGTAGCCGCGGTCTCCGAAGTTGGCGCCGCCCTCCAGGCGCAGCGCGAGGATCCAGTCGGGGGCGCGGAGCGGAACGAAGTGTGAGACGGCCCCACCCAGCGTGAAGCGAGGCAGGTACCTGCCGCCCTGCTCCACCCAGCCGTTGGTCCAGGCCGACAGCAGCGTGCCCTTGCGCGAGGAGAACCCGTTGTCCCGGGTGTCCCAGACCAGCTCGAGCCGCGGCCCCCAGTAGGTGCCGCCCACGACGCCCCGGTGGTCGCCCTCGCCCGCCAGGATGAGCTCCTCCCTGCCGTCCTCCAGCCAGGCGAACGCCGCGTACACCCCGGCCTCCCACCTGCGCCCCAGCGGGAGCCGCAGACCCGGGCGCACCTCGGCGAGGGTCGGCCGCATCTCGAACGAGCCGCCGACGGTGGTGTCGTTGCCGACGCCGAAGAACCGGGACCGCCACGTCTCCAGCCGCAGCGCGACGTGGGCCGCGAGCTCGCCGAAGGCCTTGCGGCGCTGCACGTCCGCGACGACCTGGTAGGTGGTCTGCTCGAGCGCGTACAGCGCCCAGCCGCCCCCTCTCCAGCCCTCGTCCTCGAAGGGGTGGACGAAGATCGCGCCGCCCAGGAGGACGCCGACGGAGGGGTCGTAGCCGAGGATCGGCGCGCGGGTCCACGAGTGGGGCTTGGTGTCGAACAGGTCCGCGATGGCCTCGTCCACTGCGTCGGACGCCGCGTCCTCCGCCGCGAGCGCTTCGGCCTCCCGCTCGAGGAGCGCCTCCTCCAGGCCCGCCTCGGGCTCGCCGCTCGCCCGGCGCGCCTCGGCCTCCGCTCGCGCCAGCGCCTCGCGCATGGCCCTGCCCTCCCGCGTGTCGGAGCGGCGGTAGACCGGAATGCCGTCGATGAAGGTGGCCTCCACCTCGAGGGCGTGGAGCTCGGACGGATCCACGGCGAAGGGCGATCGGTCGAGGATCACGAAGTTGGCCGGGCTCCCCGCCCGGATGCGACCGAGCTCGCCCCACCCCAGCGCGTCGGCGCCGGCGGAGGTGATGCCCCGCAGCGCGGCGGCCACCGGGATCGTCCGCGACGCGGCGCCCGGGATCACCTGCCCTCCCGGCCCGCGGCCCGAGGCGGCGACGGCGAGCTGGGCGAGGGGCGAGAGCGCCATCCGCAGGGCCTTCCTGCGAGCCGCGATCGAACCGCCGCCCCAGGCCGAGCGGGCGGTCTCCGGGGAAAGGCCGTGGGGCCAGCCGCTGGCGAGGGCCGGCTCGAGCCCCGCGTCGTGGAGGGCGCGGAGCGGGAGGAGGTGCTCGGCCGCCTCGCCGCCGTGGGCGCCCTCGAGCGCGGGCAGCTCGTAGAGCCTCGACGGGATCGCCGTCACCCGGTAGCCGGCGGCCCGGATCCGCGCGGGCAGGTCGCCCCCGCACGCGTCGCAGGGGGTGATGACGTCGACCGTCCCGGCGGGCCGCCTCGCCCCCACGGCGAGCCGCGCGGCGACGAGGCGCTCCACCCCTTCGCGCCCCAGGGCGTGGAAGGAGGTGCCGGCCCGCGCGGCGAAGAGCAGCGCCTCCTCGGCCTCCGCCTGCCCGAGGAGCGGCGCCGGCCCCGGCAGCGGCCCGGCCGAGCGCGCCGGCAGGGAGAGCGAACCGTCCATGAAGTGCTTCTCGCCGAGGTACCGGATCCGCCCCTGCAGCGGCGCCATGAGGAAGCGGGTCCCCGGCTCCGGGCCGAAGGAGCGCGCCGCCACCCGCAGGTGGAAGTGCCCGGCGGAGGCGAGGCGCTGGTACTGCATCGCGTGGACGGGGAGGAAGGTGTCGTCGCCGATCGCCGTGATCCCGTAGGCCAGCGCCCGCCGCTGGGCCCGCAGCAGGGCGCGGGCGACGAGGCCCGGCGAGAAGCTCGCGAAGATCCTGCGCCGGGCGCTCCAGGCCGCCTCGCCCTCGAGCAGCCCGGTGGGCGCGCCGTCCGGCCCGCGGTCGATGCGCCCACCCGCCGGATCCGGCGCGCCGGCCCCGATCCCCAGCTCCGCCAGGCCGGCGGCGTTCACGAAGGCCCCGTGGCCGCCCGCGAGGGCCACGTAAGCCGGGCCCGCGTCGGCGAGCGCGTCTCGGAGCGCGTCGATCCCCACCTCCTGCGAGAGCGCGAGGCCGCGGGCCAGGATCCACCCGCCGACGGGGCGGTCCGCGGCGGCGCGCAGGGCGCCCTCCAGCTCCTCGACGCCGCTCACGCCCGCGAGGTCGGTCTGCACCAGACCGAGGCCGCCCTCGACGAAGTGGACCTGCGCGTCAACGAAGCCCGGGGCGACGAACGCGCCTCCCAGGTCCACCCGATTCTCGACTTCCGAGAGCGCCTCCGGGAGCTCCACCCCCACCGCCGCGATCTCGCCGTCGCGGACGAGGAACCAGGTGGCCGACGGCCCGTCGCCCTCGCCCGTGAAGATCTCGCCGTTGTGATAAAGCGTCTCACCACCCAGCGCCACGCCGGGCAGGAGGAGCGCGGCCGCGATCGCCAGCCGCAGGAGAGTGGGAGCGTTCATGGTCGACCCGAGTCCGGTTTCGGACGCATCCTGCGCGACCGACCGGGGCCGAGGCAAGCGCCTGCCGGGATCTCAGAGGGCCGCGACGCAGTCGATCTCGACGCGCGCGTCTCGGGGGAGCCGCGCCACCTGCACC
>DATMSB010000009.1:0-4662 GCA_035565615.1 Vulgatibacter sp. | reverse complement strand
CAGGCCGCGAACGCAGCCTCGACTCCCGCCTCGACGGAGGCGGACGCCCAGGCGAAGGCAAAGCAAGGCGCCGGCAAGGACCGCCAGCGGCAGCCGAAGCCGAAGAAGGACGACGCGCCCAAGGCCAAGGACGGAGCCCGTGGCGGAGAAGGCCGCAAGGGCCAGCCCTCCGGTCAGGCCCGGGACCAGGCGGGCCAGGGCCGAGGGGAGTCCAGGCGCAAGCAGGGCGCCGGCCGCCAGGATCAAAACGGCAGGCACCGCCGGCAGGAGGGCCGCCGCTCCAAGCGGCACGCGGAGCCCGAGCGCAAGCCGGGGGGCCAGCCTCCCACGGCTGCGCTCTGGGCCGGCTGGAGCGCCGCCCGCTTCGGCGGCGGCTCCGACTCCAAGGACGAGTCCTGATCGGGCGGGCCCGGGCGGACGGCGCGACGACTCCCGAAGCCGGCCGCTCGGGTCCATGATGCGGGCCGGCGTCCCGTCCCCGGGACACGACGGCATCCGCGTCGACCAGAGGCCTCCCTTCCGAAGCGGCAGAGCCGAACTCCGATCGGAATCGCCGACGCGGGGGCACCGGGAGAGGTGTCGTCTACGCGCTCTTCCTGACAGAGGGCGCCTCACTCGCGGGGCCCCGCAGGCGATCCAGCACCTGCGCCGCGATCTCTTCGCGGAGTTCCGGCCGGCGCTCGAGCGCCTCCACCGCCTTCTCGCGTCCCTGGCCGAGCCGCTCGCCCTGGTAGACGAACCACGAGCCGTTGCGATCGACGACGCCGACGCCGTCCCTCGTGGCCAGGTCGAGGATCTCGGCGGAGCGGTCGATGCCGCAGGCGTAGCGGATCTGAAACTCCGCCTCGGCGAACGGAGGGGCAATCTTGTTCTTCACCACCTTCACCCGGGCCTTGCTCGCCACAACGGTGTCGCCGTCCTTCACCTGCCCCGCCCGCCGGATCTCCAGGCGAACCGAGCTGTAGAACTTGAGCGCGTGGCCGCCGGTGGTGGTCTCCGGGTTGCCGAACATCACCCCGATCTTCACGCGGATCTGGTTGATGAAGACCACGCAGGTGTTGCTCTTGGCGATGGTGCCGGTGAGCTTGCGGAGCGCCTGGCTCATCAGCCTGGCGTGGAGGCCGACGTGGCTGTCGCCCATCTCCCCCTCGATCTCGGCCCGGGGGACGAGGGCCGCCACCGAGTCGACGATCACCAGGTCGACGGAGCCCGACCGCACCAGGGCGTCCACGATCTCGAGGGCCTGCTCCCCCGAGTCCGGCTGGGCGACGAGCAGGTTGTCCAGGTTCACGCCGAGCTTGCGGGCGTATGTCGGGTCGAGGGCGTGCTCGGCGTCGATGAAGGCCGCCACGCCGCCCTTCGCCTGGCATTGGGCGATCGCGGAGAGCGTGAGGGTGGTCTTGCCGGACGACTCCGCCCCGTAGATCTCGACCACCCTCCCCTTCGGGAGGCCGCCGCAGCCCAGCGCCAGGTCGAGGCCCACCGAGCCCGTGGGGATCACCTCGATCGCCGCGGTCCTCCCCTCGCCCATGGACATGATCGCGCCCTCACCGAACTGCTTGCGGATCCCCGCCAGGGCCCCGGCCAGCGCCTTCGCCTTCTCGGTCATCCGCTCCGCCACCTTCTCCAGCTTTCCCATCACGCTCTCCTTGGCGCCTCCCTTCGCGCCGTTCACGACAGCCCTTGATCCAACATCCGGAAGCAGGTCGCCCGGATCACGTCCTCGGTGCGCAGCCGCTCGCTCCCGGCGAGATCGGCGATGGTGCGCGCGACCCGCAGCAGGCGATCGAAGGCGCGCGCCGAGAGCTCCCAGCCGGCGACGAGCGACGCGAGGTGGCTCTCGGCGTCCGCGGTGGCGAGGCAGGCATGGCGCAGGAGGCCGGTGGGGATCGCGGCGTTGGTGAGGTGGCGGGCGGCGCAGCCGAGCCTGGCGAGCCGGCGCCTCGCCCTGGCCCTCGCCTCGAGCACCCGCTCCCGCACGCTCTCCGAGCTCTCGCCGGGTGGTCCGGTGAGTGCCGACGAGGGGACGCGCTCCACCTCCACGTGCATGTCGATGCGATCGAGGAGCGGCCCGGAGATGCGGGCGCGGTAGCGCCGCACCGTCTCGATGTCGCACGTGCAGTTCGCCGGATGCGCCGCCGAGTAGCGCCCGCAGGGGCACGGGTTCATGGTCGCCACGAGCTGGAAGCTCGCCGGATAGGAGATCGAGAGGTGGGCGCGCCGGATCCGCACCTCGCCGTCCTCGAGGGGTTCGCGGAGGGACTCGAGGGCGTTGCGCCGGAACTCCGGCAGCTCGTCGAGGAAGAGGACGCCGCGGTGGGCGAGGCTGGCCTCGCCGGGGCTGGGGGGACTCGACGCCCCGATGAGGCCCGCGTCGCTGACCGAGTGGTGGGGCGCGCAGAACGGTGGCCGGGAGAGGATCGGCCGGCCCCGCAGCCGGCCCGCCGCGCTCCAGACCCTCGTGGCCTCCAAGGCCTCCTCGAAGGTGAGATCGGGGAGCACGGAGGGCAAACGGCGGGCGAGCATCGTCTTCCCGGTGCCGGGGGGGCCGATGTAGAGGAGGTTGTGCGATCCGGCGGCCGCGACCTCGAGGGCGAAGCGCGCCTCCGCCTGCCCCCGCACGTCGCGGAGATCGAGCTCGTCGGGCGCCCGCCTCGGGTCGAAGACCGGCGGCTCGGGCTCCTCGAGCTCGGCGGCGCCCGCGAGCCAGGAGACCACCTCGTCGAGGCGGCTGCAGCCCAATACCCGGATCCCGCGGACCACCGCCGCCTCCCTGGCGCTCTCGACGGGGAGGATCACGCCGCGCCAGCCCAGGTCCCGAGCCTGCGCCGCGAAGGAGAGGCCGCCCGGGATGGGGCGGAGCCTGCCGTCCAAGGCGAGCTCTCCGGCGATGAGGAAGCCCTCCGCCTTGGGGGCCTTCGCCTGGCCGTCGGCGATGAGGACGGCCAGGGCGAGGGGCAGATCGAAGCCGGTGCCGTCCTTGCGCAGATCCGCCGGCGCGAGGTTGGCGGTGACCCGCTGCATGGGGAAGGAGAAGCCCGACTGGACGATGGCGGCGCGGACCCGGTGGCGGGCCTCGGCGACCGCCCGGTCTCCCATCCCGACCAGGTGGAATCCAGGCAGCCCGCCCGCGACGTCGGCCTCCACCACCACCGGCGCCGCCTCGATCCCGCAAAGCGCGCCGCTCCTGATCCGCGCGATCATCCGCTCCTCCGGAAAGACCGGAGGGGCGTGAGCAAGGGGGGTGCCTGGCGGGCAACGCCGCGCGACGGAGCAATTGCACGGACTTGCGCGCCGCCACGCCGGGCCCCGGGGGCAGCGCGGCCGGACCTGGACCGGTGTTCAGGCAAGGCGGACGACCGGGCTTACGGGGGGATCGCCCGCGAACCCGTTGTCGCCCCCGCGACCTTCTCCTATATGGGTGGCGCATGACCGCCCGCCGCCTGCCGGCGCGCCCCTTGGGGACCGACGAGCTCGTCGCCCGCAAGCCGCCCGCCGAGGACTTCCCCGCCCTGCCCCGCGCCCCCGTCCACGTGGTCCTGTCGGACGTCCGCGGCCTCGCCAACGTGGGGCTGGCCTTCCGCCTCTGCGACAACCTGCGGGTCGCGCACCTCTGGCTCTGCGGCCTCACCGGGCATCCGCCCTACCCCGGCGATCCGCGGCCTCCCTCCGTCGCGGCGCGCTGCGAGCGGGAGATCCGCCGCACGGCGGTGATGGCGGTCCCCTACGTCCCCTGGAGCTACCGCTCCGACGCGGCCCGGGTGGTGCGCGAGCGCAAGGCGGCCGGGGATCGGGTGGTGGTGCTGGAGCAGGCCGAGGGCGCCTTGGCGCCCGCCGACGAATCGCTCGAAGGGACCCTATGCCTCGTGCTGGGGCACGAGCGGCTCGGCGTCGACCCGGCCATCGTCGCCGAGGCCGACGTGGTGCTCGAGCTGCCGGTGTGGGGGATGGCCAACTCGATCAACGTCGCGATGGCCCTGGGGATCGTGGGCTACGAGGCCGCCCGGCAGAACGACGGCTGGGGCCTGGCGCCGCTGTGAGCCCCGCGCCGTTCGGCGGCGCGGTGCGGACCAGACCCCCTCCCCTCGTGGAACGGACCGCTCGCCCGGCGCCGCGAGCGCCAAGGGATCAGAAGAAGCTCTCGTTCACGTAGACGATGTCGCCCGGCTGCAGGAGGAGGTTCGCCTGCTTGCCCGTCCCGATGTCGTCGACGGCGACCTTGATCCGCTCCTCCTTCCCGTCCACCGACCGGGTGACCAGGACGGAGTTGCGGGCCGCCTGCTTCGTGAAGCCGCCGGCGAGCGTGATCGCCTGGACGACGTTCATCCGATCCTCGAAGGGGAAGGTCCCGGGCTTGTTCACCTCGCCGAAGACGAAGACCTTCTTGGAGTTGTGCTCCTTGAGGAAGACCGTGACCTGCGGGTTCTTGAGGTAGCCGTCGGCGAGGCAGGTGGTGAGCTTCTCCGACACCTCCGTCGCCGTCTCGCTGCCCACGGAGACGCGGCCGCAGAACGGGAAGGAGATGCTGCCGTCGCTGGCCACCCGATAGGAGCCGGAGAGCTCGGGCTCGCCCACCACCCGGACCTCGAAGACGTCGCCCGTCCCGAGGGTCTGAGCGGGGACGACCCGGAGCCGATCCGGGTCGGGTACCTTGGAGGGTGC
>DATMSB010000008.1:0-49117 GCA_035565615.1 Vulgatibacter sp. | reverse complement strand
CAGCCTTGCCCCACGACGGAGTGCACCTTGACCCGATCCGCGTTGCCCGGACCCTTCAGCCCCCGGAAGAACGCGGTGTAGGCCGCCACCGACTTGGGCGAGTGATCCTCCTCGTCCGAGACGATGATCACGGAGAGCTTCGCGTCCGGGCGGTAGAAGCCGAGGTTCCCGTCGTTGGGGATCGGGGACTTTGGCGCCTGGGCCGAGTCCACCAGCGGGCTCGAGAGCGCGAGCATCGCCGCCTCCAGCCCCTGCTCGTCCCAGTGGCAGATCCCCACCTGCACGTTGTCGGCGAAGGTCCGGGCCGCGTCCGGCGTGGACGGCGTGATCCACCTGGGGCGGATCCCGTTGGCCGGGAAGAGCCGGCCGGCCTCGCCACCGTCGACGCCCCCGGGGCAGATGACGAAGCCGCCCGCGTACGGCTGGATGCCGGTGGTGGTGATGCCGATGTGGAAGTCGACGCCCTGGTCCAGCGCGTACTGCATGAAACGCGCGGTGTTGACCATGAGGTTGTTCTGCTTGTCCGTCATGGATCCCGAGTTGTCGAGGACGAGGAGGACGTCGACGTCGTTCTTGCCCTGCTGGACGTAGCGATCGGTGCGGTGATCGTCCCGGCTCCCCGCGCCGTGGATCGGGATCGAGAACGACTGGCTCGACGTCGAGACCACGTAGGGCGCCGCGTCGTCGCCGTCGTCCACGGGATCGTAGCGAACCTGCAGCTCCAGCCGCTGCCCCACGCCCAGGTTGTAGGGCGCCGCCGGTCCGGTCACCGAGATCTCGCCGGGCGTGAAGGTGCCGGTGCCCAGGGCCGCCGAGCGGACCTGCGCGACGCCCGCGCAGTGGTTCTCGAGCCAGACGGAGTGGGTCGCCGCCGGGCAGCTCAGCCTTTGCACGCCGAACTCGATCGCGGGCGGGTTGGCCACCAGGCAGCCGTCGTAGCCGTCCGCGCGCAAGGGGATCCGCCCGACGGGCGCGTCCGGATCGGAGACGTCGAACCGGATCGCCCCCTCGAAGCGGCCCCTGGTCTGCGTCCGGAACGAGACCGGCACGGTCAGCGCCTCTCCCGGCATCACGCTCGCCACCGCGATCGCGCCGCCGGGGAGGGAGAAGGCGGGAGATCCCGGCTCGAGCTCCACCTGCGTGAAGATGCACTCGTCGGATCCCACGTTTTGGATGCGGGTCGCCAGCGTGGCGGTGGCGCCGGTGGACACCCCGCCGAACACGAGGGTCGAGGGCTGCGCCTGCCACCGGCAGGGGGAGAGCGCGACGGCCTCGCCATGGACGGGCAGGGTCATCACGGGCTGGTCGCCGTCGTTGGATCGGATGGTGACCGCGCCGTAGAACGAGCCCTCCACCTGCGGCTTGAAGGTGACCTCGATCACCGCGGGGGCGTCGTTGGGCATCAGCTCGGTGACGACGGGCTGCGCCACCGCGAAGCGGGCCCGATCGTCGACGGTGACGCCCTGGATCACGAGGGCGCCGCCATCGGGCGTTCCCACGTTGTAGGCGAAGAACGACGCCTTCACCGTCATCCCCACGGCCACCCGGCCGAACTCGATCCCCTGGGGCTGCACCAGGAGATCCGCGCCGCCGCCGAAGCCTTCGAGGCAGATCTCGATCCTCGGATTGATGGGATCGTCGTTGTGGAGCAGGATGTCCGCGGCGTAGGACTCGATGGCCTTGGGCGTGAAGGAGACCTCCATCGTCGCCACGGAGTTCGGGGCGAGAAGCTCGAGGGGCGCCTCGACGCCGTCGACCTCCGTCGACACGATCTCGAACACGCCGGTGGTGTCGGTGAGGCGGGTGGGCTCGAAGGTGACCGGTGCGTTGCCGCCGTTGACCACGAGGAGCTCGCGGACGGCCGTCGTGCCGGGGCTCACCGCGCCGAAGTGCAGGCAGCCGGGCGCCGCGACGAGCGTGCTCGCGTAGCCCTCGGCCAGGAGCTCCACCGCGAGGGTGGGATCCTTCGCCCCCTCCACCTCGAAGATCGCCTCGGCCGACGCCTTCCCGAGGCGGCTGGCCCGAAAGCGGACGTCGACGCCCACCCCCGCGCCGGGCTCCAGGGTGACGATGGGCTCCTCGAGGTTCTCGCCCACCTCGAAGAGGCCGGCGTCGAGCCCCGAAGCGCCCGCCACCTGCAGCGCCGCCGGGACGCTCCCCACGTTGACGCACGAGATCGACCGCACCTCCTGGGTGTTGAGGGCCACCTTGCCGAAGTCGATCGTGCGGGTGCAATTCACCGCCGCATGCACGCCCTCGCCCGTAAGGACGAGGGTGATCTCCGGACTGCGCTGGGAGTCGGTGCGAAGGATGATGGAGCCGCTGAGCTTCTGCGCCTCCCCCGGCGCGAACACCACCTCGAGGCCCAGCGGCGCGCCGGGAGAGATGGCGTCCATGGGCACGGCGGGGAGGCGGAAGGCGACGGGCAGCTCGGGGACCGCCTCGATCGCGAGGATGCGCAGCGGCGCGGAGCCGCCGTTGGACAAGGGGATGGCGCGGCTCGAGGTCCCGCCCACCGCCACCTGGCCGAAGTCGAGCCGGGACGAGCCGGCGAGCTCCCCGTCCCGCGCGCCCAGCTTCATGTCGTCGGAGCAGCCCGTCAGGGAGAGGAGCGCGGCGAGCGCGAGCAGCCCGGCGATCCCGGCGCAGTCCTGCAGCAGCGCGAGCCTGGCTGCGTCGTGATCGCGCAGCGTGCGAGGTCGTTCGCAGCCCGCGGCGTCATGGCCCATCGTCCCCCCCCTCGGGTGCCGGCCGAGCCGGCGTCCTGCGACCAACGGTGGTGCCGGCAGCCGGTCGCAGCAATGGCGCGCCCCGGGATGCGCAGCGTTCCGGGCGCCCGATCGGAGGTGTGACGACGGACGGGAAGTAACCCTCGGCGAAGCGGCGCCGCAAGGCTCCGCCGAGGGGGCGAGGGAGCGCTCGTCGCCAGAACGCCCGCGCGGGCTGGCGCCTCGTCCGAAGGAGGCCACGGCTCGCGGTCGCCGCCGGGGGCCCCCGCACGAGGCGGCCCCGCGGACGTCGGCCTCCCCCATGCGCCTCCTACCCTGGTACCGCCCCACCCTCGACGCGCGCCCCACCCTCGACGCGGGAGATCGGATGCGAAAGAGCTGGCTCCTCGGCGCGATCGTCGTCTCTGCGGGGATCGCCGCCCACGCGGACGAGCCCCCGACGAAGGCGGCCGACGACCCCGACGCCGAGATGTGGGCCGGGCATCAGGCCACCGTCGGCGCGAGGCGCGTGCCCATCCTCGGCAGGCTCGTCACCCGCAGCGATACCTTCCTCCTCGCCCGGATCCGCCGGGACGGCGACGAGGTGCACCTCGAGCAGCAGCTCTGCAAGCTCGACATCGCCCCGTTCGCCGGGGTGAAGGTCTCGCTCCTCGCCGAGGGGCTGCCGAAGATGCCCCGCACCCGGATCACCTTTCGCCGCAAGGGGCTGCGATGGGAGGCCGTGCCCTGGTCCACGAGCTGGAACTACGAGGACGTGGATCAGGACGGGAAGCCCGGCGCCACCGTGCGGGTGGAGGCGCCGGTCTGCGGCGGCACCGTCTACGTGGGGAGCAACAGCCAGGCGATCGCCAGGGGCGTCGAGAAGGCGGGCGCCCTCTCGGGCGAGCTCAAGGTGAGCATCGACCAGCGGATCCTGGAGACCTCGGGGGGCTGCCTCGGCCTGGTGGCGAAGGACACGAAGGAGAACGTCGCCGGGACCTTCGCGTACACGCCGGTGCCGGCGGGATCGACCTGCGAGTCGCTCCTGGCCGCGTCCGAGTGGCCGGCGCACGCGGTGCCGCCGCCGGATCCCAAGGAGGCGGCGCCGCCGCGCAAGCGGGTGCGGGTGAGGTGACGGGCGCGCCCGTCGCGGGGGGCCGGGCCCACGGGCGCCGCGGGCTCAGCGCGCCGCGAAAACGCCGCCGCCCTGCTTCCAGTCGCCGGTGAGGATGGCGACGAAGTAGAGGGGGCCCACCAGCGCCTGGAGCAGGTTGCGCAGGAACGCGGGCGAGCGCTTCTCCCACACCACGTGGCCGGCGAGCTGGATCACCCAGCCCACCACGGCTACGGCCACCACCGCCGGCCACGGCGTCACCGCCGCCAGCGGGAAGCAGACCGCGAAGAGCAGGGCCATGGTGATCCCGAGGCGAACGTGAAGCGAGAGGTACCAGCCGATTGCCGCCAGGTAGGCGACGTGGGCCGCGTGGAGCCGGACGCCCGCCACCTCGAAGAGGGGGATCCACGAGAGCATCGCCACGATGTGGAAGACGATGAGCGGGATGGCGATCTTGTGGGTGAGCCGGTTCATCGGATGCCGGTGGCAGTCCGCGTACTCGACGAAGAGGGCTCGCAGCTTCGGCTTCAACAAGATCGCCTCCTTTGGTCGGCGCCGCGGATCGTCGCGGGCTCGGGATCGACGAGACGTCGCGCGGTCGCGCGCGTCCCTCAGCGGAACGCGCGAGGCGTCTCGAAGACTCCCTCGAGGAGCTTCTCCCGCTGCTCGGCCACCGCGGCCTCCAGCCGGGAGACGGCGTCGGGTAGGCGATCGTACAGGCGCCTCAGCGGCCGGCGGCGCCCGCCGTGCAGGAGCGCGTGCACCATCCACGGGAAGATCGCGGTGACGTCGGTGCGCACGTAGGCGGAGGCGTTCTCCACGCACTCCGCCGACACCTTGCCCCAGGTGTGGCCCTCGCCCGCCGGGCAGGAGGAGAGCGCGCCGTTGTCCACCGTCTCCACGCAGAACTGCACGTCGATGTCGAAGCCCCTGGCGTCCAGCTCGAGGATCTGGCTGAGGGTCGGCTCGCCCTGCAGGGTGTAGTTCTTGGGGACGCCGCCGCCCAGGATCCACACCGCCGTCTGGCCCTCGTTCTGGGCGATCCACTGCAGCGCGGCCATAGCGAAGACGTCGGCGTTGCCGTCCAGGGCGAACCGGAACTTCTCGCCCAGGGCGGCGCGCAACCGCACCGCGTTGAGGAAGATCGAGCCGTCGCTGGGGGCGCCCACGAAGACGGGGACGCCGCACTCGTACGCGGTGGCGAGCAGCGAGTGCTGGTCCACGCCGATCTTCTTCTCCAGCTCGTACAGGTGCTTGCCCAGGAGGTTGTGGAACTCCGCGGTGGTCATCGTCCGCTGGAACTCCTCCTTCGCCATCAGCCAGGCGAAGAGTCGATCCGTGTGGAGGAGCACGTCCTCGTGGAAGGCGAGGTCGTAGATGCGGATGATCCGCGCCGCCCGGAGCATGGTGTCGCCGGCGTCGGGGGCGATCTCGCGGATGCGGTAGCCGAGGATGCGGTGGGCGTCGTGGTAGAGGTTCGCGCCGGTGGTGGTGAGGACGTCGATCATCCCCCGCTGCATCAGCGGCACGATGCACGACCGGTGCAGGCCCGCCGGGGTCATGGCGCCCGACATGGTGCAGAAGACGGTGTGGCCCTCGTCGGCGGAGCGGCGCATGAGCCGGGCCGCCTCGCGGACCTGCCGCCCCACGAAGGCGGGGAACGCGGACGCCAGCAGCTCCACCGGCGTCTCGTCGCCGGTGATCGGGGCGGGACGCGCCTCGGGAGAGCGCTCGAAGGCGCCCAGGACTTCCTCGCTCTCGGGGGTGTCGTCGATGATCTCGGCCATGGTCGTTTCCCTTCAGGTGACGGACTGGTCCGGCTCCCTACAACAACCTCGAGGCTCGTGCACGTCCCCGGGGCCGCGCCGAATGCCCGGGGGCCCTTCGCCGGTTGAACCCGGGTCGCCGCCGAAAAGCCGTCGGAGAGCCTCGACAATCGGCCGAGCGCCCGATATACCGACGCACCGAACCTGAACGGATGGTCACCCGAGATGGAGCCGGATTCGATCCTCGTTCGCGGCGCCCGCGAGCACAACCTCAAGAACGTCGACATCGAGATCCCGAAGAAGAAGCTCGTGGTGTTCACGGGGGTGTCGGGGAGCGGCAAGTCGTCGCTGGCGTTCGACACGCTGTACGCGGAAGGGCAGCGCCGCTACGTGGAGAGCCTCTCCTCCTATGCCCGGCAGTTCCTCGGGCAGATGGAGAAGCCCAAGTACGACCACATCCGCGGGCTGTCGCCGACCATCTCCATCGAGCAGAAGGCGGCGTCCTCCAACCCTCGCTCCACGGTCGGCACCATCACCGAGGTGCACGACTACCTGCGCGTTCTCTACGCCAGCATCGGCGTGCAGCATTGCCCGAATTGCGGCCGCAAGGTGGGCAGGCAGTCCGCCCAGCAGATCGTGGAGGCGATCCTGGCCATGCCCGCCGGGAGCCGGGTGCAGCTCCTGGCGCCGCTGGTCCAGAACCGCAAGGGCGAGTACCGGGAGGTCGTCGAGGACGCCAAGAAGCGGGGCTTCACCCGCATGCGCATCGACGGCCGGATCGTGGACATCTCGGCGGAGCGGGTCGCCCTCGATAAGAAGGCCAAGCACGACATCGAGCTGGTGATCGACCGCCTGGCGGTGAAGCCCGAGGTGGCGGTGCGCCTCACCGACTCGGTGGAGACCGCGCTGCGCGAGGGCAAGGGCCTGCTCATCGTGACCGACGCCGCCGCCGACAGGGCGAGCGATCGCATGTTCAGCGAGCACAACGCCTGCCACGCCTGCGGCCTGTCGTTCGGCGAGCTCTCCCCCCAGTCCTTCTCCTTCAACTCGCCCTTGGGCTTCTGCCAGGCCTGCAACGGCCTCGGCTCCAGGCCGGAGATGGACCCGGACCTGATCGTGCCCGACCCCACGATCTCGATCCGCGAAGGGGCGGTGGCGCCCTGGGCGAGCGGCATGAGCCGCGGCGAGGGTTGGACCGCCGACTTCGTGGAGCAGCTCGCCCGGGCGTTCTCCATCGACCTGGACAGGCCGTGGGAGAAGCTCCCCAAGCGGCACCGCGACCTGGTGCTCTACGGCACCCGGGGCAAGGAGTTCGTCCTCACCTGGGAGGACGCCTCCGGCCGCGAAGGGCGCTACCGCATGGAGTGGGAGGGGGTCGTCAACCAGCTCATGCGGCGCTTCAAGCAGACCACCAGCGAGCACATGAAGAAGCACTACCTGCGCTTCTTCTCCGACAAGGCCTGCTCCGCCTGCGGCGGCGCGCGGCTGCGCCCCGAGAGCCGGGCGGTGAAGATCCACGGGCTCGCCATCCACGAGCTCGCCCACGACACCATCGCTGGGGCCCACGCTTGGCTGCGCGACCTGCCGCTGGAGGGATCCGAGGAGGAGATCGCCCGGGAGCTGCGCAAGGAGATCCTCTCGCGCCTCGGCTTCCTCCTCGACGTAGGGCTGGGGTACCTGACGCTGGATCGCCCCGCGGCGTCCCTGTCGGGCGGCGAGAGCCAGCGGATCCGCCTGGCGTCGCAGATGGGCTCCGAGCTCACCGGCGTGATCTACATCCTCGACGAGCCGTCCATCGGCCTGCACCAGCGGGACAACGGCAAGCTCCTGGCCACCCTCAAGCGCCTGCGCGACCTCGGCAACTCCGTGATCGTGGTGGAGCACGACGAGGAGACGATGGAGTCGGCGGACTGGATCGTCGACTTCGGCCCCGGCGCCGGGGTGATGGGCGGCGAGATCGTGGCCGCCGGCACCCCCGACCAGCTCCGCGCCGATCCGCGCTCGCTCACGGGGGCCTACCTCTCCGGCCGGCGCGAGATCGCCGTGCCGTCGAGCCGCCGCGCCGGCAACGGGAAGACCATCCAGGTGCTGGGCGCCGCCGAGCACAACCTCAAGGGGATCGACGTCACCTTCCCCCTGGGCGAGCTCATCGCCGTCACCGGCGTCTCGGGGGCGGGCAAGTCCACCCTCGTCAACAAGATCCTCCTCCCGGCGCTGGCGAGGGCCCTCCACGACTCCAAGGTGCCGGTGGGCAAGCACCGGGGGGTCGGGGGCCTCGAGGCCATCGACAAGGTGATCGACATCGATCAGCGGCCCATCGGCCGCACGCCGCGCTCCAACCCGGCGACCTACACCAAGGTCTTCGACCTCATCCGCGCCGTCTTCGCCGAGACGCCCGAGGCCCGCGCCTTCGGCTACGCGCCCGGCAGGTTCTCGTTCAACATCAAGGGCGGCCGCTGCGAGGCGTGCGAGGGCGACGGCCAGAAGCTCGTCGAGATGCACTTCCTCCCGGACGTCTACGTCACCTGCGAGGTCTGCGGCGGCAAGCGCTTCAACGACGCCACCCTGCGGGTGCGCTACAAGGGCAAGAACGTGGCCGACGTGCTGGAGATGAGCGTCTCCGAGGCCCTCGAGCACTTCGCGAACCACCGAGACATCGTGCGGATCCTGCGCACCCTGGACGACGTGGGCCTGGGCTACCTCAGGCTCGGCCAGCCCTCCCCCACCCTGTCGGGCGGAGAGGCCCAGCGCATCAAGCTCTCCCGCGAGCTCGCCCGCGTGGGCACGGGGAGGACCTTCTACATCCTCGACGAGCCCACCACCGGCCTGCACTTTGCCGACATCGAGAAGCTCCTCGCCGTCCTCCAGCGCCTCGTCGACGCCGGCAACTCCGTCCTGGTGATCGAGCACAGCCTCGACGTGATCAAGTGCGCCGACCACGTCATCGACATCGGCCCCGAGGGCGGCGACGCCGGCGGCCGCGTCATCGCCGAGGGCACGCCCGAGGAGGTGGCGCGGGTGAAGGAGAGCTACACGGGCCGCTACCTGGGCCCCGTGCTGAAGAAGCGCGCCGCGCGGAGGCGGATCGGGTAGCCCCGCCCCTGGGAGCAGGAGCCGGTGTTTCCGGCCCCGGGCAGCCGGCTACAATCTCCCTGTGATGAACGATGGAGCGACTCGCGCCGGAAGGAGTGCCATGAAGCCGCAGGCTCGCGCGCAGGCGCGCAGCTCCCGCGCGCGCCATCGCGACGGCGGCGCGGGGGAGGAGGTCCGCTTCGCTGTGGCCCAGTGTTCGCTGGGCGCCATCCTGGTGGCCGCCACCTCCCGCGGCGTGTGCGCCATCTCGCTGGGCGACGACCCCGAGGAGCTGGTCCACGACGCGGAGCGCCGCTTCCCCAAGGCGCACCTCGTCGGCGCAGACGCCGCGTTCGAGGAGCTGGTCGCCAAGGTGATCGGCCTGGTCGAGCATCCGCGGGCGGGCGCGGACCTGCCCCTCGACATCCGAGGGACCGCCTTCCAGCAGCGGGTCTGGGAGGCGCTGCGCAAGATCCCGGCGGGACGGACCGCCACCTACGCGGAGATCGCCCGGGCCATCGGCGCTCCCACCTCGGCGCGGGCGGTGGCGCGGGCGTGCGCGACCAACGCCGTCGCCGTCGCCGTTCCCTGCCACCGCGTCGTGCGCACGGACGGGGATCCGTCGGGCTACCGGTGGGGCGTCGATCGCAAGCGCGCCCTCCTGGCGCGGGAGGCGAAGCCTCGAGCGCCCGCGCCTCGTCGACCGCCGGATCGAGCCGAGGTCGCAGGGCGGGTCGCCCCTTGAACGACCGGGACGGGGTCGAGCGGGAGCTCGACCATCCGTCGTCGCAGAGGGGCTCCACGCCTGGCGAACGTGATCGGCCGGCGTCGCTCGACGACCCGCTCACCTACGCAGGCAGCCTCCAGAGCTCCTTCAGGTCGGCGGGGAGCATGTTGATGAAGTCCTCGGCCTCGCCCTCGGTGATCTGATCGCGGACGGCCAGGGTGACCGCGCGGATGATCGGCTCCACCTCCGACGGGTCCTCGTTCAGGTCGTCGGCCACCATCTGAAGGAGCTCCTGCCGCCCGAACTTCTCGGAGGGCTTTCCCTCGTGCACCGCGCACGACGAGAGCAGCTCGCGCAGCTTCAAGGGGAGCTGGGACTCCAGGTCCTTCGCCTCCTCGCCGTACACCCGGCGCTCGAAGGCACAGAGCACCGACACCGCGGCGCACTCCGCGAGCTCCATGTCCATGTTCCCCACCGCGGCGAGGTCCTTGAGGAACCTCTTGTACGTGCTCCCGGTCCGCGACTCGTGGCGCTGCTGCCTCCTCTCCGGCGTCGGGGGCGGACGCCGGGTCGGCTCCATGGTCTCGTCAGCCATCTGAGGTCACCTCCGATCCCAAAATGGGCACCCGTCGGAGACCTCGCAGCGGTCGTCGCTCCCTCTTCGACGGCAACTCCAGGCCGGCCTCCGAGCGAATCCCCGGGTCGATCGCGACGCCGCGGACCCGGAGGACGAACGAATCGGAGGGGCAGCGCATCCCACCGCGCCATCGGCGACCGGCGCGGAGATCTTCCTCGACCGGGCGGCCGGGCGTGCCTATCGTGCGGCGCGATGCGACGCACTGCCCTGGAGTACCTGCGCTGCCCGCGCTGCGCCGGCGGGCCGCTGACCGCCGAGGGCGAGCGACCCCTGCTCGCCTTCGGGCCGGTGACGTGCGCGTCGTGCGGCATGGCCTACCCCGTCGCCGACGGGATCCTGGACGTCTCCGCCGGCGCCGAGCACGAGCCGGCGCGGCGGCGATCGCTCGCGCAGCGCGCGCTCGAGACGAAGGCGGTGGCCCGGTTCTACGAGCGGGGCCTGCGCCCGGCGCTGGCGCGCTTTCCCCTCGATGGCCCCGGCGAGCGCCTTCTCTTCCACGCCCTGCTCGCCCCGGCGCCAGGCGAGGCGATCCTCGACCTCTCCTGCGGCACCGGCCACCTCGCCCGGGATCTCGCCCTGCGCCCGGGGGTCGGCCCGGTCTTCGGCCTGGACCTGTCGCCCGCGATGCTCGAGGAGGCCCGGCACCACCTCGAGGAGACCGGCGCCGCCGTGGATCTCCTCCGGGCGGACGCGAGCACCCTCCCGTTTCGCGACGCCAGCCTCGGGGCCGTGCTGGACGTCGCCGCGCTCCACCTCTACGACGAGCCCCGGGTGGTGCTGGAGGAGGTGGCCCGGGCCCTCGCCCCGGGGGGACGCTTCGTCTGCGCCACCTTCCTGCCGGAGCGGCTGAAGACGATCGGCCGCCTCGAGCGCAAGGCGGGGATCCACCGCCGCGAGGAGGGCGAGCTCCGCCAGCTCTGCGAGTCCGCCGGCCTCCGCGGCTTCGAGCGCATGATCCTCCCGCCCTGGATCGTCTTTCGCGCGATCAGGCCCTGAGCTCCCTCGCGAGGCCTCGACCCGTCGGCGGGCCTTCGGGTGCCGGCGGCGTCCGCCGGCCCATGGAGGGGACCGCCTCGTGAGGCGGCCGCGCCGGGCATCGCGCCGATGCGAGTCCCCGCGCAGGTCGGCGAACGTGTAGTGTACCGCCGGATCCGAACGGAGGCGCGCCTCTCCTCGCCGGGGAGCGCGGGCCTCGGAAGACTGGTTGCATACGCATGGCGACGAATCTCGGTACAGGCAGCAAGATCAGGAAGCAGGATGCCCTCGACTACCACTCCTCCGGGCGGCCCGGGAAGGTGGAGGTGATCCCCACCAAGCCCGTGACCACGGCGCGCGACCTGTCGCTCGCCTATTCACCCGGCGTGGCGGAGCCCTGCCTGGAGATCGCCCAGGATCCCGACCTCTCGTACAAGTACACGGCCCGCGGCAACCTGGTGGGCGTGATCTCCAACGGCACCGCGGTGCTGGGTCTCGGCAACATCGGCCCCCACGCCGGCAAGCCGGTGATGGAGGGCAAGGGCGTCCTGTTCAAGAAGTTCGCCGACATCGACGTCTTCGACATCGAGATCGCGGAGACGGACGTCGACGCGATGGTGAAGGTGATCCAGGCGCTGGAGCCGACGTTCGGCGGAATCAACCTCGAGGACATCAAGGCGCCGGAGTGCTTCGAGCTGGAGGAGCGGCTCAAGGCGACGATGAACATCCCCGTCTTCCACGACGACCAGCACGGCACCGCGATCATCTCCGGAGCGGCCCTGCTCAACGCCGTCGACCTCGCCGGCAAGCGCATCGACGAGATCCGCGTGGTGGTCAGCGGGGCCGGCGCGTCGGCGATCGCCTGCTCGCGGTTCTACGTCTCCCTCGGCGTGAAGCGGCAGAACCTCATGATGGTCGACACCAAGGGCGTCATCCACGAGGGCCGCCAGGAGGGCATGAACCCCTTCAAGGCGCAGTTCGCCGTGCCCACCGACCGCCGCACCCTGGCCGAGGCGATGGAGGGCGCCGACGTCTTCCTCGGCCTGTCGGCGAAGGGGCTGGTCGACCAGGACATGATCCGGTCGATGGCGAAGAACCCCATCGTCTTCGCGCTCGCCAACCCCGACCCCGAGATCTCCTACCCGGAGGCCATGGAGGCCCGCGGCGACATCATCATGGCCACGGGCCGCAGCGACTATCCGAACCAGGTGAACAACGTCCTCGGCTTCCCCTTCATCTTCCGCGGCGCCCTCGACGTGCGGGCGAAGGCGATCACCGAAGGCATGAAGATGGCGGCGGCGCGGGCGCTGGCGCAGCTCGCCAGGCAGGAGGTGCCGGAGAACGTGCTGCGGGCGTACGGCGGCGCGAGCCTCGCCTTCGGGCCGACCTACATCATCCCCACCCCCTTCGACACCCGGGTGCTCCTCTGGGTGGCGCCGGCCGTCGCCGCCGCGGCGATGGCGGACGGCGTCGCCCGGGTGGAGCTCGACCTCGACGAGTACCGGGAGCGCCTGCGCCGCTCGCAGTCGCGGGCCTACGGCGTGATGCGGGCGGTGGTCGAGAAGGCGAAGAAGCAGCCGGTGCGGATCGTCTTTCCCGAGGGCAACACCACGAAGGTGCTGCAGGCCGCGAGCATCCTCGCCGCGGAGGGGATCTGCAGGCCGATCCTCCTCGGCCCCGTCGACGAGATCCGGCGGATGATCGCGGAGCAGAAGCTCGAGGAGCTGGAGGGGGTCGAGGCCATCGAGCCCGAGCGCTCGCCGGACTACGATCGCTACGTGGAGGAGTTCTGGCGCCTGCGGCAGCGCAAGGGGATCGCCAAGCGCGAGGCGCGCAAGCTGGTCCGCACGCGCTCGACCTTCGGCTCCATGATGCTGCGCGACGGCAAGGCCGACGGCATGGTCCTGGGGCACTCCATGAGCTACCCGGAGGCGATGCGGGCGCCGCTGCAGATCATCCGCACGGCGAAAGGCAAGACCGCCGCCGGCGTGTACGTGGTCGCCACCAAGAACGAGGTGAAGCTCTTCGCCGACTGCACGGTGAACCCGGATCCCACCGCGGAGCAGCTCGCCGACATCGCCGAGCGCACCGCGGAGCTGGCGCGCTACTTCGACCTCGAGCCCCGAGTGGCGATGCTCTCCTACGCGAACTTCGGCTCGTCGCGCACGCCCAGCCCCATGAAGGTGGCGGAGGCCACGCGCCTCCTCAAGGAGGCACGGCCCGATCTGATCGTCGACGGCGAGATGCAGGTGGACGCGGCGCTCGTCCCCGAGCTGCGGGAGGAGATCTTCCCCTTCTCCACCCTGGAGGGAGAGGCGAACGTCCTCGTCTTCCCCAACCTCGACGCCTCCAACGTGGCGTACAAGCTGCTCGCGCGGATGGCGGGCGCCGAGGTGATCGGCCCCATCCTTCTCGGCCTGGAGAAGGCGGTGAACGTCGTGCAGCTCGGCGCCAGCGTGAACGACATCGTCAACCTGGCCACCATCACCGCGCTCAAGGCCCAGGGGGAGGACTTCCGGTTCTAGGGCGCCGCCCGCCGACCCGCGGCGTGATTGCCGGTGAGGGAGGCGATTCCCCGTCCCACGGCCGCGAAGCCTGCGGTACGATTCGTCTCTCCCTGGAGCGGACGAACGATGAGCAAGCGCACCGAACCGGACGCCCGCCGGGCGCTCGAGCTGCTTCTCCAGCCCGACGCCACGCCCGCCACGCTCGCCCCGAAGCTCGGAGCCTCGCCCGAGGCCATCGACGAGGCGCGGGCCCTGGCCCACGAGATCGACACCGCGGAGATCGACGCCGTCCTGGCGATGCCCCCGGTGCTCGGCAGGGCCCTGCTGCGCGCCGCCGTGCAGGCCGGGCGCCTGGCGATCGTGAAGGCGGCGGGTACGGAAGGTGACAAGCATCTGCAGCGGGAGGCGAAGCGCCTGGCCCACGCCCTCAAGCTGCAGGGCGTGGAGCTGGAGCTGCCCTCCAAGGCCGCGGCGCCGCCCCGGCCCGCGCCGGAGCCCGCGCCCGCGGCGGAGCCGCCCGCATTCCTCTCCAGCCTGGACGGCCACGGAGAGCGCGCCGTCTTCTGGACCCGACTCCTGCCGGGCCGCGGCGTGGAGCTGGCGCAGGTGATCGTCTCCGACGAGCGGGGGATCCTCGACTTCCTGGTCGCCGAACTCTCGCGCAAGCGCTTTCGGGAGCTCGCGGACGAGTTCCCTCGCCGCGGCGAGGTGACCATCCGCGAGGTCTCCCGCGAGGAGGCGGCGCGGGCGATCGATCGCGCCCGGGTTGCCGCCCGCGACGGCGGCGAATGCCCCGGCACCTTTCCCGCGTGGGCGGCGCAGGTGCTCGGCCCGGTGCCGCCGGAGGCCCCGCCTCCCCTCGCGCCGAACGCGCCGCCGCCGAGCGATCCGGCCGAGGTGCGCACCCTCGTCGCGGCCTCAACCGAGATCCTGGAGGAGCCGGAGCTACGCCGGTGGCGCCCCGACGATCACACCCTCCGCAAGCTCGCCCTGCGCCTGGACGAGGTGGGGATGAGCGCCCTCTTTCTGGGCGGCGCCGCGGGCGAGGCGCAGCGGAGCGAGGCGGCGGCGGCGGCCATCGACGCCGAGGTGGAGTCCTGGTTCGACGAGCGCCGGCGGGCGCTCTACGCCGGCTGGCTCCTGGACACCGGCAGGCTCTTCGAGGCCACCGACCGCCCCGAGCAGGCCCGCAAGGCCGCGGCCACCGCGCGCATGCTCGCCGGCGGCGCGCCGGCGACCGAGATCCCCTTCTGCCGCGAGCTCTTCGCGCGCATCTTCCGGCCCCGCGGCTCGGACCGCACCGAGCCCCGCGGCGAGGGCGCCTCGAGCCTGCTCGTCCTCCCCGGCGCCGAGGAGCCCTGAGGTGTGCCTCGACGGGCGGAGCCGCGGATGCGCTCGAGGCCCCGCTGACAGGCCGCCTGGGTGCGCAGGGGCGCGCGGGTCGCCGGGGCGCCGGGCCGCCACGCGAGGAGGCGATCGAGGTGGGCGCGCTCCCAGGCGCGGGCCCGCTCGAACGCCGGGAAGCGCCGCTCGTCCTCGCAGAAGCGCTCGGTGTGCACGCAGCGCTTCCCGCCGCGGCGCGAGATGCCGTGGACGTGGTGCAGCATCTCGTGGAACACGATCCACTTCACGAAGTAGCGGGGGACGAACGCCTGGTCCAGCGCCGGGTGGATCCGGATGAGGCGCGAATCCGCCGAGTAGGACCCCAGCTTGATCGACGAGCGGGGCAGCCGCACCGCCGGCGCCGAGCCCCAGGTGATCTCGCAGTCGATGGCGCCGACCAGGGTGCGCTCGAGCTCGGCGAAGATCTCCGCGAGATCGTGGTGGGCACCCTTCGTCCGGATCGGGATCCGCTTGCGCCGCACGTGCGCCGGGACCCGGCGGATGAGCCAGCGGTGATGCCGGATGAAGCGATCGAGCACCCGCGACGCGGTGGGATCGACGCCGCGGATGTAGCGCGCCAGGGCGGCGATCACCGGGTCGGGGGCCGCCAGGAACATGTGGTGCAGCCGCACCTCCAGGTAGCCCGCCCGCCGCTTGAACGACAGCATGGTGTGGACGTTGTCTGTGACGCGCACCGCCACCCTGGGTGCACCTCTGCTCCGCAGGCGTCGCAAGAGCGCCTGGGTCCAGATCGTCTCGAGCGGGAGGGCGGGCGCCGCGCGGCTGCGTGGCGGGCGCGCGGTGCGCCCCATCCCTGCCGCTGCGGTCGCGCGCCTCCTCGTCCCCCGCTCGGGCCGCCCCACCCGCACGATCCCCCCTCCTCGCTCCGTGTAGGGTAGGCCGCTGCCCGCGGCGGCGCAGGCGGCGCGGGGCGCGCCGTCCGCCCGGGGAAGGAGCGCCGGGGCGCTGCGCCTCGCGAGAGGAGGCCGCCCGGGGTCAGTACTTGTAGAAGCCCTCGCCCGTCTTCCTGCCCAGCTTGCCGGCGCGCACCAACCGCTTGAGGAGCTGGGGTGGACGGAACTGGGCGCCGCCCAGCTCGCGGAAGAGGTACTCGCCGATGGCCATGCGCACGTCGAGGCCCACCAGGTCGGTGAGCTCGAGCGGGCCCATCGGGTGGCCGTAGCCGAGCTTCATCGCCTTGTCGATCTCGGGGGCGGTGGCCACGCCCTCCTCGAGCATGCGGATCGCCTCCATGCCCAGCGCGATTCCCAGCCGCGAAGAGGCGAAGCCGGGCATGTCGCGGACGACGATCACCTCCTTGCCCATCCGTTCCCCGACCGCCCGCACCGCGTCCAGGGTGGCGTCGGAGGTCTGGTGGGCGCGCACCACCTCGAGCAGCCGCATCAGGTGCACGGGGTTGAAGAAGTGCATGCCCACCACGCGGTCGGGCGCGGGGAGCGCCGCGGCGATCTCGGTGAGGCAGAGGCCCGACGTGTTGGAGGCGAGGATCGCCTCGGGCGCGACCTTCGCCAGATCGCCGAGGACCCTCACCTTCAGCGCGAGGTCCTCGGGCACCGCCTCGATGACGAGCTGGGCCCCGCCGCAGTCGGCCAGCGCGCCCACGCAGCGGATCCGCGCGACGGCGGCCTCCGCGTCCGCGGCGTCGACCTTGCCGCGCTCGACGCCCTTGGCGAGGTTGGCGCGGATCGTCTGCAGCCCCTTCTCGGCGCGGCCCTCGCCCGCGTCGAAGAGGAGCACCTCGTAGCCGGCCGCGGCCGCCACGTGGGCGATGCCCGCGCCCATGGTGCCGGCGCCCAGCACCGCGATGGTTCGGATGTCGCTCGCTTCCAACGTCAGCTCTCCTTGGCCTTGCGCTTCTCGAGAAAGGCCGTCATGCGCTCGAACTTGTCGGGGGATTCGAAGAGGAGCGCCTGCCCCAGCTTCTCGATGGGCTCGGGATGGCTGCCGCGGGCGATCGCGTTGAGCGCCATCTTCGCCACCCGCACGGCGAGGTCGCCGTTGCGCGCGATCTCCGCGGCGATCTCTCGGGCCTTCTCCAGCGCGCCACCCTCGGGGACCACGTGCTCCACCAGCCCGATGTCGAGGGCCGTCGCGGCGTCCAGGATCCGCCCGGTGAAGACCAGCTCCTTGGCCTTGCCCACGCCCACCAGCCTGGGCAGGCGGTGGGTGCCGCCCGCGGCCGGGAAGATCCCGAGGCCGACCTCGGGGAAGCCGAGCCTCGCCGTCTCGCCTGCCACCCGCAGGTCGCAGGCGAGGGCGATCTCGCAGCCGCCGCCGAGGGCCCAGCCCTCGATGGCCGCGATGGTCGGGTGGGGGAAGTCCTCGATGAGCTGGAAGAGCCGGGCGTTCACCTGGGTGAAGGCGTCGAGGGCGCGCCGCTCACGGAGCTGCGCGATGTCGGCGCCGCCGGCGAAGGCCTTGCCGCCCTCCCCTCGCAGGATCATCACCCGCACCCCGTCGCGGTGGGAGAGATCCTCCAGGGCGGCGGTCATCTCCCGCACCATGGCCAGGTCGATCGCGTTGCGAACGCGGGGGCGGTCCATGGTGACGACGGCGATCCCGCCGTCCTGCTCCACACGAATCGTTTCGTAGGTGTTCACGAAATGCTGCTCCGGTTGCGGTATCCGCGGAGGATACCGCGGGATGCGCGGAAGGACGCCGGGTTTTCGAGCCGCGCCCCTCCCTCTGTGCGGCGAGGCGACCGCGCGCGACGCCCGCAGCGCCCCCTCACTCGAGCCCGCGCGCCCGCAGATCCGCGTCGCTCTCTCCCGCCAGGTGACCGAGCTCGTGCAGGAGGGTGATCCGCACCTGCTCCCGCACGCCGGCCGCGTCGCGCGACGATCGGGAGAGGTTGCGAGTGAAGAGCAGGATCTCCCGCGGCCCCGGCGCGTCGAAGCCGAGGGGCGGACCGCGGAACATCCCCACCGCCGTGGGCGACAGCGGCGGATCCTCCGCCCGGAGATCCTCCAGCGCCGGAAGGGCCTCGAGGCGCACCGGCACCCGCGCCCGCTCGAGGAGCCGCCTCTCGGGCTGGGGCAGCGCGGCGATCGCCTCCTCCACCCAGCGCTCGTCCACGGGGACGGGCGGCGGGAAGCCCTCGGGATCGAGGCGGGTGGCGATGGCGAGCGCCTCGTCGGCGAGGGCCTCGGCGCCGGGGATCCGCTCCAGGGAGAGGCCGAGGAGGTGGAAGGCCTCGGCGTCGTCGGGCGCCTGCGCGGTCCAGGACTGGAGGACGACGGCCGCCTCCTGGAAGCGCGTCAGCTCGAAGTGGGCGCGCCCCAGCTCCACCTGGGCGTCGCGATCGTCGGGGCGCAGCGCCACCGCGGCCCGGGCGTGCGCGAGCGCCCCGCGGAAGTCGCCGAGATCCCCGAGGCCCCAGGCGGCGAGGAGGTGCAGGCGGAAGAGCAGCGGCGTGCCCGCGCCCTCCTGGCCCGCCGCCGCGGCGAGCCCGCGCTCGGCCAGCGCCACGCCCGCGATCGATCGGCTGCGTGCCCAGGGCAGCAGGCTCACGTAGAGCTCGGCGGCGCCGGCGAGGACGAAGGGATCGTCGGGCTCGAGGGCCAGCGCCACGGCGTAGGCCTCCTGCGCCTCGGCCCATCGCTCCAAAAGCACGAGCGCCGCGGCGCGCAGGTGCGCGGCGTGGCCGTGCCGCTCGTCCAGCCGCAGGGCCTCCTCGGCGCAGGCGAGCATCAGGGCGCCGTCGCCGTCGTCCTCCGCCTCCAGCGCCCGCGCCTCGAGCGCGTCGAGGGAGCGCGCCGCCAGCGGCGAGGCGGCCGGCGGGAGGCAGCGGGGGAGAGCGGACACCCCGGCCGCGTCGGGGGACGAGACGCCGCCGCAGGGTCCGCAGGCGGAGGCGAGGAGCAGCAGGACGACGAGGCGATGCACGCGGCCATTCTATCGCGGCGCGTGGAGGTGAGCACCGGCGCGGCCCGGCCGCGCGCCGGCAAGGAGGCGCGGTGCCGTCCTCGCGCCGATGCGCCCCGGGGCCCGCGGCGCGAGGCGGCCTCCCTTCGGGGTCGGGCCCATCGCGGGCCTTTGCGCGCTTGCCCGCCCGCTCGGGAAAATGCTTCTTTCGGGAAACCGCGGAGGAGGAGAGCCTCGATGCGCGCCGTCGTCATCCGCCGCCATGGCGGCCCCGAAGTCCTCGAAGAGGCCGAGCTGCCCGATCCGCACGTCCGCGCAGGCGACCTGCGGGTGCGGGTGAAGGCCGTGGCCGTGAACCACCTCGATCTCTGGGTGCGGGCGGGCCTGCCCACGCTCAAGGTGGAGATGCCGCACATCCTGGGCTCGGAGATCGCCGGGGTGGTGGAGCGCGTGGGCGCCGACGTCACGGGCGTGTCGCCGGGCGACGAGGTGATCGTGCAGCCCGGCGTCTCCTGCATGCGGTGCCGCGCCTGCCTCTCGGGCCGCGACAACTACTGCCCGTCGTACGGGATCCTGGGCGAGAACATGCACGGCGGCTACGCCGAGCTCGTCAGCGTCCCCCACCACAACGTCATCCCCAAGCCCCGGAACCTCACCTGGGAGCAGGCCGCCGGCGCGCCGCTGGTCTTCCTCACCGCCTGGGAGATGCTGGTGCGGCGAGCCGCGGTGCAGCCCGGCGAGGCCGTCCTCGTCCACGCGGCGGGCTCGGGGGTGGGGAGCGCGGGGATCCAGATCGCCAAGCTCCTGGGGGCCACGGTGATCGCCACCGCCGGCAGCGCCGACAAGCTCGACAAGGCCATGGCCCTGGGCGCGGACTTCGGGATCGACTACGCCCGGCAGGACTTCGTGGCGGAGACCCGGAAGTTCGTGGGCCGCAAGGGCGTGGACGTCGTCTTCGACCACGTGGGCGAGTCGACGTGGGCGGGGAGCGTGCGTGTCCTCGACGACGGCGGCAGGCTGGTCACCTGCGGCGCCACCACCGGCTACGACGTGGGCGTGGACCTGCGGCACCTCTTCTTCCGGAAGCTCTCGCTGCTCGGCTCCACCATGGGCAGCAAGGGCGACCTGATCCGGGTGGTGCAGCTCCTCGGCGAGGGGAAGCTGAAGCCGGTGATCGATCGGACGCTGCCCCTGTCGGAGGCCCGGCGGGCGCACGAGCTCCTGGTGGAGCGCGCGCAGTTCGGGAAGGTGGTGCTGGTGCCGTAGACTCCTGGCCCTCCGCGCGATCGGCGGAGGCCGGCGACGGTCGCGAGGGCCACCCGGCGCTCGGGTCCTGCGAGGCCGCGAGTCGTCGCGGGGCGCCCCGGAGGCCGGGCCCGGTTTCCAGGGGTGGCCAGATTCGGAAGGGGTCGCGCCCGATGGGCGTTCGCCCCTCGTGCCGCGGGATCTCTGCCGGAAGGAAGGGCGCATGGCAACGAGGCGAGGAGCGGGCCAGTCATGGCGACTCTTCGTGCTCTGCGCGGTGGCGGCGCTCGCCGGGGCGCTGTTGGCGTTCTGGCTCGGCGAGAGGCGGGACGCCCCGGCGCCCCAACGGCCCCCCGATCCCCGCGGCGAGGAGATCCGCGCCGACGCCGCCCCGCCGCCCGAGGAGCCTGTCGTTCCATTGAATGGGATCGATCGCCTCGTGGCGATCGCCGACGAGGAGGTCTGCGCGATCGACGGGGGCGCGATCGCCTGCTCCGACGACGCGGGCCGGACCTGGCGATCGGCGGGCGAGCTGGGCGGGCGGATCCTCGCCCTCCTCCGATCGGCCGACGGGCACCTCGTGGCGGCGACCGACGACGGCGCGATCCACACCCTCGATCGCGACGGTCGCCCCCTGCGCCGGCGCACCCTCCCCTCCGCCGGCGACGAGCCCCCGCACGTGGTCGACGCCCAGGAGCGGGAGGGGAGGATCTGGATCCTGGTCCACCGCTTCGATCGCCCCGAGGATCCGATGCGGCTCCCCCGCGTCGTCGAGACTGCGGTCTACGCGGTCGACGCCGACTCGATCGAGCGTGCCGCGGCGACCGGGGGCTTCACCGGCGATCGCCTCCTCGCCGGGGCGCGGGGAGAGGGGGTCACCTTCGCCTCCGCCGACGCCCGCGCCTGGAGGTACGACACCACGGGCTTTCGGCGGATCCCCGACGCCCGCCGGTTCGGCGCGCGCTACGACGGCATCGAGGTGGCCGTGGAGCGGTGGGCCGAGCGGCTGGAGGGGCCGGGCAGGCCGGCGAGACCGGCGTCGCGGGTGGTCGTCTCCCACGACGGCGGCGAGACCTGGGTGCCGGCGTTCCACGCCAACGGAGAGGCGCTGGTGGACTTCCTGGACGCGCAGGTGGGCCTCGTGGTGGCCAGGGACGAGGGCACCGCGTGGCTGACCGCGAACGGCGGGGTGTCCTTCACTCCGGCGCGCCGCGACGATCGCCTCCACCTGGCGATCGCCGTCGTCCACGCGGGTGGGCGCTTCGTGGTGGCGAGCTCCGACGCCCGGATCCTGATCGTGGAGCCCTGAAGGCGAGGCAGGCGCGGCTCGGATCCCGCGGGGCGCTTCAGAACCCGACCAGCCGCGCGAACCGCGACCAGGCGTCGTTCATCCACTCGGCCACGCTCCGATCGGGCGGCTCGTCCCTCGCGAGCTCGTCGCGGATCGACTCGAGGGCGGCGATCCATTCGTCCATCGACTGGAAGCGCGCGCCCCGCTCCTTCTCCAGCGCCCGGAGGATGGCGGCCTCCAGCCGCGGCGGGATGGTGCCCACCACCATCCGGGGCGGCTTCGGAGCCTCGCGGAGGTGACGCAGCACCACGTCGATCGAAGAACCCCCGTCGAAGGGGAGCCTCCCGGTGGCGAGCTCGTAGACGATCACGCCGAGGCCGTAGACGTCGTCCCGCGGATCGGCCGCCTCCCCGCTCGCCTGGCCGGGGGCCGCGTAGGCGGGCGAGCCCTGCATCCCCGCGGCGCCGCCCGCCCCCGGCGAGGTGGCGATGCCGAAGTCCAGGAGCGTGACCCGCGCGGCGCCGTCCGGGGCCCGGGACAGGAGCACGTTCGAAGGCTTGAGATCCCGGTGCACGAGCCCCGCCGCGTGGACGTGGCGGAGGGCGGCGGCGAGCTGCAGCGCGATCTCCACGGTCGACGGCGCGTCGAACCGCTTCTTCGCGCGCAGCACCGCGTCGAGCGCCTGGCCCTCCACCCGCTCCATGACGACGTACCGGACACCGTCCTCGTCGAAGCCGAAGTCGAGCATCCGCGCGATCCCCGGGTGATCGAGCCTCATGGCCGTGGCGCCCCTCCCCAGGAACGCCTCCTCCCCGTCGTCGGGATCGGCTTGGGCCTCCACCACCTTCAGCGCGACGTCCGCCCCGCTCTCCAGCGACACCGCCCGGAACACGCGGCCGCCGGTGCCGGCGCCGAGGCGCTCCACCAGCCGGTAGCGGGAGGCGATCACCCGCCCGATCCACCGATCGGCGTCGCGGCTCGTCTCCTGGCGCCCGGGCGATGCGTTCATGCCGCAGATCATCCCATGCCCCGAGGCCTCGTCCAAGCGATCGACCCGAGAGAGGCCGCCGCCCTCCACGTCGGGGCGACCTGGGCGCGCGCGGGCGCCGCCACCCGTCCGAGCGGATCGGCGACGGCCGGGGCGAGAGGGGCGCTTTGTACGTCAGTCGTTGGGCGCGGAGCGCCGGCGGTTGGCGAGGCGCTGCTCGCGGCGCGCGGCGGCGGCGACCTGGAGATCCCGCTCCTGCTGGGTCTCGAGGGCCAGCGGCGGCACGGTGGTGGGCTTGCCGTCCGCGTCGAGCGCGGCGAAGGTGAGCAGCGCCGAGCACGTGTGGCCCCGCTCGCCGGTGACGGGGTTCTCGCTGTAGACCTCCACGCCGACCTCGAGGGAGTGGCGGAAGGCCGCGTTCACCCGGCTCCTCAGGTGGGCGACGTCGCCCACCCGGATGGGCGCGTGGAAGTGCAGCTCGTCCATCGACGCTGTGACCACCACCTTGCGGCAGTGGCGCATGGCGGCCACCGCGGCGCAGACGTCGATCCACTGCATGACCCGGCCGCCGAACGCGGTCCCCAGGGCGTTGCCGTCGGACGGGAGGACGATCTCCGTCATCTCGGTGATGGAGGCGCGGGCCGGCTTGGCCGGGTCGTGGTTCACCATGGGCGTCTTGTAGGTCCGCCGCACCGCCGGCGCAACCGGTTCACCGACCCTTGAACGACGGGCTGCGCTTCTCCAGGAACGCCTGGAAGCCCTCCTTCGCGTCCTCGCTCTGGAAGAGCTGCTGCTGCAGCTCGCGCTCGAGGGTGAGGCCGCTCTCGAAGCTCATCTCCAGGCCCGACTGTACGGCCCGCTTGATCGCGCCCACCGCCCTGGAGGCGCGGGCAGGCGGGACGAAGCGCCTGGCGTACTCCACCACCCGCTCGAGGAACGACGCCGCGTCCTGCGCCTCGAGGATGCCGTTCACGAGGCCCTCCGCCCGACCCTCCTCGAAGGTGAGGCTGCGCCCCTCGACCATCCACTCGATCGCCTTGGCCTTGCCCACCAGGCGCGCGAGGCGCTGGGTGCCGCCGGTGCCGGGGAGCACCCCGAGCGCGACCTCCGGGAGCCCGAGCTTGCCGCCGCCGGCGCGGGCCAGGCGCAGGTCCGCCGCCATGGCGATCTCGAGGCCGCCGCCGACGCAGTGCCCGTTCAGGGCCGCGATCACGAGCTTGGGCGTCTGCTCGAGGCGGCCCAGCGTCTCGTTGGCATGCAGGCAGAAGTTGTACTTGAAGTACGGATCGACCGCCTTGAGCATCTCGATGTTGGCGCCGGCGCAGAACATCCGCTCCCCCGCCCCGGTGATCACGATCACGTGGACGTCCCGATCGAAGCGCGCCCGGAGGATCGCGTCGTCGAGCTGGCGGAACATGGGGTACGAGTAGGCGTTCGCGGGCGGATCGCGCAGGGTGATCACGGCCACGCCGCCGTCGGCGCGGTACTCGACGAGGGCCTCGTCGGAGGGCTGGGTCCAGTCGCGGGTGCTCATGGGGATCCTCTCGGGGCGACGCGCGAGCTGCGCCCCCGGTGTGCGGTGGACGGATGCTCGCCAGATGCGGGGGCCGTCAGGACAGATCGACCCACACCGACTTGAGCTCGGTGTAATTGTCGATGGCGTGCATGCCCAGCTCGCGCCCGAAGCCGGAGGACTTGAAGCCCCCGAAGGGCATCGCCGCGTCGAAGAGGTTGTAGGTGTTCACCCAGACGGTGCCGGCCCGCAGCGCCTTCGCCGTGCGCAGCGCCTTCTTCACGTCCCGGGTCCACACCCCGGCGGCGAGGCCGTAGTCGCTGGCGTTGCCGAGCGCCGCCGCCTCCTCCACCGAGTCGAAGGCCAGGGTCGCCACCACCGGCCCGAAGATCTCCTCGCGAGCGATGGTCATGTCGGCGGTGACGTCGTCGAAGATCGTGGGCGTCACGAAGAAGCCGGCACCGGCGTCCACGTTGCGGCCGCCGCCGAAGACGAGGCGGGCCCCTTCGGCCCGGCCCTTCTCGATGTAGCCCAGGACCTTGTCCATCTGCGCCTGGGACACCTGGGGCCCGAGGCGGGTCGCGGGGGAGAGCGGATCGCCCTGCGACGCCACCAGCCGCTCGGCGCGGGCCTGCACCTTGTCGAGGAACTCGTCCTTGATGCTGCGCTCCACCAACAGCCGCGACCCCGCCGAGCAGACCTCACCCTTGTTGTAGAAGACCGCGTTCACCGCGCCGCGCACCGCCGCGTCCATGTCGGCGTCGGCGAAGACGACGTTGGGGCTTTTGCCGCCGAGCTCCAGGGTGAGGCGCTTCATGGTGCCGGCGGCCTCCCGCATGATCCGCTGGCCGACGGCGGTGGATCCGGTGAAGGAGATCTTGTCGATCCCCGGGTGCCTCACCATCGCCTCGCCCGCCTCGGCGCCGGTGCCGGGCAGCACCTGGAGCACCCCCTCGGGAAGGCCGGCCTCGAGGGCGAGCTCGGCCAGGCGCAGCGCGGTGAGGGGCGTGACCTCCGACGGCTTGTGGATTACCACGTTGCCGCAGGCGAGCGCCGCCGCGATCTTCCACGTGGACATCAGCAGAGGGAAGTTCCACGGCGTGATCACGCCGACCACCCCCACGGGCTCGCGCAAGGTGAAGTTCATCAGGCCCGGACGCGCCGGAACCGTCTCGCCGTGGACCTTCGTCACCCAACCGGCGAAGTACTGGTAGATCTCCGCGGCGAGGGGGATCTCGATCGCCGTGGTCTCCCCGATGGGCTTGCCGGTGTCGACGGTCTCCAGCTCCGCGAGCTCGCGCGCGCGCATGGAGATCAGCTCGGAGAGCCGCCACAGGATCCGCGATCGCCCGGCCGGCGAGATCCTGGTGGTCCACGGCCCCTGGGTGAGCGCCTGCCGGGCGATCTTCACCGCGGCGTCCACGTCCTCCGCCGACGCGCCCGCGAACGAGGTCAGCCGCTCCCCGGTCCCGGGGTACACGACGTCGATCGCCGTCGTCGATCGGCCGTCGACGAACCTTCCGCCGACGAGGAGCTTGCCCGCCGGGAGCTTCGAGTGCTGGAGTTCGAGTGCCATCTGCTCCTCCTCTCGCGCGAAAGTGGCGCGCGACGTCCCGGGGGTCTTATCGCACCGCTCCCCACAGCGCCACCGGCGCCCTCGCAGGCCCGTCACGCGCGCTCGACGAGGGCGGCGGCGCCCTGGCCCACGCCGACGCACATGGTGGCGAGGCCGTACCGGCCGCCGCGGCGGCGCAGTTCGTGGACGAGGGTGGCGACGATCCGCGCGCCCGAGCACCCCAAGGGGTGGCCGAGGGCGATGGCGCCGCCGTTGACGTTCACCCGCGCCGGATCGAGGCCGAGCTCGCGCACGCAGGCGAGGCTCTGGGCGGCGAAGGCCTCGTTGAGCTCGACGAGATCGATCGAGTCGAGGGCGACGCCCGTGCGGGCGAGGAGCTTGCGCGTCGCCGGCACCGGGCCGATCCCCATGAAGCGGGGATCGACGCCCGCCGCCGCGCCGCCGACGAAGCGGGCCAGCGGCTCGAGCCCGTGCGCCTTCGCCGCCTCGGGCGAGGCCAGCAGGAGGGCCGCGGCGCCGTCGTTCAGCGTGGAGGAGTTGCCGGCGGTCACGGTGCCGCCGGCGCGGAACGCCGGGGCCAGCTTCGCCAGCTTCTCGAGGGAGGTGTCGGGCCGCGGCCCCTCGTCGCGATCGACCGCGACGGCGGGCCCCTTCCGCTGCGGGACCTCCACCGGCAGGATCTCGTCCCGGAACGCGCCCGACTCCCAGGCGGCGATCGCTCGCCGATGGGACCGCAGCGAGAAGGCGTCCTGATCCTCCCGCGTGATCCCGTGGCGCTCGGCCAGGTTCTCCGCGGTCTCGCCCATCTGCTCCAGGGGGAAGAGCGCGGCGAGTCTCGGGTTGGGAAAGCGCCACCCCAGCGACGTGTCGAAGGCCTGGACGCCGCCGGTGGGGAGCCCGATCTCGGGCTTGGGCATGGCCCAGGGCGCCCGGGACATGGACTCGACGCCGCCGGCGATCACCACCTCGGCATCGCCCAGGGCGATCATCCGGGCGGCCTGGGTGGTTGCCTCGAGCCCCGACGCGCACAGGCGGTTCACGGTGACGCCGGGGACCTCCTGCGGCAGCCCGGCAAGGAGCAGCGCCATGCGGGCGACGTTGCGGTTGTCCTCGCCCGCCTGGTTGGCGCAGCCGAGGATCACCTCGTCGATCCGGGCCGGATCGATCCCGGAGCGCGCCAGCACGCCGCGGATCGCGTGAGCCGCCAGGTCGTCGGGGCGGACCGCCTGGAGGGCGCCGCGCAGCTTGCCGATGGGCGTGCGGAGGGCGGTGCAGATGAGGACGTCGCGCATGGTCTCGCTCCCGGGAGGCTCGGTCGGGCGGTTGTAGCGCATGGGGGACGGGCGCGAAAAGGCCTTCTCCGCCGCCAGTCGTCGTAGACGGCGAGGAGGAGCACCTGATGGGCGGGGATCCCGCTGGAGGAGACGAGCCGGGCCTCGGCGAGCGATCCGCCGGCGTCCTGCTCGAGCTCGACCACCGCCACCAGGGTGCGGGCGAGGAGGCAGGTGTCCCCGATCGCCTCGTCCAGCGGCCGGGAGAAGACCCGCGTCGCCGCCTCGTCCACCATCTCCTGGGCGAAGCCCCTCCTCCCGCCCGGCTCGAGCGGCGCGTCGCCGTACGGGGAGCCCGTGGCGCCGTAGGCCGCCGCCTGCCCGCGGTAGGCGGCGATGGCGCCGCGCATGCCCAGGCTACCGGACGAGGGGCCGGCCTCGATCAGCTCTCCCGGGGCGGCGCGAAGTCTCGCTCCAGGCGCCGGCGCAGCTCGAACCAGTACGAGTCGGCCCGGTGCCAGGCGGTCTTCTCCGCGCGATCCTCGGCGAACATCTCGTCCAGGCGGCGCTCGATGAGGCGCTCCTCCGGGACGAGGGTGAGGGAGCCTTCGGATGCGGCGGGGCCGCCAGGCACCGGCGCGATCCCCTCGGCGGGCGCGCTCGCGGCAGCCGGCGGCGCGGCCACCCTGGCGCCCGGCACCTTGGCCGCCGCGGTCGGTTCGTCCTGCCCGGCGGAGGCGGAGGGGGTCGCCGGCGCTCCCACGGCGCGGGGCGCGTCGAGGATCACGATCTCGATCGGTCGCTGGTCGGGGGGCGCCTCCGCCTGCGGCGGGGGCGCGAGCCGGAGCGCGAGCAGCAGGAGCCCATGGACCAGCGCCGACGCGGCGATCGCCGCGCACGTGCGCATCCAGCCGCCATCCTTCTGGCCTCGACCGGCGCCCATGGCAGCCACTCTAGTTCATCGCAGCCGCAGGGGCCGCATCGGGGAGGGTCCGGCGCCAGCGGTGGATCCAATGCTCCCCCGGCACCGCCCCCGCCCGGCGGCGGGTCGTTCGCGGGCGAGTCGCTCCCGTCTGGACGGCCACGTCCGGCGGGGGTAGCGTGCCGCCGATGCCGCCCCGCCGCACCCCCCTCTCCCTCCTCAAGCGCCGCTACCTCGACGAGGGGAGGCCGCTGACCGCCGCGGCGGAGGCCGCGCTCGCCGCGGATCCCCGCGCCGGCGCCCGAGCGATCCTCGAGGCGATCGAGCGGCGTCGACACGCGAACCGGGCGGAGGGGCAGCGGCTGCGCAGGATGCTGCGATACGAGCAGGAGCTGTGGTCCGCCGGGATCTCCCGCGTCGCCGGGGTCGACGAGGCGGGGATGAGCCCTCTCGCCGGGCCGGTGGTGGCCGCCGCGGTGATCCTCCCCCCCGGCTGCCGGCTCCCCGGGGTGGACGACTCCAAGAAGCTCGACGCCACCCGGCGCGAGCGGCTCGCGGTGGAGATCCGCGATCGGGCGGTGGCCTTCGGTGTCGGCGTGGTCGAGGCCGACGAGATCGATCGGGTGAACATCTACCGCGCGGGCCTGCTCGCGATGCTGCGCGCCCTGCGGGCGCTCCACACCGCTCCCGAGGCGGTGCTGGTGGACGCGCGGCGCATCCCCGAGGTCGAGGTGCCCCAGCAGTCGATCGTCAAGGGGGACGCGAAGAGCCTCTCCATCGCCGCGGCATCGATCGTGGCGAAGACCACCCGCGACGCCCGCATGCTCGAGCTGGACGCGGCCTACCCGGGCTACGGCCTCGCCCGGCACAAGGGGTATCCGGTGGCGGAGCATCTGGCGGCGCTGAAGAGGCTCGGCCCCTGCCCGATCCACCGGCGGTCCTTCGCCCCGGTGCGCAAGGCCCTCGGCGTCGAGCCCCTCCAGACGGAGCTCTTCCCTGCCGCGCGGAAGGCCTGAGGCGCCCTACTCCTCCTCCCCCTCCCGCAGGGCGGCGAGCACGCCGAGGTCCTCCAGGGTGGTGACGTCCCCTTGCGCCTCCCGCCCCGCGGCGAGGTCGCGCAGCAGACGCCGCATGATCTTCCCCGAGCGCGTCTTCGGCAGCGCCTCCGCGAAGCGGATCGCGTCCGGCCGCGCGATGGCGCCGATCTCCTTGGTCACGTGGCGCAGGAGCTCGTCGCGCAGCCCGGGCGTGGGGGCGACGCCCTGCTGCAGCGTGACGAACGCCACGATCGCCGAGCCCTTCACCTCGTCGGGCCGCCCTACCACCGCCGCCTCCGCCACCCGTGGATGGGAGACCAGCGCGCTCTCCACCTCCATGGTGCCCAGGCGATGCCCCGCCACGTTGAGCACGTCGTCGACCCGACCCATGATCCAGTAGAAGCCGTCCTCGTCGACGCGGGCGCCGTCCCCCGTGCAGTACTTGCCGGGGTACTGGGAGAAGTAGGTCTTCAGGTAGCGATCGCGATCGCCGTGGATGGTGCGGGCCATCCACGGCCAAGGCTGCTCGATCACCAGGTTGCCGCCCTTCCCCGGCGGCACCCGCTGCCCGTGGGAGTCGAGGACGGCCGGGCGGATCCCCGGGAGCGGCAGGGTGGCGGAGCCGGGCTTGGCGAGGGTCGCGCCGGGGATCGGCGAGATGAGGGTGGCGCCCGTCTCCGTCTGCCACCAGGTGTCGACGACGGGGCAGCGGCCCTTGCCGATGGTGTCGCGGTACCACATCCAGGCCTCGGGGTTGATGGGCTCGCCCACCGTGCCCAGGAGGCGCAGGCTGGAGAGGTCGTGCTTCTCGGGCCACGCCTTGCCCAGCCGCAGGAAGGTGCGGATCGCGGTGGGCGCCGTGTAGAACACCGTGACCCCGTGTCTCTCGACCAGATCCCAGAACCGATCCGGCGCCGGCGTGAGGGGCGCCCCCTCGTACATGAAGACGGTGGCGCCCCGGGCGAGCGGCCCGTACACCACGTAGGTGTGGCCGGTCACCCAGCCCACGTCGGCGGTGCACCACCACACGTCGTCGCCCTTGAGGTCGAACACCCACCGTGATGTCACCGACGCCCCGAGGAGGAAGCCGGCGGTGGAGTGGACCACCCCCTTCGGCTTGCCGGTGGAGCCGGAGGTGTAGAGCACGAAGAGCGGGTGCTCCGCGCCCACCGGCGTGGCGGGGCACCCGGGGTCCATCCCCGCGACCAGGTCGGCCCAGCGGCGGTCGAGCCCTTCGTTCCACGGGATCTCGACGCCGGCGCGCTCGACGACGATCACGTCGCGCACCCCGGGGGCGCGCGCGATCGCCGCGTCCACCGCCTCCTTGAGCCGCACCACCGAGCCCTTCCGATGGAAGCCGTCGGCGGTGATCACCGTCCGCGCGCCGGTGTCCGCGATGCGATCGCGCAGCGCCTCCGCGGAGAAGCCCGCGAAGACCACCGAGTGGATGGCGCCGAGCCGCGCGCAGGCGAGCATGGACACCACCGCCTCGGGGATCATCGGCAGGTAGATGCAGACACGATCCCCCTTCCCGATCCCCATCCCCCGCAGCGCGTTGGCGAGGCGGCCCACCTCCGCCGCGAGCTCCCCGTAGGTGAGCGTGCGGCGATCGCCCGGCTCCCCCTCCCAGACGATCGCCGGCTTGTCGCGGCGCCCTTCCGAGAGGTGTCGGTCCAGGCAGGTCTCGGTGGCGTTGAGCTCGCCGTCGGCGAAGAAGGTGACGTCGGGGAGCGCGCCTTCCAGCCCGCGGGTGAAGGGCTTTCGCCAGGCGAGCTCGTCCCGGGCCAGGCGGCGCCAGAACGCGTCGGGGTCCGCGTCCGCCTCGGCGTGCAGCGCCGCGAGCCGCTCGGCGTTCAGCCAGGCGCTTCGGGCGAAGTCCGGCGGCGGCGGAAAGACCCGGTTCTCCTGGAGCACCGAGTCGAGCGACGACGGGACGTCGGGCATGCGCATGGCTCTCTCTCCTGGTGGAGGTCGAGTCGACGGTACGACCACCCGCTGCCGGACGGCACCCCGCACCCGGGGGGCCGAGTCGCTCCGTGCCTCGGGGAGCGGTCGACGCGTCAGCGCTTGCGCGCCTCGAACGCCACCTCCTGCACGCATGCGAAGGGGCAGGCCCGATCCGCCTCGAGCTGCCGGCTGTCGACGACGCGGGCGACGCCGACGATGCGATCGTCGGCGGGGACCGTCCCCTCGATCTGCAGGTGGGTGAAGACGAAGCAGGAGGTGCCCTCGATGGTGGCGACGTCGTCGAAGGTGCTGTCCGAGAGGAAGCGGGGATCCTCCCGTCGATCGTCCTCCTGGAAGACGCCCACCAGGGCCTTCTGATCGACGGCGACGCGGAAGGCGGGGTCCCGCAGCTCGATGGTGACGGTGAGCCCCCGGACCGTCACCTCCCCCACCCACTCGACGGGGAGGGGCGGATCGACGGCGCAGCTCGAGCGCAGCTCCTGGGTCCGCTGGAAGAGATAGGCGCCGGTGGACAGATCCGGGCCGCAGCCGCCCAGGAGCACCAGCACCGCGACCCACGGGATCCTGCCCACGCCCCTCCCCGTCCGGGCCCCTCTCGCGAAGACCGCGGCGCCCTTCCGTGGAATCTAAGGCGCCGAGGCTCCCGTTCCACGCGAGCCTTGACCCGCGCCGATCCCGGATGCCACCGTTGCGGCCATGGCGGAACACCGGAACCCCTTGCCGACCGTCGACTGCGTGATCGAGCTTTCGGACGGACGCATCGTGCTGGTGCGCCGCAAGAACCCGCCCCACGGCTGGGCCCTCCCGGGCGGGTTCGTCGACGAGGGCGAGAGCCTCGACGCCGCCGCGATCCGCGAGGCGAAGGAGGAGACCGGCCTCGACGTCACCCTGGTGGAGCAGTTCTTCACCTACTCGGATCCGAGCCGGGATCCCCGCCGCCACACCATCTCCACCGTCTTCCTCGCCACGGCGAGCGGGGAGCCCGAGGGCGGCGACGACGCGGAGGAGGCGCGCGCCTTTGCGCCGGACGAGCTCCCGGCCCTGGTCTTCGACCACACGGAGATCCTCGCGGACGTGCTCCGCTACCGGCGCAGGGGAGAGCGAAGGAAGCTCTGATCGGCGCCCGACCCCGCGCGGCGCGCTCCGGCGAGGACGCCCCGATCAGGCGAGCAGCTCGAGGAGCTCCTCGCGGGTGATCGAGGTCGCCGCGTCGGCGCCGCCCAGCGCGGCGTCGGCGAGGGCGCGCTTGCGCTCCTGGAGCAGGAGGATGCGCTCCTCCACCGTGTCCGCCGCCACCAGCCGGTGCACGAAGACGGGGCGATCCTGGCCGATGCGGTGGGCGCGATCCGCCGCCTGATCCTCGACCGCCGGGTTCCACCACGGATCCAGCAGGAAGACGTGATCGGCCGCGGTGAGGTTCAGCCCCGTGCCGCCCGCCTTCAGCGAGAGCAGCATCACCGGCGGGCCGTCCTCGGCCTGGAACGCCGACACCACCCCTTCCCGATCCGCGGTCGAGCCGTCGAGCCTCGTGAACGCGATCCCCGCCTCCCGCAGGTGCGGCTCCACCTTGTCGAGGAGCGAGGTCCACTGCGAGAAGACGAGGGCCTTGTGCCCGTCGGCCACCGCCTCGTCGAGCCGCTCCACCAACAGGTCCACCTTCGAGGAGCGATCGGCCTGCTGCCCGGGAACGAGCCCTGCGTGGCAAGCCGCCTGCCGCAGGCGCAGGAGCGCTTCGAGGGCGGCGAGGACGCTGCCTCCCGCCGCGAGCCGCTCCACCACCTCCGACCGCGCCGCGGCGCCGACCGCGTCGTAGACCCTGCGCTCGTGCTCGTCGAGGGCGCAGCGCAGCACCGTCTCGGTGCGAGGCGGCAGCTCGGCGGCGACCTCCGCCTTGCGGCGGCGCAGCACGAAGGGCTTGATCCGCGCCCGCAGCGCCGCTGCGGCGCCGGGCTCGCCGTCGGCGATGGCCCTGGCATAGCGCTCGTCGAAGTCCTTCCTGCCGCCGAGGAGGCCGCGGTTGAGGAAGTGGAGCTGGCTCCACAGCTCCTCGAGTCGGTTCTCCACCGGCGTGCCGCTGAGGCAGACGCGGAAGTCCGCGGAGAGCGCGAACGCCGCCCGGGCGATCTGGCTGTCGGGATTCTTGATCGCCTGCGCCTCGTCGAGGACCACCGTCCTCCACCGCCGCGCTGCGAGGGCGTCGGCGTCGAGGCGCAGGATCGCGTAGGAGGTGAGGATCACGTCCGCGCCCTCGTCCAGCTCGCGGCGGGCCCCGTGGTAGACGGCGACGCGCAGCGACGGGCGAAACCGCGCGAGCTCCGCCTTCCAGTTGTGGAGGACGCTGGTCGGCGCCACGACCAGGCTCACCGGCCCCAGCGTGCACGCCGCCTGCAGCGTCTTCCCCAGGCCCATGTCGTCGGCGAGGAGGGCGCCCAGGCCCGCCTGCTGCAGGAACGAGAGCCAGGCCACGCCGCGGAGCTGGTAGTCCCGCAGCGAGGCGCGCAGATCGGGAGGGAGCGCCGGCGCGGGCAGCCCGTCGAAGTCCTCGAGGAGGGGGCGCAGCCGCTCGATCCCGGGCGGAGGCGGGCGCTCGAACGCCTCGCAGAGCCGCGCCAGATCCGGGAGCGCACACGCGGGCAGCTCCCCGCGCTCGTCCCGGGCGGCGAGCAGGTCGGCGACCTGGCGGCCGAACCTCTCCAACCACCCCACCGGCAGCGGGGACAGCCCGCCGCCGATCAGGGGGACGAGGTTCTCGCCCTGGAGCCAGGCGCGCAGCACCGCGGCGGGCTCCGCCCGGCGGGCCGGCTCACCGTCCACCCGAAACTCCAGGTGAAACGTGCCATCGCCGATCTCGAGGAGGGGTTCGAGGGGCGGGGCGATCGCGAAGGCGGCGGCGCCGGGGCCCTTCACCTCCGCGTCGAAGAGGCGCAGCCGGCCTGCGAACGCGGCGGCGTCCTCGCCGCGGAAGGTGGCGCGCCTGCCCGGGACGAGGCCCAGATCCCGCTCCAGCCGCCGGGCGAGGCGGCGCTCGCCGTCGGGATCGCGCAGCGGCAGTGCCCCGCCGGTCCCGGCGGCGACCAGCCTCTCGCCGGCGACCCTCGCGCGGGGCGGATCGCCGTACACGATCGACGGGAGCACGGAGAGGATCTCTCCCTCCTGCTCGGTCTCCACGAGGATCCGCGGCGGCATCCGCACCGCGTCGGGGAGCCGCGCGGTGCGCACGTCGACGGGTACGCGGCGGCGCAGGGACGGCAGCGTCTCGGAGACCAGCTCGTGGAGGCGATCGGGGCCGAAGCGCAGCCCCTCCCGCAGCTCGGCGAGCTCGCGGCCGGTGAGGGGAGGGTCGGCGACGATCCGCAAGGTGTCCGCGCAGCGGGCGACGCCGTTGGCGAAGACCTCCTCGATGGAGGGATCCTGCACCACCGACAGCCAGAGATCCGGGCCGCGATCCTCCACCACCGCGCGGACGCCCACCCGCTCCCGGGAGACGCGGACCCTCTCGCCGTCGAGGGTCACGTCGGAGGCCCCGTCCAGATCGTCGAAGATCCCCGCGAGCACCTCGCGCGAGAACCACCCCTCCCGCCGCGAGCCGAGGGCGACGTCGATCTTCAGGTCGGCCGCGGTGGCCGCGAGGGGCGGCCCCTGGACCCGCCCCGAGGAGAGCGCGCTCAAGGTGGTGCGAAGGGCCTCCTCGGCGCCGTCGCGGACGAGGACGCGGGAGAGGAGCAGGCCGGTGTCGGACCTGGCGAAGCGGTACCCCACCGTGGCGGGGCGCACGCGGGAGACGGGGAGGCGCGCGCCCGCCTTGCGGGCCTGGCGCACCGCGATCGCGGCGGCGGCCACGTGCACGCAGACGTCGTCCCGCCCCGGGCAGTCGCACGCCCAGTCGGTCCCCTCCACGTCGAGGGTCACGGAGCGGCTCACCGGCTCGGTCTTGCTCGACACCCTGCACTGGATCCGATCGGCCGCCTCCTCCTCGCCTTGGACCCCGCCCGCTCGGGCGAGCTCCACGCCCCGGGACCAGATGGTGGAGGTGCACGACTCGCGGATCGCTTCGAAGAGTTCCTGGATGAGGTCGGCTCCCATGGCGCTTCCATACCCAACCCCGCGCGCCCCCGGGAAGAATCCCGGCGCCGAAAGAGAAAGACCCCCGCGCGCGTTGCGGGAGCGCCCGGCGTCCACCCGTAGTCCAGGTAGAAGACGAAAGACCCCCGCGCGCGTTGCGGGAGCGACCCCTCGGCAGCGCGGCCGACGCAAGATCTGGCGCGGTCGCCTCCTTGCGTTACATTTGAGCCGATCGGCCGCCTGGCCTCTCCGATCCTCGATGAACTCGATGCCGAAACCCCTCCGTATCGTCAGCTACAACGTCCGCTACTTCGGCCACGCGGTCCGCGGCCTCGCCAGCACCCGGGCAGGGAAGCGCGGCATCGCCACCGCGCTGGCGACGCTCGAGCCGGTCCCGGACGTGGTCTGCCTCCAGGAGGTGGAGACCAAGTCGATCCGCAGCAACCTGGGCAGGCCCTACCCCGAAGAGACGCAGCTCGAGTCCTTCATGACGGAGCTGCAGCAGGCGTTCGCCAGGCGCGGGATGGAGATGCCGTACCAGGCGCTCTACTTCCGCGCCCACAACTACCGGCTGGGGGAGATCTCCCTCTACACCACGGGGCTGGCGGTGCTGGTGAACCTGAACACGCTGCGCATCGACGCGCACAACGCTGCGGCTCCGCAGGGGATCACCCACTACCGGACCGCCGCCTGGAAGGACACCAAGCAGAGCCGGATCTGCGCGCACATGCGCCTGGGGAACGGCGCCAACGGCACGTTCCACCTCTTCAACACCCACCTGAGCCTGCCCAGCCCCTTCGCCCGGGAGTACTGGTCCATCAAGGACAAGATGGGCTGGGGGGTGAACCAGGTGAGCGAGGCCGCCCGGCTGGTGGACTTCGTCCGCGAGCGGGCGGGCGACGAGCCCTTCATCGTCTGCGGCGACTTCAACTCGCTGCCGGGATCGCCGGTGTTCCGCCTCCTCGCGGACGAGGCGGGCTTCCGGGTGCCGCAGCTCGAGCTCGGGCAGATCGACCTGCGGCATCCGCGCAAGTTCCCGACCGCCGGCTTCCTGCGGATGCGGATGCACCTCGATCACCTCTTCTCCGACCGGCGGGTGGAGTGGATCGATCTCGAGGGCACCCACCCCTTCGGCGACGGACCCTTTCACGGCCTGTCGGATCACATGCCGCTGATCGGTCGCTTCGCGCTCCCCGGGAACAAGCGGAGCGCCTGAGGGCGAGCGCACCTTTCGCGCAGGCCCGGGCTGCGGTCGCGCTTCGAATCGCGGCGGGGATCGCGTACCTTGCGGCCATGCCGTCCCCGGAGATCTTCGACGAGCTCGTCGCCGCCCTTGGCCCCTTGCGCTTCGGCCCCCCCGTCACCCACGTCTACGACCCGCTGGAATACGCTCGGGAGCCCTTCGATCGCTACCTCCAGCGCTGGGGCCAGGGCGAGCGGGAGCTCCTGCTCCTGGGCATGAACCCCGGCCCCTTCGGCATGGCGCAGACCGGCGTCCCGTTCGGCGAGGTCCGCATGGTCCGCGACTGGCTGGGGATCGAAGGCCGGGTGGGCAGGCCCGAGCGGGAGAACCCCCACCGCCCGATCCACGGCTTCGACTGCCACCGCTCGGAGGTGAGCGGCTCGCGGATCTGGGGGTGGGCGCGGGACCTCTACGGCACCCCCGAGCGGTTCTTCGAGCGCTTCTTCGTCTACAACTACTGCCCCCTCGTCTTCATGGAGGCGTCCGGCCGGAACGTCACGCCGGACAAGCTGCCGGCGGTGGAGCGCAAGCCGCTCTTCGAGGCTTGCGACGCGGCGCTGCGGCGGGTGGTCGCCGAGATGAAGCCCAGGGTCGTGATCGGCGTCGGCGGCTTCGCGGAGGGGCGCGCCCGGGAGGCGCTGCAGGGCTTCGACGTGAAGGTGCGCCGGATCCTCCACCCGAGCCCGGCGAACCCCCGCGCGAACCGGGGCTGGGCCGAGGCCGCGATCGCGGATCTTCGCGAGCTGGGGATCGAGCTCCCATGAGCGGCGCGATCGACACGCTCCTGGCCAGGGCGAGGGCCGCGCTCCGCGATCTCCCGGCGGCGCCCGAGGAGCCGGCGGGCCTCTTCGTCGCCCTGCGCGACGAAGCAGGCGAGGTGCGCGGATCGGTGGGGACCACGGAGCCGGGCGCGCCGATCGCCGAGCTCCTCCCGGCCATCGTGCGGGAGGCGGCGATGGACGATCCCCGCCACCCCCCCGTCGGCGACGAGGAGGCCGGCGCCCTCTCCCTCGAGCTCTGGATCCTGCGCGGGCCGCCGCGGACGGTGCGGAGCCCGTCGGACCTCGAACCGGCGAGGGACGCCCTGCGCGTCCGCAAGGGGGTCCACGCCGGCATCCTGCTCCCCGACGTGGCGACGGCCGGCGGCTGGAGCGCCGCCACCACGCTGGCCTACGCCTGCCGCAAGGCGGGCCTCCCCGCCCACGCCTGGCGCGAGCCCGACACCGTGGTCGAGGCCTTCGTCGCGAGCCGCGTCACAGCGCCGTAGACCACGATCGAGTCGGCCGGCCCCCCCCCCGGGAGGGACCGACCGCTCGGCGACGCTCGGGCGGAGGGTTGCGAAGGATCGCCTCAGCCGGTGGGCTCCTGCGACGGCTGGGCGGCGACGTTCTGCCGGGCCTCGTTCCACTTGCGCCGCGCCTCCGCCACCTGCTGCTCCTCCTTCGCCAGGCGATCGCGGAGCTTGGCCTCCTCCGCCCGCCGCTGCTGCACGGTCGCCTCGAACTCCGCGGGGTGCATCTTCTGGACGCGGGTGTCGCCGTTCTGCTGGAGCACCTGGTACTCCGCCATGGTCAGCTCGGCCTCGCGGGTGCTCACCCGGGCGTCGGCGATGTCCTTGCGGGTGGCCGCCGCCTTCTCGTTCGCCTCCGCCAGGTTCACCTTGGCCTCCGCCGCCTTCTGACCGGCCTTGGCGTGGTCGAGCATCGCCTGCGCCTTCTGGAGGTGATCGGCGTTGCCGGTGTCCTTGGCGGCCTCGACCCCGGCCTCGGCGGTGGAGACGCGAGAGTCGGCGGTCTCCTTCTCCGCCTTCGCGACCTTGGTCTGGTTCTTGGCGTCGGTCAGCGCCGCGTCGGCGCGGTTGGCTTCGTTCATCGCGGCGCGCTGCGCCGCCCGCGCGTCCTCCACCGGCGCCATCTGGGCCGGAGGCACCCGCGCCAGCCACTCCTCCTTGATCGTCGGGGGCTTCTGCCCGTGGCTGCAGCCCCCGGCGAGCGCCATCCCCACGACTGCCACTGCGAACGTCGCCCATCTGTTCATGAAAGCTCCTCCCGAGAGGAACCGTGCGCACGTCGGCGGCGGCTGCACACCCCAGGCCGCCGCTTCGGGGGGTCGACCGCACGCGGAGGGCGACACCGCCGCCCGCACGGGGACGCCGATCGATGGCTCTCCGGGGCCGGCCCTCACGCCGCCCCGAGACTCCCGGGCGCGCGAAAGAGGACCGCCGCCGGCCCCGGGGCGCGGGACGCGGCGGCGGTCGCGATGCGAGGCGTCGGGCCCGTCCTACTCCTGCACGCCGCAGACCTGCTCGCCGTCCACCCAGAAGTAGCCGGGCAGACAGACCTGCGAGTACACGCACGCGTACCGGTCGGAGGCGGTCTTGCCCCGCCTGGCGGGCAGGCCGGTCACCGCGTCGATCGCCGGGCAGGTCGCCTCGGTGGAGCCGGCGAAGTCGTCGGGCGTCGCGCCGCAGCGCAGGATCGGCGCGACCGGGAGGCCCTCCATGTCGCGGGCCACCTCACCGAACCACTCGCACGAGCCGCCCTTCAGCCCGCAGGGGCTCGAGTCGACGCAGTAGCGGTGCTCGACCTCCTCGTAGCCCGGGAAGCCCTTGAACTTCACCATCGGGCCGAGGCCCGCGTTGCAGCTATAGTTGCCGCCGCAGACGCCCGTGTTCGAGCACTCGCAGACCTTGAACGGCTCGAGGCCCATGGTGGTCTTCTCCCCGTTGACCATCGGCTCGACGCAGCGGTTGCCGGGGCCGCACTCGGCGTCCTCGGTGCAGGTCTTGAGGCCGTGGGCGTTGGGCCGCAGGTCGGGATCCGGCGAGCAGTAGAGCTCCAGGCCCTGCGAGCTGCACTTCCAGCTCGACGGGCACTCCTGGTCGTACTCGCAACCCCAGAAGCACGACGGGCCGATCCCCTGATCCATGCAGATCGACGGGCTGTCCTTGTACTCGGGGTTGGGGCCGACGTTGGCGCAGTCGGTGTGCGCCTGGCAGGTCGCGCCGCACCACAGGTTCACGTCCATGGCGACGCACTCACCCGGGGTGGCGTCGGGGATCGAGACGACCTTGTCCACCTTCGAGCCGTCGAGGAGGCTCTTGTACTGCTCCCCGTCGCAGAAGTGGCCGGGGAAGCAGCCGACCTCCTTGCCGCCGAGGTCGATGCAGTTCTTCTCCTCGCAGACCCCTTCGCCCGTGGTGCCGACCTCGGTGCACTTGTACATCTGGCTGGCGCAGTCCTGGTACGTCTTGTCGGTGCCGCAGCCGAGGCGGGGGTCGAAGCCGGCGCGGCACCTGTCGGTGACGCAGGTGTTGGTGGCGACGTCGCACCACGGCAAGAACATGCTGTTGGGATCCTTGAGGTCCTCGCACTCCGAGTCGTCGATGCAGCCCGCGGGCCGGCACCGCTTCATCGAGCCGTCGGACTTGCACACGAAGTTCGGGTCGCGGCCCTTGCACTCGCTGTCGTCGCTGCAGGGCATCCCGCACTCGCCGATGCCGAAGAGGCCGGCCGTCTCGCAGCGCTCCAGGTTCTCGGCCTTCATCCCCGCGGTGGTGGCGTGGCAGACCTGATCCGGCGGGCAGCCGATGGTCGCGCCGCTGGCCTGGAAGTCCACCGAGCAGCCGGCGACGCAGATCTGGCGGACGAGGTCGCAGACCGGCGCGCTGGGCTCGGTGCAATCGTCGTTGCTCATGCACGGCTTGTTCGTGGCGCAATCGCCGGACTGGGGCATGCAGTAACCGTCGAGCTCCGGGAACTCGGTCTTGTCCATCGCCACCATCCCCGGCGGGCAGCGGCCCTTGTTCTCGCGCGGCAGGCAGACCGGCGAGGTCTCGTCGCCCACCCGGAAGACGCGGCAGTCCGCCTCCTTCCCCTTGAAGGCCCCGCTGTTGCCGCACTCGACGTCCGCCGAGCAGGGCTGGCACGTCGAGGCCACCCGCCAGCAGATGCCCTTCATGTTCTCGGGGACGCTGTCGTCCTGGATGCAGATGCAGGTGCCCGTCTCGCTGCAGTAGTCGAAATCCTTGGTCGAGCCGCAGGTGGCGTCGTCCTGGCAGTGCTCGGCGGGGACGCACTCACCCGAGGGGATGTCGCAGTAGGTGCCGGTGTGGCGGGGGCACTGGTTGTCCGCGGTGCACCGTGGGACGCAGAGCTTGGTCTCCTGATCGCAGCGCTCGTCGGCGTCGCAGTCGTCGGAGACGATGCAGTGCTTCGGGGCGTCGCCGCCGGTCCCGCCGGCCCCGCCGGCGGCTCCCGAGCCGCCGGTGCCGCCGACGGAGCCGGGATCATCCTTTCCAGAACAGCCCGGCGAGAACGCGACCAGGATCGCGACGAGCGCGCCGAGGACGGGCACCATCCCTGAAGAACGGGTAGACTTCATTCGAACGCTCCTACGTGCCTATGTACTGCAGGCTGCCGCGATCCGGGTCGGGCGTGGGTTTGCGGGGAGTCTGCCATGGTGGCGGACCCGCCGGCAACTCGTAGGGGACCAAGATTCGCCGGGGAGGCAGATGGAGATCCGGGTCCTCTACTTCGCCGCGGCCCGGGAGGCGGTCGGTGTGGGCGACGAGACGGTGGAGGTCCCGGACGGCCTCGACGTGGCGGCGCTGATGCGGCTCCTGGCCGAGCGGCACCCCGGGGCGGGACGGGTCCTGGGCAGGTGCCGCCTGGCCGTGGACCGCGCCCTGGCGAATCCCTCGGATCCGGTGCCCGCCGGGGCGGAGGTCGCCCTGATCCCGCCCGTCTCCGGGGGCAGCGCGTGAAGGAGACGATCCGGTTGTCGGACGAGCCGCTCTCCCTGGACGCGGCGATCGCCTCCGTGCGGGGCCCCGGCGCCGGGGCCATCGCCACCTTCGTCGGCCTCGTCCGGGATCGGACCCGGGGCCGGAGGGTGGTGGAGCTCGAGTACGAGGCCTTCGGCCCGATGGCGCTCGCCCAGATGGAGTCGATCGCGGGCGAGTGCGAGTCCCGCTGGCCCGGCGCCCGGGTGGCGATCCACCACCGCGTCGGGCTCCTGCGCGTGGGCGAGACCGCCGTGTCCATCGCCGCCGCCGCCCCCCACCGGGCCGAGGCGTTCGCCGCCTGTCGGCACGCCATCGAGCGGCTGAAGGAGGAGGTGGCGATCTGGAAGCGAGAGCGCTTCGAGGACGGCGCCGAGTGGGTCGGGCTCGGCCCGTAGCGACCGGCGCCGATCGTGCCGATCCTCTCCGGGTCGGGAGGTCCGCCCCGCGGGCCCTCGGAGAAAGGACGCGCGATGGGCCGCCACTACCCGGACGTCCAGGGCGATCCGGTCCGGCAGCACGGCTACTACTACTCCTCGAAGTTCAACAAGCTGGCGCGGCTCAAGGTCGGCGACAAGCTGCCCCGGCACATGGGCCCCTGGGCGTTCATCGCCAGGGACGACCAGGGCACCTCGTCGGAGATCCTCCAGCTCCTGCGACGCATGCACCCGGAGCTGGATCCTTACCGGCTCACCTTCGCCACCTCGACGCCGATCGACATGAACCACGCCGCGAACACGCGCCGCGTGCGGCTGGTCGGCTACGCGATCGTCGGCGCCGCGGCGGCCACCTTCGGCCTCCTCCTCCTGTGGAAGAAGATGTCGCGGGCTTGACCTCACGAGGTCCGATTCGGTCTACAATCGAAAACATGGCTGGCTGGAAGATCCTGATCGCGGACGACGACGACGCCGTGCGCAGGCTCCTCGCGCTCGCCGTGCGATCCTTCGGGCACGAGACGGTGGAGGCGCTGGACGGCCAGCACGCGGTGGACATGGTGATGGAGCACGAGCCGGACGCGGTCTTCCTCGACGTGCTCATGCCCCGCCTGAACGGCTTCGACGCCCTCGCCCGGCTAAGGAGCCTCGGCTACGCCGGCAAGGTGGTGATGGTCACCGCCCTCTCCTCGGCCAACCAGGACGCGCTGGGCGCCGGCGCGACCCCCGACGCGCTCCTGGCCAAGCCCTTCCGGCGCCGCGACGTCGAGCTCTGCCTGGAGCGCCTCGCCGCCGGTTGATCCACAGTCGGCCTCCTCGACGGCCGGCCGGGGACGGGGCATCTTGGACCCCATGTGGAGCCTGGCGAAGTTCGTGTTCCTCTGCCTGATCGCCGCGGCGGTGGGCCTGGCGGCGGTGAGCGTCCCCGTCGGCGACAGGACCGTGGCGGATCGGGTGCGCGCCCTCGTCGAAGCCCACGCGCCGCGGGAGGAGCCGAAGGTCGCCGCGCCGGCGCCCCGAAGGGCGCCCTCCCGCGGGGCGGTCCTCGCCGGCGATCGGCCGCCTGCCGACGACCACTCCGACGAGGATCGCGCGGCCCTGGAGCGGCTGATCGAGCAGCGCACGCGCTGACGAGGCCCGCCGCCTGGCGTGCAAGCGCTGCCCCCTCGATGGCACGTCTGCCTCTTTCGTGCCCACCTTCCACCGGAGGGGGTGGCGAATGGGGCAGGTCCGACGGGCGAGTCTCCTCGTGGCGGCTGCGATCCTCCTGGGGACGCCGGGCATCTCGCATACGGAGAAGCCGAGCCAGGTCTGGTCGGAGCTCCAGCCGCAGAGCCCCCCGCAGAAGGCAGCGGACGCGAAGGCGGACGACGAAGCCGCCGCGGCGGGGCTCCCCTCGCTGAGCCGCCTGGTGAAGAAGGCGGCGCCGGCGGTGGTGTCGATCGTGGTGGAGGAGTGGCGCGGCCCCAGGACGAGGGCGCGCGATCCGCTCCAGGACTTCTTCGGCCAGGGGCCGGACGAACCCACCGAGGGCCTCGGCGCCGGCTTCATCATCAACGCCTCCGGCCTGATCCTCACCAACGCCCACGTCGTCGAGAACGCGCAGCGCATCCGCGTGATCCTCGACGACGACGGCTTCCCCCACGAGCTGGACGCCCGGGTGGTCGGGGCGGACGCGGAGACGGACCTCGCCCTGCTGGAGGTGAAGGCCAACCACCCGCTGCCGGTGCTGCCGCTGGGGGACTCGGACGCGGTCGAGATCGCCGACTGGGTGGTGGCGATCGGCAACCCCTTCGGCCTGGCCCAGTCGGTGACCTTCGGGATCGTCAGCCAGAAGGGGCGGACCGACGTGACGCCCCAGGGGCGGCACGGCTACTTCGACTTCATCCAGACGGACGCCTCGATCAACCCGGGCAACAGCGGCGGCCCGCTGCTGAACCTGCGCGGCGAGGTGGTCGCGATCAACAACGCGGTCAACGCCTCCGGCCAGGGCATCGGCTTCGCGGTGCCGATCAACATGGCGAAGAAGGTCGTGCCCCAGCTCGCCACCCGCGGGAAGGTGACCCGGGCGTGGATCGGGCTCTCGATCCGGGACGTGCCCTGGGAGCTCGCCCGCTCGCTCGGCCTGCGCCAGCCGGGCGGCGTGGTGGTGAGCAAGGTGGCGCCGGAGAGCCCCGCCGCGGAGGCCGGCCTCCGCGACGGCGACGTGATCCTCCAGTTCGAGGGCCGCCCCATCCGCAGCGCCCAGGCGCTCCGCTGGGAGGTGGCGTGCAGCCGGGTGGGCGTGCGGGTGCCGGTGGAGATCCTGCGCGACGGCAAGCCCTTGCGGCTGGACGTGATCCTGCGGGAGCCGCCGCCGGACCTCGGCCCCGGCCCAGGCGCGCCGGCGGATCCGGGCAGGTGACGCGCTCCGCCGGCGGGCGCGGACGCAGCGCGCGCCCGCCGGGCGAGGGGGCGCCTGCGCACCGCGCGGGAGGAGCGGGTGCCGGTCTGCGCGCGCCCGCCGGGCGAGGGGGCGCCTCGATGTTCGACGCATAGAGACCCTGCCACGCCGCGCGCGCCCGCCGGGCGAGGGGGCGCCTCCCGTGCCGCCGGGGCCGGCAGTTCGAACCGCCTGACGGTCGCCCGGCGCTTCGCCGCCGGGTGTGGGCGTGCTACACACGACCGCAAATGAAACGTCCCCCCCGCGCCACGCTCGCCCGCTGGGCGATCGCCGCAGCGATCCTCGGCCTCTCCGTCGCGTTCCTCCCCATGCTCGGCAGGCAGGCGGCCGACGCCACCGTCGCGGCCGCCCTCGACGAGGCGATCCCGCGCCTCGAGGCGAAGGTCGCCGAGGAGCGGCCCGATCTGGTCGGGCGGATCGGCGTCGCCCTCTTCCCCGAGGACGCCGTCGCCCGGGACGCCCTTCCCCTCGCCCGATCCCGCCTCGAACGCTCGTCGCGGTTCGAGCCGAAGCCGTCCGGCCGCACCTTGCGGCTGCTCGTCGCCAGGGACGCCTCGGGCGGCGTGAAGGTGGGGATCGCCTTCGACGAGGCCTCGGTGGCGCCGGTGGAGGTGGTGGTCGAGCACCGCGCGGTGTCCCCCTGGTCGGTGCTGCCGCCGCTCCTGGCGATCGTGCTCGCCTTCGCCACCGGCCGCCTCATCTTCTCGCTGCTCGCCGCGATCGTGCTGGGCGCCGCCCTCTCCGTGGGGCTCGCCCCGCTCTCGATCGCGTCCACGACCTTGATCGACTACGGGTGGGCGACGACCTTCACCGATCCGGACAAGCTCTGGATCTTCGTCTTCACCACCGTCCTGGTGGGGCTCGTCAACCTCGTCACCCGGGCGGGCGGGATCCAGGGGGTCGTCGATCGGATCACCCGGATCGCGAAGGGCCCCCGTTCCGCGCAGCTCGTCACCTACTTCCTCGGCATCGCGGTCTTCTTCGACGACTACGCCAACACGATCCTGGTGGGGAACACGATGCGGCCGCTGACCGATCGCGTGCGCGTCTCTCGGGAGAAGCTGGCGTGGATCGTGGACTCGACCAGCGCGCCGATCGCCGGCGTCGCGGTGATCTCCACGTGGATCGGCTACGAGGTCGGGCTCCTCGGGGATCTCGCCACCGGCCTGGGGTTGGGCGTGGACGGCTACGGCCTCTTCTTCCAGGCCCTCCCGTTCCGCTTCTACTGCTTGTTCACGCTCTTCTTCGTCCTCTTGGTCCTGCTCTCCGGGCGGGACTTCGGGCCCATGCTCACAGCCGAGCGCAGGGCGGCGAGCACCGGGATGCTCATCCGCCCTGGCTCCCGGCCGCTGAGCAGCGGTACCTTCCAGTCGAGCCGGGCGAAGGAGGGGATCCCCCGGCTCATGCACGTGGCCCTGGTGCCCATCGGCGTCCTCATCGCCGGCGTGGTGGTGGGCCTGCTCTGGGACGGGGGAGGCCTCGCCGCCGTCGCCGAGTCGCCGGCCGCGCTCTTCTCGAGCACCACCTGGCGCCTCGCCTTCGGCGAGGCGTCGTCCACCCGGGTGCTGGGCCTGGCGTCCCTCGGCGCCGCGGTCTGCGGCTTCGCCCTGGTGCTGGGCCATCGGCTGCTCTCGCTGCGCGAGTCGGCGGTCTCGTTCCTCGTGGGCATGCGGGCGATGTGGATGGCGATCGCGATCCTCACCCTGGCGTGGGGCATCAAGGCGGCCTGCGACGATCTGGGGACCAGCTACTTCCTGGTGGCGGGGCTCCGGGACACCGTCTCCCCCGGCCTGCTCCCGCTGCTCGTCTTCCTGCTCGCCAGCGTCGTCGCCTTCGCCACGGGCACGAGCTGGGGGACGATGGGGATCCTCATCCCCACCGCCGGCCCCCTGGCGTTCCACCTCGCCGGGCCGGAGGGGATGTTCCTCTCCCTGGCGGCGGTGCTCGACGGCGCGATCTTCGGCGACCACCTCTCGCCGATCAGCGACACCACGGTGATGTCGTCGATCGCGTCGGGGTCGGATCACATCGATCACGTCCGCACCCAGGCGCCCTACGCGATCGTCGTCCTCGTCGCGGCGGGGGCCTTCGGCTACCTGTGGAACGCCTTCGGCTGGGGCTACGGCCTGGGATGGATCCTCGGGCCGGGCTTCCTCGGCGCGGCGATCTTCCTGCTGGGGCGCAACGCCCGGGCGGGGCTCGATCCGCGGCTGGACGCGGCGCGGTCCGAGCTCGATCTGCAGGGCTGATCGGGACGTCCGGTCTCCCGGCGAGACGAAAGCGCGAGGAGCGCCGCTTCACCGCATGGGGATCACGCTGCGCTGCACCTGCTTGGCGGCGGCGGTGAGGAGCTCCACCTCCCGGCGGGTGGGCTCGCCTCGCACGAGCAGGCGGCGCAGCTCGCCCAGGATCCTGTCGGGCTGCTGGGGGTTGAGGAAGCCGGCGGCGAGCAGCGCCTCGCGGGCGTAGCCCACCAGCCGATCGACCTCCTCCCGGGTCGCCGCCTGCGCCATCTCCCGGGGCGGGCGCTCCTTCTGCAGGCCCTTGCGCAGCTCGTAGGCGAGGATCGCCGCCGCCTGGGCGAGGTTGATCGAGGGCTGCTCGGAGGAGGTGTCGATGCGGCAGATCGCGTCACACTTCTCGAGGTCCTCGCCGGTGAGGCCGTGGTTCTCGCTGCCCAGCACCACGCAGACGGAAGCCCCCGCCGCCATGCGCCGCGACGCCTCCGCGCCCAGCTCCGTGGGCGTCATCGCGGGGCGGCCGCGGATCCGCCTGCTCGTGGTGCCGCACACCCACGAGAAGGGCGCGATCGCCTCGGAGAGATCGAGCGCCATGTAGGCCTTCTCGAGGACGTGCTCGGCCTTCACCGCGCTGCGCGGATCGAAGTGCCAGGTCTTGGGGTCGGCGATGACCAGCCTCGAGAAGCCGAAGTTGACCAGCGCCCTGGCGACGCCCCCCACGTTGTCTGCCATGCGCGGCTTGAAGAGCACGAAGCCCAGCTCGGCGGTCATCTTCTCCCTCTCGCTCGTCCCCCGAGCCGCGCCCTCGGGGGCCGGATGCGTCCGGTGCGACGGTTCTCGCGGCGGAGTTGCCCACCGGCGCGGCGCGGGCCGATGCGGTAGGTTTCCAGGGTGATCCGCGTGGCCACGTACAACATCCTCCACGCCTCCCTCAAGGGGCTGGAGGCGATCGCGGACGTGTTCCGCGGGATCGACCCCGACCTGGTGGCGCTGCAGGAGGTGGATCGGGGCGTGCCGCGATCGGGGAGCGTGGACCAGCCCGCGTGGCTGGGGGATCGCCTCGGTCTCCACCACGCCTTCGCCACCGCCGTCCCCTGGGAGGGCGGCGAATACGGCCTCGCCATCCTCTCCCGCTTCCCGATCCTGGGGACCCGCGCCGTCCACCTCCCCTCCCGCGCCATCCTCGCCCTGGCCGATGGCGCCGAGCCGCGGGTCCTGCTCTCGGCCACCGTCGACGCCCCCGGCGGCCCGCTCACCTTCGGCTCCACCCACCTCGGACTCCACCCCACCGAGCGGATCCTCCAGGCCGAGGCGATCGCCGCCCAGCTCACCAGGCGGCAGCGGACGCTCCTCTGCGGCGATCTGAACGAGGGCCACACCGAGCCCGCGTACCTGCGGCTCACGGGGGCGGGCCTCGTCGACTGCCTGGGCGAGTGCGGCGCCCTGCCCCTGCGGACCTACCCCTCCCACGCGCCCACCATCGGGATCGACCACGTGCTGCGCAGCGCCGACCTCCCCGTCCCTTCTCGGGCGCGGGCGGTGGAGACGAACGCGTCGGATCACCTTCCCGTCGTGGTCGACCTGGGATAGATCCCGCCCATGATCTCCGACGACCTCCTGCACAGCCACCTCGAGCAGACGCTGCTCGAGACCCGCCTCCCCCTCCCCGGCCGGTACCAGGGCAAGGTCCGGGACACCTACGACCTCGGCGACCGGATGCTCCTCGTCGCCACCGATCGCCTCTCTGCGTTCGACGTGGTGCTCACCTCCGTGCCCTTCAAGGGGCAGATCCTCAACCAGATCGCCTCCTTCTGGTTCGAGGCCACCCGGGACGTGGCCCCCAACCACGCGATCGCCCAGCCGGACCCCTCCGCCCTCCTCGCCAAGAAGTGCGAGGCGCTCCCGGTGGAGGTGATCGTCCGGGGCTACATCACCGGCTCGCTCTGGCGGGACTACCAGGCGGGGAAGGCGGGCGTGTACGGGATCGACTTCCCCGCGGGGTTGAAGAAGGATCAGGCCTTCGAGCGGCCCATCCTGACGCCGTCGACGAAGGCGGCGGTGGGCGCGCACGACGAGCCGATCTCCAGCGAGGACGTGGTGAAGCGGGGCCTCGTCCCCGGCGACCTCTGGGAGGTGATCCGGGAGCGCAGCCTGGCGCTCTTCGCCCGCGGCCAGGCGATCGCCCGCGAGCGGGGGCTCATCCTCGTCGACACCAAGTACGAGTTCGGCCTCCACGGCGACGAGCTCCTGGTGATCGACGAGATCCACACCCCGGACTCGTCGCGCTTCTGGGAGGCCGACGAGTACGAGGAGCGCTTCGCCGCAGGGCGCGAGCAGCGAATGCTCGACAAGGAGAACATCCGCCAGTGGCTCATCCAGGAGCGCGGCTACCAGGGCGAGGGGCCGGTCCCGGAGATCCCGGGCGAGGTCCGCGTGGATCTCGCCCGCAAGTACGTCGCCAACTTCGAGCGGCTCACCGGCCGGCCCTTCGAGCCCGCGGTCGGCGATCCGATCGCCCGCCTCGACTCGAACCTGCGCGCCGCCGGGATCCTCGCTTGAGCGCGTCGGCCGCCGGCGGTCGGATCACCCGGTCGCCTTGAGGCCGATGATCGAGACGAGGAGCAGGGCGAGGAAGACGAGGCGCGAAGGCGCGGCGGACTCGCCGAAGAGGACGATGCCGAGGGCGGCAACGCCGAGGGTGCCGATGCCGACCCACACCCCGTAGGCCGTACCGATGGGGAGGCCCTTCACCGCCAAGCCCAGCAGGCCCATGCTGGCGATCAGCGAGAGGCCGGTGAGCACGGTGGGGATCGGGCGGGTGAAGCCCTCGGTGTACTTGAGGCCGATGGCCCAGCCGGTCTCCAGGAGCCCGGCGATGACGAGCAGGATCCAGTAGCGCACGACGCCTCGACCTCGCGCGTCCGGGCGCGTCTTTCAGGCGCACCCGAACACGCGGCGAAAGATCTCGTCCACGTTCTTGGTGTGGTACCCGAGGTCGAAGACGCCGCGGATCTCGTCCTCCGAGAGGTGCTCGCGGAGCTCCTCGTCGCCCAGGAGGGCCTCGAGGAAGTCCGCGCCCTCCTCGTAGAACTTCATGGCGTTGCGCTGCACGAACACGTACGCCGTCTGCCGCGCCACCCCTCGCCTCGCCAGCTCCAGGAGCAGCCGCTGGGAGTAGACCAGGCCGCCGGTGAACTCGAGGTTCTCCCGCATCCGCTCCGGGTACACCCGCATCTCGGCGACGAGTCGCGTGAAGCGGTGGAGCATGAAGTCCGCGAGGATGGTCGCGTCCGGCGCGATCACCCGCTCGACGCTCGAGTGGGAGAT
>DATMSB010000007.1:0-5952 GCA_035565615.1 Vulgatibacter sp. | reverse complement strand
CAGATCCACCTCCGTCTCCACGTTGCCGAGGCGCTCGAGGCCGAGGGCGTTCGCCAGGCGCCTCGCCGGATCGATGGTGAGGACCATCGCCCGGCGACCTTCCGCGGCCGCGCGGAGGGCGAGGGTGGCGGCCACGGTGGTCTTGCCCACGCCGCCGGCGCCCACGCAGACGATCACCCGGCGGTCGCGGAGGGCGCGCTCGAGGTCGAGGGGAGGCGAGCGGCGGGTCATGTCGGGACCACGTGCCGGGCCAGCTCGTCGATGCAGGCGCGGTCGAACGCCCCGGCGGGGTGGAGGAGGGGGAGGGGGGTGACGGGCGCCGCCAGCTCGTCCTCGAGGCGAAGGCGGTGGCGGGCGGACATCTCGGCGCGGATGGACTGGGCGGTCGCCGCGCGGAAGGCGGCCTCGAGGATCGCGTCGCCTGCCGGCGCCCGGAACGTCTCCCGCTCGGCGGCGGTGAAGCGGGGGGCGACGAACCGGTTGAGATAGGCGTGGCCGAGCGACATCCCCAGCCGCTCCCGCACCGCCGCCGCCAGCTCGAGGGTCTCGTTCACCGGAAGCTCCTCCGGAATGCACACGAGGTTCACGGCGGTGGCGTCGGGATCCCGGAGGAGGTCTCGCATCCACTCCGCCTCGGCGCGCATGGCGCCCGGGGGGATGGTGTCGAGCAGCGCCTGGGGGACCCCGAGGAAGGTGATCCCGTGGCCGGTGGCGGGCGCGTCCAGGATCACCAGGTCCCACCTCCCCTCCCTCACGTGGAAGAGGACCTTCCCCAGCATCACCAGCTCGGGGAGCGACGGGATGAACTGGAGGAAGCGCGAGACGAAGGGGTTCTCGAACACCGCGTCGTAGACGACGCGGAACCGCAGCTTCATCAAGCCGTACTCGCGCATGGCCTCGTCGGGACGCACGACCACCGCATCCACGCCATCGGCCACCCGGCCGATGGCGCCGCCGGTGTCCGGGGCTCCCAGGAGGCCGGCGATCTGCTCCTTGGTGTTGACCTCGCACACGAGCACCCGCTTGCCGCGGCCGGCGGCGGCGACGGCGAGCGCCGCGGAGATCGTGGACCGGCCCACGCCGCCCTTCCCGGCGGTGACGAGGAGGCGGCGGTCGAGGAGCGACATGGCGCGGAACGTAGTCGTCGCCCGGGGTGCGGTCAAACCGGACGGCGGTTGACAGGCAGGGGGCCGGAGGAGATGTTCCCGATCCCCGGCGGCGTGGGCGCCGGACGCGGGAGGAGGCGAGCCGTGGCGAGCCGATCGAAGGCCCTGGTGAAGCGGGTGATGGAGGTGGGCGAGGCGCAGATCGATCGCGTCGTCGGCCAGCTCCTGGCGAACGAGCGCTTCGTGGGCGCGGTGCAGGGGGTGGTGGCCGGGTCGCTCGCCGCAAAGGGATCCCTCGACAAGAGCCTGCGCAGCGCCCTCGCCACCATGAACCTCCCTTCGACGGCGGACGTGGAGGAGCTGGGGAGGCGCCTCGATCGCATGGAGCGGGTCCTCGCCGAGCTGGACGAGAAGCTGAGCCGGCTCGAGGCGCCCGCCAAGGCCACGAAGGCGAGGACCGCGAAGCCGGAGGCCCCGAAGAAGAAGCCCGCCGCCCGAAAGCCCGCCAAGCGCGCGGGCGGCGAGCCGGAGTAGACCCGAACCCGCGGGGGCAGCGCAGATGAGGCGGATCGCGTTCATCAACGAGAAGGGCGGGACCTGCAAGACCACCCTCGCCGTCAACACCTCCGCCTGGCTCGCCTCCGCTCGCGGGGCGAGGGTGCTCCTCTGCGACCTCGACACCCAGGGTCACGCGGGGAAGAGCCTGGGGATCGACGTGCGCTCCCTCGAGACCACCCTCGCCGATCTGCTCATCGATCCGCGGGTCCAGGTGAACGACGTGCTCGTCCCCACGGCGATCCCCGGCCTCGACCTCCTCCCGGGCAACAAGGACCTGGCCAGGTTCCCCCTGGAGGTGGCGGCCGCCGCGGATCGCGAGCGCCGCCTCCTCGGAAAGCTGCGCGATCTGGCGGGCTACGACTACGTGGTCTTCGACGCCCCGCCGTCGATGGGGCTGGTGACCCGCAACGTGCTCCTCGCCGCGAGCGAGGTGGTGGTGCCGGTGGCGATGACCTACCTCGCCCTGGACGGCTGCGCCGAGGTGCAGGCGACGGTGGAGTCGGTGCGCAAGGAGATGGGGCACGCCGAGCTGCGGATCAGCCTGGTGGTCCCGGTGCTGTATCGGAAGACGGCGCTCGCCGACGCGATCCTGGCGAAGCTGGAGGAGATCTTCCCCGACCGGCTCTGCCGCACGGTGCTCGGCTGGAACGTGCAGATCGACGAGGCGCAGAGCCACGGGCGCACGATCTGGGAGCACGCCCCCAGCTCCCGGGGCGCGGCCCTCCTGGAGGAGATCGCGCGGGAGATCCTGGTCCGCGGCGGCGGCGCCGAGGCGTCGTCCCGCCAGGTCTCCTGAGCCTCGGGCGATCGCGCCCTCCCTGGGCGGCGCGCGCCTCGCGGATCCGATTATAGCTTCGGGTATGGGCGAGGCGCTGCGGACGGATCTCTACGAGCTGACGATGGCGGCGGCCTACCACCGGGAGGGGATCGCCGACAGGCGGGCGGTCTGCGAGATCTTCGTGCGCAAGCTCCCGCGGCGGCGCAGCTACCTGCTGGTCGCCGGGCTCGAGCTGGCCCTGCGGGCGCTGGAGTCCTTCCGGTTCGGCGAGGACGACCTCGACTTCCTGGCGTCGCTGCCGGCGCTGGAGACCGCGTTCCTGGATCCGACCTTTCGCCCGTTCCTGGAGGCCCTGCGCTTTCGGGGCGACGTGTGGGCGATGCCCGAGGGGACGATCGCGCTGGAGGGCGAGCCGCTCCTGCGGGTGGAGGCGCCGCTCGTCGAGGCGCAGGTCGTGGAGACGGTGCTGCTCTCCCTCATCGGCCACTCCACCACCGTCGCCTCCAAGGCGGCGCGGGTGGTGGACGCCGCAGACGGCGTGGCGGTGGTCGAGTTCGGCGCCAGGCGGGCCCATCCGGAGGCGGCGATCGACGCCGCGCGGGCCGCGTGGATCGCGGGCTGCGCCGGGACCTCGAACCTGGAGGCGGCCAGGCGCTGGGGGATCCCGGCCTTCGGCACGGCCTCCCACATGTTCACCATGGTCCACGACACCGAGCTCGACGCCTTCCGCAGCTACGTGGACGCGTTTCCCACCACGTCGACCCTGCTCATCGACACCTACGACACCCTCGAGGGAGCGGCGCGCGCGATCCGAGCCGGCGGGCCGGGCCTCGCCGGGGTGCGGCTGGACTCGGGGGATCTGGGCGCGCTCGCCCGCGAGGTCCGCCGGATGCTCGACGAGGGCGGGATGGAGGACACGAAGATCGTCGCCTCCGGCGATCTGGACGAGGGCTCGATCGCGTCGCTGCGGGAGGGAGGCGCGCCCATCGACGTCTTCGGCGTGGGGACGAAGCTCACCGCGTCGACCGACGCCCCGGCCCTCGGCGTCGTGTACAAGGTCGTGGCCATCGAGAAGGACGGCGAGCTCCTGCCCACCGCCAAGTTCTCCCGGGGGAAGGTGATGTGGCCGGGGGCCAAGCAGGTCCACCGCCGCCTGGACGACGACGGGATCCTCGAGTGGGATCAGCTCTCCCTCGCCGACGAGCCCCCGCCGCCGGGGAGCTCGGCGCTCCTCGTCCCGGTGATGCGGGGGGGCCGCCGGGTGGGTCCCCCGGAGCCGATCGCGGTCGCCCGGGAGCGGGCGGCGGCGTCGCTGCGGTCCCTGCCGGAGTCGCTGATCCGCGGCGTGCCGAGGGGGGAGAGGCCGGCGGGGCCGCGGCCGAGCGCGAGGCTCCTTGCGCTCCTGGACGAGGTCCACGCCCGCGTGGGCGGGAGGTAGATCCCGCGGACCGGCATCCAACCGCGGGTGGCGGCGGGCGAGGCCCATGCGCGTGGGCGGGAAGCAGGATGGCGGTGGGTCGTCAGAGAAGCAGGATGGCGGTGGGTCTTCAGGTGCCGGGTGGGCCGGCGCCCTCCTGCGCCTCTTCCGCCTCGGCCTTCCGAAGCTCCTCCGCCCGGCGCGCCTCCTCCTCGAGGCGCCTCTCCCGCCGGCGCCGCTCCGCCGCGGCGAGCGAGTCCTCCTCGATGGTGATGTCCGCCGGCGTGAAGGTCGGCGCCGGCTGCATCCGGTTCTCGATGGCGGCGACGAAGTACTTGGTGGGGTAGCGCGTCTTCACCAGCTTCCGGGCCTTGTACCGCGCCACCAGCCGCCGAAACCGCTGCGACGCGCCGTCCACCGCCTTGTAGATGTCGTCCGCCACCTCGGTCACGGTGATTGTGCGGGTATGCGGCATCGTGTAGGTGATGCGGCACCGCTTGTCGACTCCGCCCTTCGGACCATAGAGATCGGAGAGCTCGATCTCGAGGGTGGGGCCCTCCCGATCGAAGATCCTCCGGATCGGCTCCACGATCTTCGCCCGGCAGAAGTCGGCGAGATCGTCGGTGAGCTCGAGGCCGCCAAACGCCTTGACCTCCACGTCCATGCAGACCGCCTCCCTTGGGGATTCGACGCCACCATTGGAATGTGGGGAGGCGCGGCGCCCCGCGCAGCGGACGGCGGATCGCTCGCGCCCGCGCACGAAAAAGGCCCCGCCGAGGCGGGGCCCGAAGGTGGCTCGGAGGATCGCTCGGCGAGCGCCCGGCCTACTCGGCGAGCGCCTCGCCCGCCGCGTCGGGTTCGGCGACGACCGCCAGGTTCTTGATGCTCTCCCGGCGGTTGAAGTTCTCGCGCTTCTCCACGCTGCGGCGGAGCGCCTCGACCAGCCGATCGGCGGCGAGGTCGATGGCCTCGTACATGTTCGGCCGCAGCTCGGTCACGTGGATGGCGGGCATGCCGGGAACGCGGAGGTCGATGGAGCACGACTTGTCGGCCTTGCCCTTTCGGCTCCCGAAGTGATCCGACAGCACGATCTCCATGCGGGCGGCGCTGTCGTCCACGAGCTTCTCCGCTCGCTCGTAGATGTGGAGGCGGCAGCGCTCCTTGAGGGATTCCGTCAGATCGAGATGGTGTCCATGCACCACGAACTGCATCACGTCCTCCTTCTTACGGGGGGCTTTCATGCCCTCCCACTTCGACAACCCGCCGGCGCCTCCCTTGTTCCCGGCCGGTCCGATCAGCAGCAAACCTGATGCGTTCGATGCTGGGTCATTCTGCGTTGTCCTCCAACTTTTTCTCCAGCTCCGCGAGCTTGTCGCGGAGGGCCTGCACCTCGCGGTGCAGGGTGGGGAGACCCACGACGGTCTTCACCGCCCGGTGCAGCTTCTCGTCGAGGTGGCGCTGCCACTCCTCGAAGGCCTGGCGGGAGCTGCGCACGAACTCCTTCGCGGAGCCCTCTCCCTCCCGACCCAGCACCCGCGCCATGGTCTGCTCCGCGCCGGCCCGGATGGCCAGGACCCGGGTGTTCACCTCGCCGGCGAAGAGCGAGAGCTTCCCTCCGCCGCTGCGGATCATGTCGCGGAAGAGCGTGCGCGGCAGGCGGGAGGACTTCTTCTCCTCCTCCAGGACGATCTGCGCGAGGGTGATCGAGGTGAGATCGTCCTTGGTCCGGTTGTCGATGATCTGGACCTCGGCCCCCGCCTTCACCATGTCGGCGATCTCGTCGAGGGTGACGTATCGGCTCTCCACCGTGTCGTAGAGCTTCCGGTTCGAATAGCGCTTGATGATCTTCGGCGCGCGCCCGTCTGCGGCGCCGTCGTTCATGATTTCGTTTTCAGCCAAGACGATCCTCGCCGACGCGGTCGACGCGCCGTGTCGGAATCATCGGCGGGGCATCTCCCCTTGTCAATCGACGGGGTGGGCGCGGTTTTGTTGCGGTGAGAGGTGGAAAAACGGACGATGGCGCGGTTTCGCGCGAGGGATCCGAAGAAGTGTTCGTGACCTGCGACAACTGCGGCGGCCGCTTCCGCATCGCC
>DATMSB010000006.1:0-56764 GCA_035565615.1 Vulgatibacter sp. | reverse complement strand
GCCGCCGAGGCGCGAGCGGAGCGCGTCGAAGAGGGCGGGGTGGCGCTTCGTCGACGTCACCAGGGCGGGCGTGTCGCGGCAGAGCGGCGGCAGGTTCCCGAAGACGCGGCGGGCGAAGGCGACCGCCGCGTCGTCCAGGGTGCGCACCTGGGCTTCGCCGGCGCCCAGCGGGGCGAGGAGCCGCGCGGACAGCCGCGCGAGGCCCTCCTCGGGCACCACCACCCGCGCCCGGGTGATCGGGAACCGCTGCGGATCCCGGGCCGAAAGGCTCGCCAGCCGGTGGAGGGCCACCGTGGTCTTGCCGCTGCCCGCGCTCCCCAGCACCAGGAGCGGCTCGTCGGGAGGCTGGCGAATCGCGCGGTGCTGCTCTGCGTCGAGGAGGGCGGTGACGTCGAGGCGGGCGTCGCGGGCCCCGACCCCCACCCCCAGGGATCCCGCCCGGGCCGCGCTCCCCGCGCCGCCGGGGGCGAAGGCGAAGCTCGAGCGATCCTCCTCGGCCCAGATCCCGTCGGGCCGACGCCACAGGGCGAAGTCGCCGCCCACGATCTGCTTCAGCTCGCCGCCGTGGATCACCAGCGCCCGGCGCGCCTCGACCACCCCGCGCACCACCCGGCCCGGGAACGCCTCCTCGAAGGGATCCCCCTCCCGGTAGCGGTAGAAGATCTGCGCCACCGGGGCCACCCGCCAGTCGACGATCCGGATCCCCGCCCGGGCGTCGATGAAGGTGGCGTGGCCGAGGAGGTAGTCGCGGACCTCGTCCCCCTCCCGCAGGCGCAGGTGGGCGAGGTAGGGCGACTGCGGATCGGGGCCCGGCCCCCGGTCGGCGCGGCCCGTGCGCCTCGCCCACAAGGTCTGCTGCAGGGCGAGCTCGTGGAGCACCGCCACGGCGTCGTCGTCGCGGGCGGCCATCGCCTCGTCCCGCAGCTCCCGCAGCTCGTCGGCCGACATCGCCGCGGCGACGCGGGCGGGCCGGCCCCGGGCCTCCAGGGCGGCGCGGACGCGGCGGAGCAGGGCTTCTTCCTCGGCGATCGCCGGGTGGAGGGAGTCGGGCATCGGCGCAAGGTGCCGGCGGGGAGGCGATTCGTCAACCGATTGTAATTTCAAGCAAAACATGAGATGGTTCCCCGGTCGTCGCGCCGAAGCCCGGTCGGCGTCCGCCAGGGCCCGGGGCGGGCGATCGCCCGCCCGAAAGGCGGGTGCGCCGGCTCGAAGCGCCGGGCTCCCCTCCGACGGCATGCCGCGCGCTTCGATGCCGCATCGGGCGCCGCAGGCTCGAGCGTCCGGCCCCTCGGCTCAAGGCCTCCCGCGCGCCTCGAGCTCCGCGGCCCGGCCCCGGGCGAGCGCGGCGCCCTCGGCGTCCCCCAGCCGCTCCAGCGCGTCCGCGAGCACCCGCGCCGCCGTGGCGGATCCGGCCGCCTCCCGGGCGATCATCCGCGCGGCGGCGCCGGCGCTCCCCCTCTCCAGGACCACGCGGGCCAGCCGCACCGCGGAGTCCCCGTGGGTCTCGGGCGGCGTCTCTCCCGGGCGCTCGGGGACCGGCGCCTCATGCCCCGGATGGGCGGGCGCGGCGCCGGGCGAGGCGAGGGCGAGCGCCGCGGCGAGGAGGGGGCCGGAGGGCTTCATCCCCGCAACCTCTGCATCCGGGCGGCGGGGCGCATGCAGCGTTTACTCCGCCGTCGACCGATGCTAAACGGCCTTGCCATGAGCCACTACGCGCTCGAGTTCGAAAAGCCGCTGCTCGAGCTCGAAACCAAGATCGAGGAGCTCCGCCAACTCGCCGCCAACGGCACCTCCGACTTCGCCGAGGCGCTGGCGAAGCTGGATCGCAAGGCCCGCAAGGTCCAGAAGGAGATCTTCTCCGATCTGAGCCGCTGGCAGATCGTGCAGCTCTCCCGGCACCAGGCCCGGCCCTACACCCTCGACTACCTGAAGCTGATGTTCACCGACTTCGTGGAGCTCCACGGCGATCGGCGCTTCGGGGAGGATCCGGCCATCGTCGGCGGCTTCGCCCGCTTCGACGGCAAGCCGGTGATGGTGATCGGCCACCAGAAGGGGCGCTCGACCAAGGAGAACATGCAGCGCAACTTCGGGATGCCGCGACCGGAGGGGTACCGCAAGGCGATGCGGCTCATGGAGCTCGCCGAGCGGTTCCGCCGGCCGATCGTCTCCTTCATCGACACCGCCGGCGCCTACCCGGGGATCGGCGCCGAGGAGCGGGGGCAGGCCGAGGCCATCGCCAAGAACCTCGAGGTGATGGCGGGCCTCACCGTGCCCATGGTCTGCACCGTGATCGGCGAGGGCGGCTCCGGCGGGGCGCTCGCGGTGGGCGTGGGCAACCGGGTGCTCATGCTCGAGTACGGCGTCTACTCCGTGATCAGCCCCGAGGCCTGCTCGTCGATCCTCTACCGGGATCCGACCAAGGCGGAGCGGGCGGCGGAAGCCCTGCGCCTCACGGCGAAGGATCTCCTGGGCTTCGGTGTGATCGACGAGATCGTCCCCGAGGCACCGGGCGGCGCCCACCGCGATCCGGGCCTCACCGCGAAGAACCTCACCGCGGCGCTCCGCCGCCACCTCGGCGAGCTCGAGGGGATGTCGGCCCAGCAGCTCGTGGAGGATCGCTACGCCCGCTTCCGCGCCCTCGGCGTCTTCGACGAAGAGGTCGCCTGAACCCCAACACCCTCAGCGTCCCACCGCATCACCTGGAGTCTCGGATGTCCCTCGTCCCGCCGTTCATCAGCAGCCTCTCGCCCTACGTCCCCGGAAAGCCCATCGAGGAGACGGAGCGGGAGTACGGCATCGCGGGGGCGGTGAAGCTCGCGTCCAACGAGAACCCGCTGGGGCCCTCGCCGAAGGCGGTGGAGGCCATCGGAAAGGCGCTGGGCAAGATGAACCTCTACCCGGACGGCGCGAGCTTCTACTTCAAGAACGAGCTCGCGGCGTTCCTGAAGGTGACCCCCGCCGAGCTCATGCTCGGCAACGGCTCCAACGAGCTCATCGAGTTCCTGATCCGCACCTTCGTCCATGGAGACGAGGAGATCCTGCTCTCCGCGGGCACCTTCGTGGTCTACAAGATCTCGGCGCAGGCGGTGGGCCGCAAGTACGTCGAGGTGCCGATGAAGGATCGGCACTACGACCTCGAGGCCATGGCCGACGCGGTGACTCCCCGGACCCGGCTGGCGTTCATCGCCAACCCCGACAACCCCACCGGCAGCTACCAGACCCAGGACGCGCTGGTCCGCTTCCTCGACGCGGTGGGGGAGAGGGTCCTGGTGGTGATGGATGAGGCGTACTTCGAGTATGTGGACGCCGAGGACTACCCCGACTCCATGTCGCTGCGGGCCCGCTACCCCAACCTCATCGTGCTGCGCACCTTCTCCAAGGCCTACGGCCTCGCGGGCATGCGGCTCGGCTACGGCGTGGCGCGGCCGGAGATCGTGGACTTCGTCAACCGGGTGCGGGCGCCGTTCAACGTTTCGTCGCTGGCCCAGGCGGGCGGCATGGCGGCCCTCGAGGATCAGGAGCACGTGCGCCGCACGGTGGAGCTCAACCGCCGCGGCCTCGATCAGCTCGCCGAGGAGCTGCCGAAGCTGGGCCTCTCCTTCACGCCTTCGCAGTCGAACTTCTACCTGGTCGACTTCCACCGCCCCGCCATGCCGGTGTACGAGGCGCTGCTGCGCCAGGGCGTGATCACCCGTCCCATGGGCGGCTACGGCTTCCACACCTCGCTGCGCATCAACACCGGCACCGAGGAGGACCACGAGCGCTTGCTGACGGCCCTGCGCAAGGTGTTGGAGACCCCGTGAAGAGCGCCGACGCGCCGGCCTTCATCGTCGCGATCGACGGCCCCGCGGGAGCGGGCAAGAGCACGGTGAGCCGGCTCGCGGCCGAGCGCCTCGGCTTCGCGCTGGTCGACACCGGCGCCATCTACCGCGCCGTCGCCCTCGCGGCCTCCCGCGCCGGCGTGGCCTTCGACGACGACGAGGGGCTCGCCGAGATCCTCGCCGACCTCCCGCTCGAGTTCGGCCCGAGGGAGGGCGGCGGGCAGGGGGTCTTCCTGGCGGGCGAGGACGTCTCCGACGCCATCCGCACCCCGGCGATCTCCCTGGGAGCGTCGGCGGTCTCCGCGCGGCCGGTGGTCCGGGCGGGGCTGCTCGAGCTGCAGCGCCGGCTCGCCCGCGGCGCGCCGAGGGGCGCCGTCCTCGAGGGGCGGGACATCGGGACCGTCGTCTTCCCCGACGCCGACGCGAAGTTCTTCCTCACCGCGAAGGACGACGTGCGGGCCGAGCGCAGGTACGCGGAGCTGAAGGCGAGGGGCGTGGACGCCACCTTCGAGCAGGTGCTGGCGGACCAGCGCAAGCGGGACAAGGACGACACCGAGCGGCCGATCGCCCCGCTGCAGCCGGCGGAGGACTCGGTGCTGGTGGACTCGACGCACCTCTCCAAGGCGGAGGTGGTGGATCGAATCGTCGCCGAGGTGGACCGACGGCTGGCGGCGCGGCGTCGTCACGATTAGAGGGTGGAACCATGCGGATCACGATCGCCAGGACGGCGGGCTTTTGCTGGGGCGTGCGGCGGACCGTCAACAAGGTCCTCGAGACCACCTCCGATCCGGATCGCAGTGCGCCCGTGGCCACCCTGGGGCCGGTGATCCACAACCCCCAGGTGATCTCCAAGTTCGAGGCCCAGGGGGTGAAGGTCTACCAGAAGGTGGAGGACGTCCCCGACGGCACCACGCTGGTGATCCGCACCCACGGCGCCGTCGTCCCCGAGCACGATCTGGCCAAGGAGCGCGAGCTCGACGTCATCGACGGCACCTGCCCCTACGTGAAGTTCCCCCAGGTGATGGCGCTCCGCCTCACCGGCGAGGGCTATCACCTCATCGTCGTGGGCGACGCCAACCACGCCGAGATCAAGGGCGTGGCCTCCTACGCCAAGGGGCCCTACACCATCGTGCGGCCTGGCGAGGACATCCCCCCGCTGCCCGGGGTGAAGAAGGTCGCGGTGATCTCGCAGACCACCAACGACTCCACCTACTTCAAGAAGGTGGTGGGGGATGCCTCCCTGCGGTTCCGCGAGGTGCGGGCGGTCAACACCATCTGCTACGACACGGGCGAACGGCAGACCGAGGTGCGCGAGCTCTGCGACAAGGTCGAGGCCCTCATCGTGGTCGGCGGCAAGATGAGCGCCAACACCCGGCACCTGGCGGAGATCGCCTCGGAGATCCTCCCGCCCGAGCGGGTCCACCACGTGGAGCGCTCGGAGGAGCTGCGCCCCGAGTGGTTCGAAGGCTTCACCGAGATCGGCATCTCTGCGGGCGCCTCCACCCCGGACGACGTCATCGACGACGTGGCCCGGACCATCGCGTCCTTCGCGCCCGGCGGGCACGCGGAGCGGGCCTTCCACACCCCCTCCTTCACGCCCACCCACGCCAACCGGTAGGCGGCCGGCTCACTCCCTCCCGGCGGCTGCGGGAGGCTTCGGGTATAGAGGCACGTCCCCCGCGAGGGCCGGCGGGTCATCGAGGGAGATCGCCCGTCCATATCCGAGCAGTCCGCCGAGCCCGTCTCCTCCACCCCGGCAGCGGACGCCTCCGTCCTCCAGCACCGCGCAGGGATGGTGCGAGCCGGCGGAGATCTGGATGGCCCTCCCGCCCACGTCGACGTCGGGCGGCGGCATCTCGCCCGGCTCGTCGCCGAGCGGAATGGGGCCGGCGCTCGCGGGGGACTCGTCGTCGCCGATGACCTCTCCGCGGCCGTAGCCCAGCTCGCCGCTCTCGTTCCGGCTGCCGCCCGCACTCCCGGGGGCAGGCGGGCTCACCCCGGTGGCCACCCCCCGCGCAGGTCCACCCGGCCCGCCGGATGCCGGGCACCGGGGGCCGGCAAGGGCTCCGCTCCCCGGCCGATCGGCGCCCCGAAAGGCGCGTCGGCGGATCGGCTCGGGGAGCCGACCGACGGAGCTTCCGAACGCCTCTGCGGTCGCTTGACAACCCGGAATCTCGCGACTAGCGTGCGCGTTTTCTCGCCTACCGACAAGGCAAGGGTCGAGTCATCGGACACCGCCATCGCTCCCCGTGGCGTGCTGCCCGCAGCCACAATACCAGGGGGCGTTTCAACAGAAGCGAAGAGAGATTCCCATTTCCATGAACGTTGACACCCAGGGTAACATCGAAGAGCACGAAGAGAGCTTTGCGGAGATGTTCGAGGCCTCGCTCAAGGAGCGAGGCGGCGAAGGCGTCCTCAAGGAGGGCGAGATCGTCAAGGGGACCGTGATCCAGGTCACCAAGGACTTCGCCATCGTCGACGTCGGCTACAAGTCCGAAGGACAGATCCCGCTCTCCGAGTTCACCAACGCGAAGGGTGAGACCCAGGTGCAGGTGGGCGATTCGGTCGAGGTGCTCCTCGAGTCGCGCGAGAACGAGACCGGCATGGTCGTCCTCTCCAAGGAGAAGGCCGACAAGATGCGGATCTGGGACGAGATCTCGGCGGCCTGCGAGCGCGACGAGCTGGTCCACGGCACCATCGTCGGGCGCGTCAAGGGAGGTCTCTCCGTGGACATCGGGGTCAAGGCCTTCCTCCCCGGCTCCCAGGTCGACATCCGGCCGGTCCGCAACCTCGACCAGTTCATCGGCAAGGACTTCGACTTCAAGGTCATCAAGTTCAACAAGAAGCGCGGCAACATCGTGCTGTCGCGGCGCGTGCTCCTCGAGAAGCAGCGCGAGGAGCTCAAGAAGGAGACGCTCCTCAAGCTCAAGGAGGGCGCGATCCTGCCGGGCGTGGTCAAGAACCTCACCGACTACGGCGCCTTCATCGACCTGGGCGGCATCGACGGCCTGCTCCACATCACCGACATGTCGTGGGGCCGCGTCGGCCACCCCAGCGAGGTCTTCAACGTCGGCGACGAAGTCCGCGTCGTCGTCCTCAAGTTCGACCCGCAGACCGAGCGCGTCTCCCTGGGCCTCAAGCAGATCCAGGAGGACCCCTGGCACCGGGCCGACGAGAAGTACCCGGTCGGCACCCGCGTCAAGGGCAAGATCGTCTCGCTCACCGACTACGGCGCCTTCATCGAGATCGAGCAGGGCGTCGAGGGGCTGGTGCACGTCTCCGAGATGTCCTGGACCAAGCGGGTCAAGCACCCCTCCAAGCTCGTCAACATCGGCGACTCGGTGGAGGCGGTGGTCCTCGACATCGATCCGAAGGCGAAGCGCATCGCCCTCGGCATGAAGCAGATCGAGCCCAACCCCTGGACGCTGCTCGAGGACAAGTACCCGATCGGCTCCGTCATCAAGGGCCAGATCCGCAACGTCACCGACTTCGGCATCTTCGTCGGCGTCGAGGAGGGCATCGACGGCCTCGTGCACGTCTCCGACATCTCCTGGACCCAGCGCATCAAGCACCCAGGCGAGATCTTCAAGAAGGGCGACGAGGTCGAGGCGGTCGTCCTCAACATCGACGTGGAGAACGAGCGGTTCAGCCTGGGCATCAAGCAGCTCCACCAGGATCCATGGGACACGCTCTCCGAGCGCACCCCCATTGGCTCCGTGGTGAAGGGCAAGGTCACCAAGGTGACCGACTTCGGCGCCTTCGTGGAGATCGAGGAGGGCATCGAGGGCCTGGTGCACGTCTCCGAGCTGCGCGAGGAGCGGGTGGAGAAGCCCTCCGACGTGGTGAAGGAGGGCGACGAGCTCGAGGTCAAGATCATCGACATCAACTCCGTCGACCGGAAGATCGCCCTCTCCGCCAAGGCCGTGCTCAGCGGCGAGTCCGACTACCGCGACTACATGCGGCAGCAGGGCGGCGACGTGGGCAAGGCCCGCCTCGGCGACCTGATGAAGAAGTTCAACCGCTAGTCCGCGGTCTCGGGGCCCACCCCACCGAAGCCCCCTCCCGGCGCTCCCGGCAGGGGGCTTCGTCGTCTTCGCCGATCCCACCGGCAGGCGATGGTCGTCCCCCGTCGCCTCCCGGCGGGCGTCGACGGCAGGGTTGGCGGCGCCGGCCGGGCCCGCTGTACGGGAAATGCGGCGCATCGGGGCGAGACGACCGTTGACGGGCCGAGGGGCCGGCGACTAGCGTTCGCCGCGACATGCTCACCTTCCAGGATCTGATCCTCACATTGCAGCGATACTGGGCGGGCCGCGGCTGCCTGCTCGGACAGGCGTACGACACCGAGGTCGGCGCCGGCACCATGAGCCCCCAGACCTTCCTCCGGGTCCTCGGCCCCGAGCCGTGGAACGTCGCCTACGTGCAGCCCTCCCGGCGGCCGGTGGACGGACGCTACGGCGAGAACCCCAACCGCCTCTACCAGCACCACCAGTTCCAGGTGATCCTCAAGCCCTCGCCGAAGGACGTGCAGGAGATCTACCTGGGCTCGCTGCGCGCGATCGGGATCGATCCCCTCGACCACGACATCCGCTTCGTCCACGACGACTGGGAGGCCCCCACCCTGGGGGCGTGGGGCCTCGGTTGGGAGGTGTGGTGCGACGGGATGGAGATCACCCAGTACACCTACTTCCAGCAGACCGGCGGCCTCGAACTCGATCCGGTGAGCGTGGAGCTCACCTACGGTCTCGAGCGGATCTGCATGTACCTGCAGGACAAGTCGAACGTCTTCGACATCGAGTTCGCCAACGGGATCTCCTACGGCGAGGTCTTCCGCGCCAACGAGGTGGAGATGTCCCACTACTCGTTCCAGGCCGCCGATCCCGAGACGCTCTTCCGCCTCTTCGACACCTACGAGGCCGAGTGCAAGCGCCTCCTGGAGTTGGAACTCCCGCTGCCCGCGTACGACCAGGCGCTCAAGTGCTCCCATACGTTCAACTGCCTGGACGCCCGCGGCGCGATCAGCGTCACCGAGCGGCAGGGCTACATCCTCCGGGTGCGCAACCTCTCGCGGGTGTGCGCGGAGGGATACCTCGCCATGCGCGAGCGGCTCGGCTTCCCGCTCCTGCAGTCGTCGTGGGCCAAGACCGCAGAGGTGGCGTGAGATGGCCCGCGATCTGTTGCTGGAGATCGGCACCGAGGAGATCCCCGCCGCGTTCTTCCCCAGGTGCCTGGACGATCTGAAGCGCCTCCTCGTCGAAGGGCTGGAGGAAGCCCGCCTGGAGCACGGCACCGCGGCCACGATGGGGACCCCGCGTCGCCTCGTCGTGATCGTGCGAGACGTGGCGGAGCGACAGCGGGACGTCTCCCGGGACGAGGTGGGTCCGCCTCTGAAGGCGGCCTTCGATGCGAGCGGCGCGCCCACCAAGGCGGCGACCCACTTCGCCCAGAAGGTCGGGGTCCCCGTCGAGAAGCTCGGCCGCACCACGACGCCGAAGGGCGAGTATCTGGCGGCGCGGGTGGAGGAGAAGGGGCGCGGCGCCGCCGAGGTGCTCCCCGGGATCCTCGAGGCGGCCATCCACGGGATCCCCTGGAAGAAGAGCATGCGCTGGGGCGCCGTCCACGACGCCTTCGCGCGGCCGGTGCACTGGATCCTCGCCCGCTTCGGCGGCGACGTCGTGCCCTGCCGCTTCGCGGAGGTGGACTCGGGCGGCCACACCACGGGCCACCGCTTCCTCGCCAACCGGAGGATCGAGATCGCCTCCGCCGACGTCTACGAGGAGTCGCTGCGGGAGGCGCACGTGATCGTCGACCCCGCCAAACGCCGCGAGGCGGTGCGCGCCGCCGCCGCCCAGGGCGCCGAGCAGGCCGGCGGCGCCGTCCTCGACGACGAGGAGCTCCTCGACCACGTCACCTGGCTGGTGGAGAAGCCGTCGCCCGTGCTGGGGGGCTTCGATCCCGGCTTCCTCGAGCTGCCCCGCGAGGTGCTGGTCTCGGAGATGAAGGGGCATCAGAAGTACTTCTCGGTGACCGCGAAGGACGGCTCGCGCCTCCTGCCCAACTTCGTGGCCATCGCCAACACGCCGGTGCGCGATCCCACGCTGGCCCGGCGCGGCTTCGAGCGGGTGCTCGCGGCGCGGCTCGCGGACGGGCGCTTCTTCTTCGACGAGGATCGCAAGGTCCCGCTCGTCGACCGTCTCGACCAGCTCAGGAAGGTGACCTTCCAGCACCAGCTCGGCAGCGTCCACGACAAGGTGGAGCGGATGCGGGCCACGGCCCGCTGGCTCGGCGAGGCGCTGGGCCTGGACGCGGCGACGCGGGAGCACGTCGAGCGGGCTGCCACGCTCGCCAAGGCGGATCTGGTCACCGGGATGGTGGGCGAGTTCCCCGACCTCCAGGGGGTGATGGGCCGCGAGTACGCCAGGGCTTCGGGCGAGCCCACCGAGGTCGCGATCGGCATCTACGAGCACTACCTGCCGCGGGGGCAGGGCGACGACCTCCCCTCCGGCGACGTGGGCGCCGTGGTCGGGATCGCCGATCGCATCGACACCATCGCGGGCATCTTCGGCATTGGCAAGCCGCCGACCGGCACCGCCGATCCCTTCGGGCTGCGCCGGGCCTGCCTCGGCATCGTCCACGTGGTCCTCAACAGGGGCTATCGCTTCTCCCTGGGCGCCCTCGTCGATCGGGCCCTCGACGCGCTCGGAGCGAGGCTCGCGCGGCCTGCACCCGAGGTGAAGGGGCAGGTCCTGGACTTCTTCCGGGCCCGCCTGCGGGCGCTGTGGTCCGAGGATCATCCGGTCGAGGTGGTGGAGGCGGTGCTCGCCGCCGGCTTCGACGACCTGGTGGCCACCCACGACCGGCTCGTTGCGGTGGACTCCATGCTGGGCGACGCAGCCTTCCGCGCGCTGGCGGAGGGGTTCTCCCGCACCAACATCGTGGAGAAGGCCCCCGCCGTCGGCGCCGGCGAGGTGGATCGCGATCTCTTCGAGAAGCCGGCAGAGAGCGCGCTCTACGAGAGCTTCGTCGCCGCGAGGGAGGCGGTGGGCAAGGAGCTCGGGGCCGGCGACTACGGCGCCGCCCTGCGCGAGCTCGTGGCGCTGCGGCTGCCGCTGGACATTTTCTTCAACGAGGTGATGGTGATGGCGGAGGAGCCCGGCGTCCGCGCGAACCGGCTGCGCATGCTCACCGAGATGCGGGAGCTCTTCGGCCGCATCGCCGACTTCGGCCGCATGGATCTGAAGCGGGCCGGCGGCCGCTGACGGCCGCCCCGGTAATCCTTGACCCTCCGAGAGGCGGACGCCTATATCGTTGCGCCCTCCGAGAGCGTCCCGCCCGTGATCCGAACCCTCGCCACCGCGGCCCTGATGAGCCTCCTCGCCACGACGGCCGCCTCGTGCGCGACGTCGGAGGAGGGCGCCCTCCAGCCGGCGGCGAACCTCGCGTTTCCCACGGGCGTGGCGCTCACGCCCGAGGACGCGGCGCTGCCCCAGCGCCTCCTGGTGGTGTCGAGCAACTTCGACCTCCGCTTCCGCGCCGGCAGGCTCCACGCCTTCGATCGCGAGGCGATCGACGCGCTGGCCGACGAGGCGCCCCCGCCGCCGTCCTGCCCGGCGGCGCAGCCGCGTTGCCTGCCGGCGGACGTGCCCTCCCTCGAGCCGGCGCTGGTGGGCACCGTGGAGGTGGGCGACTTCGGCGGCGAGGTGGGCGTCGCCGGCCTCGGCCCGGGGCGGGTGCGCGCGTTCGTCCCCGTGCGCGGGAGCCAGTCGGTGGTCGCGGTCGACCTCGACGTCGACGGGCTGGTCTGCGCCGAGGGAGGCGGGAGCGACTGCAGTGAGACGGGCGCCTCGTTTCCCCGCCGGGATCCCTACTCGGTGGCCGTCGCCCTGGGGAACGTCTACGTCGGCCACTTCACCCTGAACACCCTGCGGGGAACGGGACCACGAGGCGGGGTGATCGGCACCGCGCCGGTGGACGCGGCGTTCTGGACCCTGGGCGGCGGCTCGTTCGGAGAGATCCCGGTGGGGGAGGGGAGCGCCATCGGCGGCCTCTCGGTCGGGGCCTGCCGGCCGGGCGACGAGGGCCCGACCTGCACGCTCTTCGCGTCGGGGAGGTCGCGCTTCGGCGGCACCCAGGAGATCTTCGCCTTCGACTTCCGGGAGGGCGCGCCGATGCTCGGGCCGCTCTTCTCCCGCAACCTCTTCGCCCAGCAGTTCGGCTTCGACTCCCGCGGCATCGCGGCCGCTTCCTCGGGGGAGGCGGTGTACATGGCCAGCCGCTCGCCCACCGCCCTCGCGGTGATCGACGTCACCCGCCTGGCCTCCCTCCCCACCGACGGCTGCGTCGTCCCCGAGGGCGAGGTCGTCGCGCCGGGCGCGGCCTGCCCGGATCTGCCGCCACCCACCGGCGAGGACCCCGCCTTCCGCACCGTCGATCTGGTCACCTCTCCCTCCGGCCCCAACGCGGTGGCCGTGCTACCCCGGCAGCTTCCGGGCGGCGGCACCAGCGACCTGGTGGTGATGACCACCGACGACGGCCTGGCCTTCTTCGACACGAGGGCGTCGGTCCTCGCAGCGTCCCTGGGCGGCCTCGGCGCCACGCCCACCGCCGTCGCCTTCCGCCCGGCGGGCGACGGCTTCCGGCTCTACGTGCCGTCGTTCCTGCGCGGCACCCTCGCCGTCGTCGACGTCCCCGATCCCTTCCGCCCCGAGACCGCCCGGGTGGTGGCCCGCATCGGGCCCGTGCAGGAGGGGACGTGAGGCTCCGCCTGGCAGCGGCGATCGCCGCCCTCCTCGCGGCCGCCTGCGCGGAGCAGGAGCTGGCGCCGTTCGGCAACCTGGACACGCCCGTGTCGCTGGCGGTCCACGAGCCCAGCGGGCACCTCTTCATCGCGCTGCAGGGCACGAACGACCTGCGGGTCTTCGCCACCCGCTCCGACGACTTCCTCACCGGGCCGGCCGAGCTCTTCCCGCTCTCCATCCCCACCGTGCGCACGCCCATCGCGGTGGCGGCGGCGCGGCGCTTCGCCTTCGTGGTCTCCGGCGCCTCCGCCGAGATCGGCTTCGTCGACACCCGCGTCCCGCCGGGCGCCTTCGGCCCCCGCAGCGTCGACGGCCCCGACGGCTTCCCCTTGACGCTGGCCGTGGACCAGGTCCCCACCGCGGTAGCCGCGCTCACCGCCGCCTTCGGCTTCGCCGAGGAGGGGGAGCTCGGCGATCACCTCGTCGTGGCGGGGCTCTCGCCCGACGGAGACGGCGGCAAGCTCACCGTCGTTCGTCCACCCCACGTGATGGCAGGCTCCACGGAGGCCCTCCCTTCCGTCGCGGCCGAGGTCCTGCTCCCGGGCGCCTTCCCGTCGGACGTGGCCGTCGACGCCGGGCGGGCGGATCCGGAAGGGGACGTCGCCGACTGCCGCTTGGTCGCCGTGGCCGACGCCAACCCGGACACGGGCGGGGTGATCCTGGCCCGGATGCGGGTGGAGCCCGACGGGAGCGCCTCCCTCGAGCCGCCCTCCGCGGCCGATCGGGTGGAGCTCGAGGTGCCGGTGACCCTGCCCGACGGATCGGTCGTGACCCGCCGGGCGGGCGCCAGGGCGCTGGCCTTCGGCCCCGCGCCCGACGTCCCGGGGATCGAGGCGGCCCTCGCCGAGGACCCGTGTGCGCCGCGGGCCGGCAGGCTCTTCGTCGTGCTCGATCCCGCCTACTGCGGCGACGCCCTGACCTGCCCGAACCTCGCCGTCCTCGAACTGGACGGCGCCCCCGCGCTCGCGGTCGACGCGACCACCGGCGGGCCCGCCGCCTACCGGGTCCCGGGGGCGGCGCTGGGGCTGGTGGCCCTCGAGGGGCCGCTGCGCCTCCCGAACGCCTTCGATCCCTCGCGGATCGAGGACGGGGTCGCGGCGGATGCGTCGCCGGTCCCCGCCCTCACCCTGGTCACCTCCTCCGACGGCGCCGTCACCTACCTGGCGGGCGGCCTCGGCCCCTATCTGCGCGCCGACGGCTCCCGGGCGAGCCCCGATCCCGTCTTCCTCGTCTCCACCAGCCAGACCGGCCCGAGCGCGAGCGAGCCGACCCGGACCGACGTGCGCCGATCGCCCGCCCAGGTGCAGCCTCCCGTCGTCGAGGTCCCGCCGGACGCGCGGCCCCGCAGCGAGACGTGGACCGCGGGCTTCGAGACGCCGCTCGCGGGCTTCGAGGGCGTTGGCACCGTGGCGTCGCTGCGGGGCGACACGCTGCGAGGCCCCGCGGACTCGAGCCGGACCTTCCTCTCGCCGCTTCCGATCCTCGCTGCCTCCGACCCCCTGCTCGCCGATCGGGTGGTGCCGGCCTCGCCCGAGGCGGGCGTGATCTGCGACGGCTTCCCGGTGGTCTCCGTGGCCGCCGACGGCCGCTCCCTCGAGGTCGATCGGCGGGCGCCGGGCTTCGACAACGCCCCCTCCTGCGAGCTGGGCGACAACCCCATCGCGATCCTCCCACCCAAGGGTCTCCCCTGGACCCTCACCGGCTCGAGCACCGGCTTCGTGGGCAGGGTGGGGGCCGATCCGGTCGGGGTCTTCGCGGGGGGCACGCTGCTCTTCCGCTTCCAGGCGCCGGCGGGAGACGTCCCCCGGGGCGCGACCTTCGGCTGGCAGACCACCCAGGGTTTCGGCTTCTACCGAGCGAACCCCGACGTCATGGGCCTGATGCCCGCGTCGATCGCGTCGGTGCTCGCCGCAGGTACGCCAGGTGTCGACCCCTCGTGGCGGGTCTTCGTCGCCTACAGCGGCGCGGACGCCGTGATGCGGCTGAACCCTCAGGCGCCCGACCCCAAAGACCTCACCTTCCTCCAGTAGCCGTCCGGCGCGGGGCCGGGCCCGCCTCCAGACCCGCCTCGCCTCGGCCCGCCACGGGACCGCTCACGCCCGGCGCGGCACCCGGCCCCTCGCGCTCGGCCCACCTCCGAGCCTCCACGCCCGGCCCGCCTCATGGCCCCTTGCCCGGCCCGCGGGCCCGAGCGCCGCCCGCCTGCGGCCTCTTGGAGGGGCTACGGGCCCTGGCCCGCCTCCTGCGTATCGAGATCGACCATCTGGATCACTTTGGGGCGCAGGCAAGGGCCCCAGGAGGCCTCCCTTGGAAGATCTCGCTCCCGTGCTCCTCGTCCTCCTCCTGGCCGCAGGGCTGGGCACGAGCCTCGTCACCGACCTGCGCTCTCGCCTCATCCTCGACGTGGTCACCCTCCCGATGCTGGGCCTCGGCCTGGCGATCCGCGGCGCCCTGGTGGGATGGGACGGCCCCTTGGGCCTCGCCAGCGGCCTCCTCGGCGCCGGCGTCGGCCTGGGCGCCTTCCTCGTCCCCGCGTGGCGGGGCGGCATCGGCATGGGCGACGTCAAGCTCGCCGGCGCCGTCGGGGCGGTCCTGGGCGTCGAGCGGATCTTCGCGGCGCTCCTCTGGATCGCCGTGGCGGGAGGGCTCTTCGCCTTCGCGGTGGTGGCGCTGCGGGGCAGGGTCCGCAGCACCCTGCGCGGCATCGCCCGCACGATCCTCCTGCGGCCGCCGGTCCAGGCGACCGAGCGGATCTACCTGCCCTACGGCGTGGCGATCGTGGCGGGCACCGTCGCCTCCGTCGCCCTGGAGGTGGCGCCATGGTGAGCCTGCGCTCCCTCGTCGCCGTCGCGCTCCTCCTCCCGGCCCTGGCGCCGGCGTCGACCGACCCGACCATCCAGCTCGGCGTGGGCACGCAAAAGGTGCTCTCGATCCCCGGCGGCGTGAGCCGCGTGGCGGTGGGAGATCCCAACGTCGCCGACGTGAAGCCGGTGGGATCGAACCAGATGCTCGTCATCGGCGGCCAGGTCGGCCGGACCACCCTCATCGTGTGGAAGGCGAACGGAGCGCGGATCAGCTACCTGGTCGTCGTCCGCAGCGTCTCCACCGACGAGACCGTCGCCGAGATCCGGACGCTCCTCGGCGACGTGGAGGGCATCGTCGTCCAAGCGGTGGGCGATCGCGTCGTCCTGGAGGGCGAGGCCCGCACCGCCGACGACTTCCGCCGCGCGGAGGAGGTGGTCTCCGTCTACCCGTCGGTGAAGTCCTTCGTGAAGCTCTCGCCGGCCGCGCAGCGCCAGGTGGCGAGCCGCCTCAACGAAGCCTTCCTCCAGGCGGGCCTGCGCAAGGCCGAGGCCACCGTGATCGGCTCCACCATCTTCCTCGAGGGGTCGGTTGAGTCGGAGCCGGAGCTGCGCAAGGCCGAGCTCATCGCCAGGGCCCACGGCGAGAAGGTGGAGAACCTGCTCGCGGTCGGCATCAAGCGGATGATCCTATCGGAGGTGCAGTTCGTCGAGGTGCGGCGAGGCGCCCTCGCCAGCGTGGGGCTGCGGCTGCCCACCGACGTCGCCGGGACGGTCGCGCTCCAGGGGACCGCCACGGCCCCGCTCGGCGACGCGGCCGACGGCGCCATCGCCGCCTCCCTGGTCGCCGAGGCGCAGACCTCGCTGCGCCTCTCCATCGACTCCGGCGCCGGCCGACTCCTCGCCCAGCCCACGCTGGTGTGCGCCTCCGGCGACCAGGCGGAGTTCCTCGCCGGCGGCGAGGTGCCCGTTCCCCTCATCACCCAGAACTCGGCGTCGGTCGTCTACCACAAGTACGGCGTGCTCCTCCGGATCCGACCCACGGCGGACCGCTACGGCAACGTGCAGACCGAGGTGGAGGCCGAGGTCTCCGAGCTCGATCGCTCGGTGGCGGTGGCGGTGGGATCCACCGTGGCCGTTCCTGGCTTTCGCAACCGTTCGGTGAAGACCAGCGTCACCGTGCGAACCGGCGAGACCATCGCGCTCTCCGGCGTCTTCAGCCGCGACCAGCAGAAGGCGGTGTCGAAGGTGCCGATCCTCGGCCAGCTCCCGATCGTGGGAGAGCTCTTCAAGCAGCGCACCATCGACGACTCGGAGAGGGAGCTCGTCATCTTCATCACGCCCAAGGTCGTCAACCCCGCCACGCCCGAGGTCCGCCGCATGATCGAGGATCGGGAGCGCGGGTATCGAGACGCCGCCGACGACGTGGGCTTCCAGCTCCTGGACTAGAAAGGCGGGTGCCCCGTGTCGCATCGGATCGTCGTCCGCGTCCCCGGCGAAGCGCCGCGCTCCCTCCCGCTCGAGGGCGCGCTCTCCATCGGCCGCGCCGCGGGCAACGACCTCGTCCTCGCCCAGCCCCGGGTGTCCAAGCGGCACGCGAGGCTCGAGATGATGGGCGGCCGCTGCCGCGTCGTGGATCTCGGCTCCACCAACGGCACGGTGGTCGCGGGGGTACGCATCGACAGCAGGTTTCTCGACGTGGGCGAAGTGGTCGTGATCGGAGACGCCGAGCTGGAGCTGGCGCCGCCCGGTCCCGAGGCGCCTCCGTCGGCGGAATCGGCGGCGCGGGATCTCGAGGCCGGCTGCGCTGCTGGGTCCTCGGTAGATGACGGTGCCGAAGTCCTTGGTGGCGCAACGGCGGAAGGGGCCGGCGCCGCTCCCACCGCGGCAGGCCCCCGCGCGCCACCTACGGACCGCGGCGCACCAGCGGCGGAGGCGCGCGGAGCGGGAGAAGAGCCGGGGATCGCCGCCGATCCGGCGCTGCGCAAGGAGATGCACGACCGGCTCATCGCCGCCCTCGACCTGCGCCGCCTCGACCTCGACTCCCTCGACGCGGCCGCATTGCGGGCGCGAAGCGAGGCGGCGCTTCGCGGGATCGTAGAAGAGCTGGACCGGACGGGGAGGGTGCCTCCAGGCGTCGATCGGGAGCGCCTCCTCGTCGACGTCGCCGACGAGGTCCTGGGGCTCGGCCCGCTGGAGGCGCTCCTCGCCGACGACGAGGTCAGCGAGATCATGGTCAACCACGCCGAGCAGATCTTCGTGGAGCGCGGCGGCCGCATCGTCCCCTCGGGCAAGACCTTCTCGTCCAACCGCGCGGTGCTGGGCGTCATCGAGCGGATCGTGGCGCCCATCGGCCGCCGCATCGACGAGGCGTCGCCGCTGGTCGACGCCCGCCTCCCGGACGGCTCGCGCGTCCACGCGATCATCCCGCCCCTGGCGCTGAAGGGGCCGTGCCTCACCATCCGCAAGTTCCGGCGGGAGACGCTCCAGGCCGCCGACCTCGTCCGCTTCGGCTCCCTCACCCCAAAGATGGCGGCCTTCCTCGAGCTGGCCGTCCGATCCCGCAGGAACGTCGTCATCTCGGGGGGCACCGGATCGGGGAAGACCACCCTCCTCAACGTGCTCACGTCGTTCATCCCCTCGGACGAGCGGATCGTCACGGTGGAGGACGCCGCCGAGCTGCAGATCCGCCAGCCGCACTGGGTCCAGCTCGAGGCCCGCCCGCCCAACCTGGAGGGCAAGGGCGCCATCACTATCCGCGAGCTGGTGAAGAACTGCCTCCGCATGCGCCCCGATCGCATCGTCGTCGGCGAGTGCCGCGCGGGGGAGGCGCTCGACATGCTGCAGGCGATGAACACGGGCCACGACGGCTCCCTCACCACGCTGCACGCGAACTCCCCCCGGGACGCCCTCTCCCGCCTCGAGACCATGTGCCTGATGTCGGGGATGAACCTCCCCGTCCGGGCGATCCGGGAGCAGGTGAGCAGCGCGGTGGATCTCGTCGTGCAGCAGACCCGCTTCCCCGACGGCACCCGCCGCGTCACCCACGTGGCCGAGGTCTCCGGGATGGAGGGCGAGGTGATCACGCTCCAGGAGATCTTCCGCTTCGAGCAGCAGGGGTTCGACGCCGAGGGGCGGATGGTCGGCGCGCACCGCGCCGCCGGCTTCGTCCCCCGGTTCTGCGAGGAGCTGGCGAGGCGGGGCGTCGCCGTGGATCTCTCCATCTTCCGGGAGGATCGATGATGGGAGGGAGCACGATCCGTGTTTTGGTCGTCCGGCTCGTCGCCTGCCTCGGCGCGGCCCTTCTCGGCTTCGGGGCGGGGCGGCTCGCGGCGCCAGCGCCGGCGGGGGCGCCGCCGCCGCTGGGCGACACCGAAGCCGCCTGGAAGGCGCGCGACGCCGCCCGCACCCGCCTCGAGATCCGCCTGGCGGGCGCGGTGGCGAGGCGCGATCGCGGCGCGATCCTCGCCGAGGCCGAGGCGCTGGCCGCGCTCGATCCCTTTCATCCCCGGGCCCGGGCGGAGCTGCGGCGGATCGCGGAGGGCGAGGCCGCTCTCGCTGCGGCGACGGGCGCGTCCGACGCCGGCGCCTCCGAGGACGCGGGTGCTCGATCGGCGCCGGAGGGTTCGTCCGCGGGCCCGGGCGGGGCCGCGCGGATCGGGGGAGGAAGCACCCCCGAGGAAGAGAGGGCCGGGGGCACCTCGGGTGAAGAGGCGGCCGCGAAGGGTCGATCCGGGAAGGACGCCGTCGCCGCCGCGGCGGCGAGGAGCACGAGCGCCTACGAGGCCGCCCGGCGACGGATGCGCCTTCGCACCCACGAGGCGATCGACGCGAGGCATCCGCACGCCGGGATCGCGGCGGCGCTGAAGCGCCACGCCTGGGACGGCCGCCTCGAGCAGGCGATCGAGGATCTGCGCAAGCTCCGCGGCGCCGCGCCCGAGGCCGCCGGGATCCTCGACTCGTTGCGCGCCATCGCCGCCGGGCTGGAGGGCGGCCGGGCCGTCCTGGCCGAGGGCCGACTCTCCGAGGCCGATCCGCTCTTCGGGCATGCGTTCGAAGCGGAGCGGTCGATCCTGCCCGCCGAGGTCTCGTCGGTCGCCGTCCGGGAGGCGCGGCGCCAGCTCGCCCAGGCCTGGTTCGAGGAGGGCCGCCGCTTCCTGGGGCGGGATCAGCTCGACGACGCGGTGGCGGCGTGGCGGCGGGGGCTCGCCGCCGACCCCTCCCACCTCGACCTGCGCGCCGCGATCCAACGGGCGGCGGAGCGGGCGGCGGCCCGCTGACCCGAGGCCGTGCACGGCGGGAGCGAAGGCGTCGCTCCCCTCTGTTATACGGGGATGATGAAAAGCGAGCGCCCCGTCCTCACCCTCATCGACGGATCCGGCTACATCTTCCGCGCCTACCACGCGATCCGTTCCGAGCTCTCCACGTCGAAGGGGCTGCCGACGCGGGCGGTCTACGGCTTCACCCGGATGCTCCTCAAGTCGCTGCGGGAGGCGTCGCCCACCCACGTGGCGGTGGTCTGGGATCGCGACGGCCGGGCGCTGCGGCGCGCGATCGATCCCGCCTACAAGGCCCAGCGCCCCGAGACACCCGACGACCTGAAGCAGCAGTTCCCCTACATCCGGCAGGTGGTGGACGCGCTGGCGGTGCCCAGCGTGGAGAAGGAGGGCTGGGAGGCCGACGACGTCATCGCCACCCTCGCCCGGCAGGCGGTGGAGGCCGGGTTCGAGGTGGTGGTGGTCACCGGCGACAAGGACTTCTCCCAGATCGTGTCGCCGCACGTGCGCCTCTACGACGGCATGCTCGACCGGTGGACGGGGCCCGCCGAGGTGGAGGCGAAGTGGGGCGTGCCCCCCCAAAAGTTCATCGAGCTGCAGAGCCTCATCGGCGACGCCAGCGACGGGATCCCCGGGGTGCCGGGCGTGGGCGCCAAGACCGCCGCCGACCTCATCGGCCGCTTCGGGGACGTCGACGCCGTGGTGAAGTCCTGTGAGGAGGGCCAGTATTCCAAGAAGAAGACGGCGGCGGCCATCGTCGAGGCGAGGGAGCGCATCCGCCTCAACCGCCAGCTCGTCACCCTGCGGGACGACGTGCAGCTCGGCGTGGCCCCCGGCGATCTCGTCCGGCGCAAGCCCGATCCTGCGGCGGCGCAGGCGCTCTTCCGGGAGCTGGAGTTCTTCGCGCTCTTGCGCGAGCTGCCCGGCGTGCTGGCGTCGCTCCCCGGCGCCGAAGGCGGTGCGGCCTCGGTGGAGATGCCCGCGGCGAGCTTCGAGCCGCCGCCCACCGATCTCGTCGTCGACGCGGACGCCCTGTCGGCGCTGCTCGCCCGGATGGCGGACGCGCCGCGGGTGGGCCTGCGGGTGGCGGCGCCCGGCGACACGGTCCACGGGGCGGAGCTCGCCGGCGTGGCGATCGCGATCCCCGGCGGCACGAGCGCCTACGTCCCCTTGGGGCATCGGGGGATCTTCGCCGGCAGCCAGCTCGGCCGGGACGACACCGTCCGCGCGCTCGCCGGCGCCCTGCGGGCGAAGCCGTGGGTCGGCACCCAGACCAAGCGGGATCTGGTGCTGCTCCTCGGCGCCGGCGTGGAGGTCCCAGGCCCCGCGGGCGACGCCGAGCTCGCCGCCTACCTCCTCAACCCGGCGCGGCGCACCTTCGCCATCACGGACCTCGCCCGGGAGAAGCTCGGCTTCGACCTGCCCGAGTACTCCACCCTCTGCGGCACGGGGAAGGAGCGCCGCGTCCTCGCCGAGCTGGAGCCCAAGGACGCCGCGCCGTGGATGGGCGCGGCCGCCGCCTGCGCGGTGGAGGTGGAGGCGGCGCTGCGCAAGGAGCTGGGCACCCTCGAGCCGATCTACACCGGCATCGAGCTGCCGCTGGTGCCCATCCTCGCTCGGATGGAGACCACGGGGATCCGCCTCGACCTCGAGCTGCTCCGCGAGCTCGATCGGGAGCTGGAGGCCCAGATCGCCGAGAAGCTCGCGGCGTGCTTCGAGGCGGCGGGGCGCGAGTTCAACCCCGCGTCCCCCAAGCAGCTCGCGGAGGTCCTCTTCAACGAGCTGAAGCTGCCGGTGCAGAAGCGCACCAAGACCGGCCCCTCCACCGACCACGAGGTCCTGGAGAAGCTCGCCGAGCTGCACCCGCTGCCCGGGGCGATCCTCGAGCACCGCTCCATCGCCAAGCTCAAGGGCACCTACGTGGAGGCGCTGCCCCGGATGATCGGGCGCGACGGCCGCCTCCACACCACGTTCGATCAGGCGAACACCGCGACCGGGCGGCTGGCGTCCCTCGATCCCAACCTCATGAACATCCCCATCCGCACCGAGATGGGCCGGCGCATCCGGCAGGCGTTCGTCGCCGAGGAGGGGTGGGAGCTGGTCTCCGCCGACTACTCGCAGATCGAGCTGCGCATCCTCGCCCACGTGACGGGCGATCCGGGGCTCGTCGGCGCGCTCCGGGCCGGGGCGGACGTGCACAGCCGCACCGCCGCCGAGGTCTTCGGCGTCTCGGAGACCGAGGTGACCCCCGACCAGCGCCGCATCGCCAAGATGATCAACTACGCGGTGGCCTACGGGCTCTCCGCCTTCGGCCTCTCCACCCGCCTCGACATCCCCCCCGACGAGGCGTCGTCGATCATCAAGCGCTACTTCGACCGCTACGCGGGGGTGCGGGCGTGGATCGATCGCATCGTCGCCGAGGCGAAGGCCAACGGCTTCGTCACCACCCTCGACGGCCGCCGCCGCTTCCTCCCCGATCTGCAGTCCCGGAACCCGGCGCTGCGCCAGGCGGCGGAGCGGGCCGCGATCAACATGCCGATCCAGGGCACGGCCGCCGACATCATCAAGCGCGCCATGGTCGGCCTCGATGCCCGCCTGCGCGAAACGGACACCGGGGCCCGCCTCCTGCTCCAGGTGCACGACGAGCTCGTGCTGGAGGCGCCGCGCGCGTACGTCGAGGCCACCTGCGAGCTCGTCCGCGGGGAGATGGAGCGCGCGGCCTCGCTGGCGGTGCCGCTGGTGGTCGAGGTCGGCCACGGGCCCAACTGGGCCGCCGCGCACTGACCACCCGGCGTGGTCGCGACTCGAGCGGCATCTCGGTTCCCACGGGGGTCGCAGCCCCACCGACGGTGCACATCGCGCTCGTCGTCCGGTACGTCAATGGAGCAGGCGGGAGCCGGGGCCGGTCCAGGTGGTGAAGTCGTCCTCGCTCGTCGCCTCGTCGCGGGTCGAGGCGACCGCGTACGCGCCCGGGTCGTCGCCTTCCCAGTCGGTCTCCTCGTCCCAGTGGTCGTCGTCCCCTTCGTCCGGTTCGGGATCGTCGAGATCGTCGGCCATGGCCGCGAGGCGGCGGAGCTTGCGGCGGCGGATGCGCCAGGCGCCGATGACGGCGAGGAGGGCGGCCCAGGCCCAGAGGAGTTCGTGGTCGAAGAGGACGGGGAGCCAGCCGAAGCGGGCCCGCAGGGTGCGCTTCCACGCGAGCTCGTGGACGAGGAGGGGCTGGCCGTACGCGGCGACGACGGCGTCGGCGAAGGGCGTGCCCTCGGACATCAGGGCGACCAGGCGGTGGAAGGGCGCGCCGTCGTCGATCCCGGCCAGGAAGGAGACGAAGTTGGCGCTCTGGGCGTAGGCGAGGTCGACGTCGGAGGGCGAGGAGGGCCAGGAGCGATCGATGTCGTCCAGGGGGATGAGGGTGCCGGCGGCGGAGGCCCGGACGAGGACCGCGCTGCGGGAGAGGGTCCACTCGTCCGCGTAGAGCATGGCGAACCCTTCCGTGAACCAGTGGGGGATGCGCGTTTGCAGCAGCCTGCCGAGGGTGACGTGGGCGAGCTCGTGGCGCAGCACGCCCTGCACGCTGCCGGAGCGGCCGGAAGCCTGGGCGTCGAGGATCACGAGGCCGACGGCGGGATAGGCGACGCCCGCCGCCCACCCCGGCGCCGGCGCCGAGGCGGGCTGCAGGGAGCGGAACTCGTCGCGGCCGTAGCCGACGCGGATCTCGATCGGCAGCTCGTCCGACAGGCCCAGGAGCCGATCGAGGGCCCGCCGCTCCTCGGGGAGCGCGGGTGCGAGGTCCCTCGCGATCGCCTCCGCCGGCCCCGCGGCGGCGACGAGGATGGTGCGCGGATCGCGGACCTCGATCGCGCGGACGGGGATCCGCGGCGGCTCGATCGGCCTGCGCCTCGGCGCCGGAGCGGAGGCTTCGCGCGCGGGCGAGGGTTGCAGGGTGGGGGTCGGGACGCCCGTGCCCTCTCGTGCGGCGGAAGGCGAGGCCTCGCGGTCGGCGCGGGAGTCGGCCGCTCCGCCCGTGGGCGAAGGCCCGTGGACGGGCAGGTCCTCCGGTGCGGGGGAAGGTCCGCGATCCGGGAGGGGCGCCTCGGGCGGTGAGGTGCCGGCGCCCGGGCCCCGGGCTCCGGGAGGAGGCGCGGCGGGTTCGGCCGCGGGGGCGGCCGCCGCCTGGCTGGCGAGGAGGAGCGCGAGGAGGGCGGGCAGGCGCCGGGTCATGGACCCTTCGATGCGAGGGCCCGCTCGATCGTTCCGGCGTCGACGCCGGCGATGCGCACGGTCTTGCGCTTGCCGGTCGCGCCGGCGGCGATCTCGATGTGGCGGCGGGGGATCCCGAGGACGTCGGCCAGCAGCTCCACCAGCGCCGTGTTGGCCTCGCCGTCCACGGGGGGCGCCGCGATCTGGACCTTGAGGCGATCGCCGTGTTCGCCCACGATCCGGCTGCGGGAGGCGCGGGGCTGGATGGCGAGGTCGAGGGTGACGCCCTCGGCGGTCGATCGAAGCCAGGCTGGCAAGGGTCCTCCTGCAAGGAAAACGATCGGGGCCCGGGATGATAACCCGGCCGGCCCGGGCGCGCTCGAGGCGGGGGCGGGCTTGACCGCGCCCGGACGGCCCGTGCAACGTCTCGCCCATGGTGCGCCTCGCCGCTCTCGTCGCGATCCTCTCTTGCGTGGTGATCCTCGGGCCGACGGCGGCGCGGGCGGCGGAGCCGGATCCGTGGCTGGGCCGCGACAAGATGCTGCACCTTGGCGTGAGCGCGGCGCTGGCCGCGGGGGGCTACTCCGCGGGATCGCTGGTCTGGGACGGAACCGGCGAGCGGCTGGCCGCAGGCGCCGGCCTCTCCCTGGCGCTCGGCGTCGCCAAGGAGCTCGCCGACCTGGCGGGCTACGGCCACCCGTCCTGGCGGGACCTCGCCTGGGACGTGGTGGGGACCGGCGCCGGCCTGCTCGTCGCCTGGAGCGTCGACGAGCTCCTCCTCCGACCCCGCGGCAGGCGCGGCGAAGGCGTGGACGTGGCCGCGCGCGGGCTGGTCCTGCGCTGGTGACGAGCGGCCGCGGCCGGCCCGACCTCCCCGTCGAGTCGCAAGGGTGGCGAGGCGCTCCGGCCCGCCGGGCGCTTCGTCGCCACCGCCGCGAAAGCCTCCCGATCGCTACCGGCCGGCCTTGGGCTCGATGGCGTAGCGCACCCGCACCGACGCGTCGACCCGAATCTCGCCGGGCTGGACGCTGGTCGGCGCGGACATCGCCCGCATCTCCATCCTCATCATCGGCTGCATGGGGCCCACGTCGACCCCGCCCTCGGCGGCCTCTCGCAGCTCGCCCAGGCGCGCGCCGAGGGCGTCGGCGATGGCTCCCGCCTTGGCCCGGGCGTTCTCGGCGGCGGCGCGCAGCGCCCGGGCGCGAGGCTCGGTGTCGTCGGCGAGCTGGAAGTCGATCCCCTCGATGGAGTTGGCCCCCGCGCCGAGCGCGGCGTCCAGCACTGCTCCGATCGCAGGCCCCTTCGCCTCGAGGTCGAGCGTGACCCGCACGGAGTTCGCGGCGCGGAATCCCACCACCCTGGGCTCGCGCCCCGGCTCGTCGGGACGCTGCTGGGAGAAGACCGGGAACAGGTCGAGCCGCGCGGTGGCGATGCGGCTCTCGGGTACGCCCAGCCGCTTCACCGCCGTGAGGATCCGCTGCATCGCCTCGTTGACGCCGGCCTGGGCCTTCTGGGCGGTGGCGTCCTGGCGCTGCACCCCGAAGGCGACCACCGCCCGGTCGGGGGCGACGGAGACGAACGCCTGGCCCTCCGCGGCGACGAACGGAGGGAGGGCCCTCCCGGGCCCGGGCCCCTGGGCGGCGGCGGTGGAGGAGGCGAGGAGCAGGAGGGAGAGAAGGGCGGTGCGCATCGGTCGGACTCCGTGAGGTGAGCCTCGATTCTCACACGATCGGCGGCGGATGCGCCGCCGATCGTGTGCCTGCGCCGGCCCCCCTCGAGCCGCAGGTGCCGCGTCTCGGGAGGGGGGAGCCCTTCGCCGGAGCGCCGCGAGCGCTACTTCTTGCTCGCCGTCGCGGCCGCGGCCTTCTGGAGGGTGGCGGCGAGCTTGTCGTTCCCGGCGCCGATCTGGTCCGCGACCGGCTTGGGGACGCTCGGCGGCTTGACCGAGTTGGAGATCGGCCTCGTGGACTGGAGGAACGCGTAGACCGCGCGGAGGTCGTCGTCGTTCATGCGGGCGAGGTTCTGCCAGGGCATGGGCGGCAGGAGCGGGTAGGTGTGCGTCCTGCGCCCCGAGCGCATGGCCTGGATGAACTGCGCTTCGGTCCACTTCCCGATCCCGGTCTTCTCGTCCGAGGTGATGTTGGAGGCGTAGACGGTGCCGAAGGGCATCTTGAACGCGGTGAAGGTCGGGCCGATCAGCCCCATGTCGTGCTTGCCCACCGTCCCTTCGGGGTCCGGGGCGTCCTTGGGATGGCCGGAGAAGGCGAGGGACTCGTCGTTGACGGGCATGCCCAACTCCGGATCGAACTTCTTCGGCGTGTGGCAGTCCTCGCAGCCGCCGATCGTCACCAGGTAGTGACCGCGCTGGATCGCCGCCGGGTCCGCCGACCGGGGGGCGGGCGCCGGCGCGACCGCCTTCGGCGCGGGAGCCGGGCTGCCCGTCGGCGCCAGCGCGCCTTGGGCGATGGCGCCGAGGGCGGGAAGGCAGAGGAGGGCGAGGAGCGGAATCGACCAACGGATGGAGCGCATGAGGGTAACCCCCTGTGTTCGAGGTGAAACCGCATATATACTCGAAACCGAGCACGGGTGGTGGGCGCTGGCCGTCAGCCGATGATGAAGTCCTCGACCACCAGCCCCCCGGTGCGGAAGCGCTCCAGCGTGAAGCGGTCGAAGATCTCGTCCTTGGGGCCGCCGGTCATCCACGTGGCCATGGCCTCGGTGACGGCGGGCGCCATCATGAAGCCGTGGCCCACGAAGCCGTTGAGCTGGAGGAAGTTGGGCAGCTCCGGCGTCTCGCCGAGGATGGGGTTGTTGTCGGGGGTGTGGTCGTAGCAGCCCGCCCACTGGCGGATCACCTTCACGTCCCGCAGGGCGGGGACGCAGTCGACGATCGCCCTCGCGTAGCGGGAGAGGAAGCGCAGGGTGCTGCCCATCTCGAGGCCCGGCGGCTCCTCGGGATCGCCCATGCCGCCGACGATCTCGCCGCGCATGGACTGGCTGAAGTAGAGGCCGCTGCCGATGATGGACACCAGCGGCCCGAGCCACGGCTTGAGGGGCTCGCTGCTGCAGATCTCGTGGCGGTGGGGCTCATTGGGGAGGTCGACGCCCGCGAGGCGCGCCACGCCCGGGGACCAGGCGCCGGCGGCGTTGACCAGGACCTCGCACTTCACCACGCCGCGGTCGGTGTGGACGGCGATCACCTTGCCGCCGCCGGTCTCGATCCCCTTCACCTTGGTGAAGGTCTCCACCCGGGCGCCGGCCTTGCGCGCCCCCTGCGCGTAGCCCCACATGAACGGCCAGGGAAAGACCACGCCGTCGTCGGGGTTGAAGGCGGCCGCCACGAACTTGCCGCCGTCGAGCTGCGGCACGATCTCCTTGGCGCCGCCGGGAGAGAGCATCCGCGTGGCGACGCCCAGCTCGTTGTGGAGGAGGGCGTTCTTCTCGAGGCGCGCGGCCTGCTCGTCGTCCGGCGCCAGGAAGAGGTAGCCGCCCTGGCGAAACCAGACGTTGATGCCGAACTCCCTGGCGAAGGAGCGGCACAGCTCGATGCTGCGCTTGGCGAGGCGCACGTTGGTGGCCGTGGACCACTGGGCGCGGACGCCGCCGCCGTTGCGGCCGGAAGCGCCGCTGCACAGGTAGCTCTCCTCGAGCACGAGGACGTCGCGTCTGCCCCGCTTGGCCAGGTTCCAGGCGAGGGCGAGCCCCATGATCCCGCCGCCGATGATCACCACGTCGGCCTTCTCGGGCAGCGGCGACTTCGGCTCCAGCGGGTGGGAGGCGTCGCAGGGGGATCCATCCGGTCCCGACCGGTCCCACGGCTCCACCGGCGGGGGGACGCCGTGCTCGGGGGCCTCGCCGGGCGAGACGGGGAACTTCGCGAGCTCGCCGAAGGAGACGAGGCGGGCCGGCGGCCGGGGCGTGAAGGGGAGGATCGCGGGGGCGGGGAGCTGCGCCTCCTCGGCGAGGATCCTCGCCACCGCCGCGGTGCAGCTCTTGCCCTGGCAGACGCCGGTGCCGAAGCCGGTGTACCGCTTGACCGACTCGACGTCGCGCCACCCCTTGGCGATGGCGTCGCGCACGTCGTCCGCGGTGACGTCCTCGCAGGTGCAGACGAAGCACTTGCTCATCGCTCGCCTCCCTGCAGGCGGGGCGTCGCCTCGCCCGGGTCCTTCTCTTCGCGACTGGCGCCGCCCCCGCCCGCCTCCACCGCCCGCCCGGCCAAAGCGAGCGCCTCCTCCGCCGCCGATCGGCCCGCGATCGCGCCCTGATCGGCGCTCTCCTTCGGCGTGCACCTGCCCGTCACCTCGCCGCAGGCGAAGATCCGGGGGACGCCCGTTCCCTGGCGCTCGTCGGTGACGACGGCGAAGCCGCTCCCGCGCCACTCCACCCGGGCCCCGGCGTGGCGGGCGAGGTCGAGGAAGGCCGAGGTCTCGCCCGTGACCGCGATGGCCTCGCAGCGGAGCTTCCTCCCGCCGTCGGGGCCGGCGAGGAGCACGCCCGCGACCCGCGCCCTGCCGCGGGCCCGCAGGATCCGATCGGGGCCGCGCAGCGACGGCGCCGCTACCACCGTGGCGCCCGCGTCGCGAAGGAGCGCCGCGACCGCGTCGCGCTCCGCCCGGTCGTCGCCCGCCACCACGAACTCCTTCGCGGGGAGGACCCGGTCGGCGTGGACGAGGCGCGCCAGCGCCCTGCCGGCGTACACGCCGGGGAGGTCGTTGTTCGCGAAGGGGGGGAGGAGCTCGGTGGCGCCCGTGGCGAGGACGACGGCGCGGGGCCGGATGACGAGGAGCCGTCGCTCCGGCGCGCGCGCGGCGACGAGGAGCCCCTCCTCCCGGTAGAGCCCGAAGGCGAAGGTGCGCGAGAGGACGTGGACGCCTGCCCTCTCGAGGGCGGCGCGGCGCGCCGCGTCCAGCTCCGTGGCGGGCGTCCTCTCCTCGGGATGGAGCCCGGTGCGCAGGCGGCCTCCCAGGCCCCCCTGCTCGTCGACGACCGTGACCCGGGCGCCGAGGGCCGACGCGGCGAGGGCGGCGTGGAAGCCCGAGGTGCCGCCCCCGATCACCGTGACGTCGACCTCGTGCTCGAGGAAGCGGGCCCCGTCGGCGCGGGCGGCGTCGGGGAGGAGCCCGAGGCCCGCCATCTGCCGGGCGACCTTGGCGACCACCTTCTCCACGATGGGGACGCCGGCGAAGAGGGTGTGGTGGTCGAGGCCCCGCGGGTACATCCAGTCGATGGTGCGGAAGACGTCGTGCTCCACCCCGGGGAAGGCGTTCTGCCGCTCGATCTTGCAGCCGTCCCGCGCCGGGGTGGTGCAGGCGAAGGCGTTGGGCTCGCCGTCCACCCGCATCACGCAGTGGGAGCAGCGGCCCGACAGGCAGAAGGGGCCCCGGGCGCGGTGGTACTTCACCGCCCGCGAGAAAACGTCGACGCCGGCGGCGAGGAGGGCGGCGGCGATGGGTTCGCCCTCCCGCGCCGGGATCCTCTCCCCTTCGAACTCGAGCCGGATCTCCCGTCCCGCGGCTCCTCCTGGAAGTCTCTCTGCCTTCGCCATGATCGTGCTCCAAGCTGGAGAAGCGCGCGCTCTATACCACGGGGAGGAAGGGGCGGGCGATGGTTCGGCAGACGCCGAGGCAGGCGGGGGGCGACGCCCACCCGCACGACGGCGGGAGCCGGCCGGGCTCGCCCGCTTGACTGCCTGCATGGTCTGCGCATAAACATCCACCGCCATGAATGAAGCGGCGGTCGGCATCTTCGGCGCCTCGGGCTACGCGGGCATGGAGCTCACGCGCATTCTCGCGCGCCACCCGGGCGTCCGGATCGCGTTCCTCGCCAGCGACAGGTGGGCGGGCTCGACCGCCGCCGAGCGGCTCGCCGGGGGATCCTCTCCACCGCCCACGTCCGGCTGCGGAGGAGGGCGACGACGGAGGACCTCTGCGGGATCCTCGAGGAGGCGTATCGCCACGAGCCCTTCGTCCAGGTGGCGAAGACGCCGGAGGAGGTCTCCCTGCGCCGAGTCGTGGGGACGAACCGCTGCTTGATCGGCGCGGCGAGCCCCGGCGAGGCCGGTGGCCACGCGGTCGTCGTCGCCGCCCTCGACAACCTCGTGAAGGGCGCCGCCGGCCAGGCGGTCCAGAACCTCAACCTCCTCCTCGGGCTCGACGAGCCGGAGGGCCCCGGCGCCCTCCGCGCCTTCGGCCCTTGATCGCCCGCCTCGACCGGCCCATCACCGCGAGAGACCCCAAGGCATGCAGCTCCCGATCGGCTTCACCTTTTCCGGCGTTCGCTGCGGCATCAAGCCGCACCGGAAGGATCTCGCCCTCGTCCACAGCGAGGCGAGGCGCCCTGCGCCGCCGCCGGCGTCTTCACCGTCAACCGCGCCAAGGCGGCGCCGGTGGTGGACGCGGAGTCGCGCCTGCCGATGGAAGGTGCGCGGGCAGTGGTGATCAACTCGGGCAACGCCAACGCCCTCACCGGCGCCGCCGGGTTCGAGGCGGTGCAGGAGATCCTCGAGGGTGCGGCGGCGAGCCTCGGGGTGCCGGAGGGATCGGTGCTCTCCGCCTCCACCGGCGTGATCGGTGCGAGGCTCCCCGGCCGGAAGATCGTGGCGGCGCTGCCGGCGCTGGTGGCCGACCTTCGCCCAGACCCCCTCCCGGCCGCCGAGGCGATCATGACCACGGACACCCGCCCGAAGCTGGCGGGTCGGCGCGGATCCCAACTGGGGACGGGTTCTCTCCACCGTCGGCGCCCGAGCGGGATCCCAGGGCTTCGCCGTCGATCCGATCGGCGCCGCCGTGAGGATCCAGGGCGTCGAGGTCTACGACGGTGGGCCGCTGGAGGCCGACAAGCGCCGGCTCGAGGCCCGGATGCGCGAGCCCGAGGTTCGGGTCGAGGTGGATCCGAGGGCGGGGGAGGCGAGCGCCACCGCGTGGGGCTGCGACCTCTCCTACGACTACGTGAAGATCAACGCCGACTACACCTCGCTCCTGGTGGAGACGCCTTCGGGCGGCGTGGCGAAGGACGAGCGGCTCTCGAACTACAGCCCGGCCTTCAAGGTGTCGCTGCTGGTGGAGGCCCTCGGCTACATCTCCCGCTTCGAGGGCAAGCGCTGCGTGATCAAGTACGGCGGCGCGGCCATGACGAAGGAGTCGCTGAAGCGCGCCTTCTGCGACGACATGCTGCTCCTCCGATCGGTGGGCCTCTGCCCCATCGTGGTGCACGGCGGCGGGCCGGACATCACCCGGGCGCTGGAGACGCTCGGCGGCGAGGCGCGCTTCGTGGACGGCCAGCGGGTGACCGGGCCCTCCGACCTCGGGGTGGTGGAGATGGTGCTCACCGGCTCCATCAACACCGAGCTGGTCACGCTCCTCAACCGCTCCGGCGCCAACGCCGTGGGCGTGTCGGGCAAGGACGCGGCGCTCCTCACCGCGCGGAAGCTCGTCCGGGAGGACGGCGTGGATCTCGGCCAGGTGGGCGAGCTCGTCGGCGTGAACGGCGGGCTCCTCGACCTGCTCCTGCAGCAGGGCTACATCCCCGTGATTTCGCCGGTCGGCCTCGGGGAGGACGGCCAGGGCGGGCGGGGCGGCGAGGGATGACGAGACGCGCCCCTCTCCTTCGCGGGCGAGGGCGCGGCGCGACGATCGGAACGGGCGCCTCCTCCCTTCCCGGGAGGAAGCGCGAGGGAATCGGAGACGACATGCCGAACGACATCCAGGAGGCCAGGCGGGCGGCGATCACGCAGATCGTGCGCACCAGGCGGGTGGGCACCCAGGAGGAGCTGCGGAGGCTCCTCGCCGAGAGCGGCTTCGACGTGACGCAGGCGACGCTCTCCCGCGATCTCTCCCGGCTGAAGGCGAGGCGGGTCTCGCTCCCGGAGGGCGGGACCATGTACGAGGTGGGGGAGTTCGAGGCGCCGGCCGATCCGGACGAGCTGGAGCAGGCGGGCGTCTTCGTCACCAGCGTGGAGTCGAACGACGTGTTGATCGTGGTCCATACGCGGCCTGGCGCCGCCCCGGCGGTGGCCTCGGCCCTGGACAAGGCGCGGCTCCCCCAGCTTCTGGGGACGATCGCCGGCGACGACACGATCTTCCTGGCGCCGGTCCGGCGCCAGGCGACGAAGAAGCTCGAGCAGTTCCTTCTGGGCAAGTGGAAGAAAGGCGGCAGCTAGATGGCGAAGGAGAAGATCGTCCTGGCCTACTCCGGTGGGCTGGACACCTCGGTGCTGGTGCGGATCCTGGGCGAGGAGTACGGCTACGACGTGATCGCCTGCCACGTGGACGTGGGAGAGGCCCGCGACGCGGCGTGGGTGATCGAGCGGGCGAGGAAGGCAGGGGCGGTGGCGGTGGAGGTGGTGGAGGCGCAGGAGGAGTTCGTTCGCGACTTCTGCTTCCCGGCGCTGCAGGCCAACGCGATGTACGAGGGGGTCTACCCCCTCTCGGCGGCGCTCTCCCGGCCGCTGATCGCCAGGCACCTCGTCGCGGCGGCCCGCAAGCACGGCGCCACCGCCGTGGCCCACGGCTCCACCGGCAAGGGAAACGACCAGGTGCGCTTCGATCTCGCGGTGAAGGGCCTGGCCCCCGACTTGAAGATCGTGGCGCCGCAGCGGGAGCGGAACCTCACCCGCGACGCGGCGATGGAGTACGCCGCCCGGTACGGGATCGAGGTGCCCACCACCAGGAAGAGCCCCTACAGCGTGGACGAGAACCTCTGGGGACGCAGCATCGAGGGTGGGGTCCTCGAGGATCCGAGCCGGGAGCCGCCGGAGGACGCGTTCGCGTGGACGAGAAGCTGGAGGGACGCGCCGGACGAGCCGACCGTCGTGGAGATCGGCTTCGAGGCGGGAAGGCCCGTGCGCCTGGACGGCGCGGCCCTGGCCCCGGCGGCGCTGGTGAAGGAGGTCGGGCGGATCGCGGGCGATAACGGTGTGGGGCGGATCGACCTCGTGGAGAACCGGGTGGTGGGCATCAAGAGCCGCGAGCTCTACGAGTGCCCCGCCGCGGTGGTGCTGATCGCCGCGCACCAGGACCTGGAGCGCTTCACCACCCTGTGCATGTCCCAGCGGGTGAAGGCGATGCTCGACGCCAGGTACGCGGAGCTGATCTACGAGGGCTTCTGGTTCTCGCCGTACCGCGAGGCGCTGCAGGCGTTCAACGACGTCCACGGCCGGCACGTCACCGGGACGGTGCGGGTGCGCCTGTTCAAGGGCGCTTGCCAGGTGGTGGGCCGCAGCTCGCCCTTCGGGATCTACGACCACGCCCTCTCGACCTACGGCGCCGAGGACAGCTTCGATCACCGCGCCGCCGATGGGTTCATCCGGCTCGCCGGCCTGCAGCTCGAGTGCTACAGCCGGCTGCACGGAGGCGGTTCGTAGCCGCATCCCCTTCGTCCGCGCCACCATCTGATCGATCGGCCCCTCGTCGCGAGAGGGGCCGATCGATCCACCCTTCGCTTCAGGAGGATCCGTCGCATGATCGCCAAGACCGCCACCGCCGGGGGCTCCGTCCTCCACCCGGATCTTCTCCGCTTCTCGAGCTCCCTCGACCTCGATCTCGAGCTGCTCGAGGAGGATCTGCTGGGCAGCCTCGCCCACCTCACCATGCTCTCCCGCCAGGGGATCGTCCCGAGGGACGCCGCCGCGCAGCTCAAGGAGGGCCTCCTCCGGATCCGTGCGCTCGCCAGGGAGGGAAAGCTCGCCCTCCCCGACGAGGAGGACGTGCACATGGCGGTGGAGGCGTGGCTCCACGCCGAGGTCGGCGCCGCGGCGGGGCTCCTCCACACCGGGCGGTCGCGAAACGATCAGGTGGCCCTCGACCTCAGGCTCCACGGCCGCGAGCAGGCGGCGCGCGTCCTCGAGGCGCTGTCGGGCCTCGTCGAGCGGATCGTGGAGCGGGCGCGGGCCGAGCTCGAGACGCCGATGCCGGCCTACACCCACCGGCAGCGCGCCCAGCCGGTGAGCGCCGGCTACTGGCTCGCGTCCTTCGCCTCGATGTTCGCCCGGGATCTGGATGCCTTCGAGTTCGTGCTGGAGCAGGTGGACGCGTGTCCGCTGGGCGTCGGAGCGATCGCCGGGACCACGCTACCAATCGATCGGGACGTCCCCCGGGAGCTGCTCGGCTTTTCCCGCCTCACCCTGAACGGCCTGGACACCGTGGGCGATCGGGACTTCGCCCTCGACTTCGCCTGGGCCGCGGCGCGCTTCCTCCTCCACGCCGGCCGCCTCGCCACCGACCTCGTCGACTTCTCGAGCGCCGAGTTCGGCTTCGTGGAGCTCGACGACGAGATCGCGTGCGGCTCGAGCATGATGCCGCAGAAGAAGAACCCGGACGTCTTCGAGCTGGTGCGGGGCAAGGGCGGTAGGGCGGTGGGCAACCTGGTGGGCCTGCTGGTCACGCTCAAGGGCCTCCCCGGCGGCTACAACCGGGACCTCCAGGAGGACCGCGGACCCCTCCTCGAGACCGGTCCGCTCGCACGGGGGGTGATCGAAATCCTGGATCTGGCCCTCCCGCGCCTGCGCTTCCGGCCCGAGCGCTGCCGCGCCGCCCTGGAGTCGGACGCCACCCAGGCCACCGATCTCGCCGAGGCGCTGGTGAGGAAGGGGATTCCCTTCCGCGACGCCTACCGCGCCGTAGGCGAGCTGGTGCGCGCCTGCCAGGAGCGCGGCCTCCCCCTGGGCGCCGCCGACCCGGCCCTGGCCGCCTCGATCGATCCCGCCTTCGACCACGAGGTGATGCGGGCGGCGAGCCTCGACGGCGCCCTGGAGCGCAAGAGGAGCCCGGGGAGTACGGGGATCGCCGCCGTGGAGGCGCAGCTCCAGGCGCTGCGCGCCAGGGCCGAGGCGGCCCGGGCGAAGGCGGCGGGCACACCCCGGATCGAGGCGCTCTTCGAGCGGATCGAGGCCGAGGGACTCTGAGCGGCGCCGTCAGGAGGAGCGGGGCTTGGGGCGCCCGCGACCGGCCCGCTGCTGCGCCGCCGCCCGGGCCTCCGCCTTCGCCGCCTTCTTGAGGCGCTGGGCCTCGCGGAAGCCGATCTTCGGCGCGGGGGCGGGCTCGCGGGGCGCGGCGGCCTCCTCGCGAGGCGCGCGGGCGGTCTTCTCGCGCTTCGGGCGCACCGGCTCGGACGGCCCCCCGTAGGCCCGGGAGAGCTGCTCCAGCGCCACCGGGTGGAGCTCGCCCCCGCGGTCCGCCGCCTCCTCCTCCAGCATGGCGAACCAGAAGAGCCGCTTGGTGACGAGGGTCGCGTAGGCGCCGGGGGGCAGTGTGAACGCCACGTTCACACGGAGCCGGCCGCGGTTCCGGTCGTCGGGCCGCGGCTCGGACACCACCAGCTTTCCCGGGCGGATGAGCACCGGGCGCTCCTCGTGCTTGAAGAACATCCCCGGCAGGTGGGGCAGCTCCAGATCCCGCAGGGAGATCCGCTCCCGCCGCAGCGTCTCCTCGACCGCGTGCCGGGTGGCCTCGTCCGCGTACTCGGAGTCGGGACCCAGGAGGGGAAAGGTCCGGTCGCGGAGGTCGCGCAGCACCTCGCCGCCGATCTCCCGGGGAAAGAGGAGGCGGCCCGCCTGGTAGCGCAGGGAGATGAGGTCCTGCTCGTCGATCATCCCCTGGAGGAGGCGGCGGACGCCCTCGTTCCACAGCCAGCTCTGGTACTCGAAGAGGAGGAGGGCGCGGTACCGCGGCTCGATCTCCAGGAACGCCCCCGCCCAGTCGGTCGGGTGCTCGCGGAGGTGGACGAGCACGTTGCGGTAGCGCGCCACCGCCTTGAACGGACAGTGACGTTCCCAGTCACCCCAATTCTCGGCCCAGAACCGCTTCACCTTGGCGTCGTCGCTCCGGTCGAGGGGCGAGGGCCTGGCGAGGTAGTTGTACAGCGCGTGCTCGACGTTGCCGCGGATGAGGTCCTTGGCGATGAAGCCCTGCCCGTGCTTGAGGGCGCCGAAGCGCTGGGAGTCGAAGTAGTTGACCACGCCCACCCGGCGCACGTCCGCCACCGCCGCCGGGAGGCGGGCCACGTCCTCCTCCGAGAGGTCGCGGACGGTGATGGCGAAGCGGTTGGCGGTGAGGTTCCTGGCCGAGAGCGGCTCCGCGGTCCGGCCCAGGAACTTGAGGCGCAGGTCGGGCTCCTGCATCTCCGCGTCCTTCCCGCGGACGGCGACGAGCTGCTCGGTGCGGCCCTGCTTGTCCTTGAGCCCGCAGAAGCTGATCGACTTCTGGGGGACGCGCATCCGGGTGGCGATCCGCTGGACGGCCTCGAAGGTCGAGAGCTTCTGCTTGTCCATCAGGTAGACCCGGTACGGGCCCCTGGGATCGAAATCGAGGCGGTAGGCCTCGCGGACCACGAAGTCCTCGGGGCGCTGCTTGAGCTTCATGGCCTTCCTCTTCGGCCCCGGGGGAGACCCCGTGGGGCCGGAATCCGCGCGCTTCTACCACAGCAACGGATGTAACATGTCCGGATCATGAGCGACGCCCGCCTGCTCCTCCTCCTGCCGGGAGGCGACCGACGAGAGGTGCTCCTGGGGAGCCGCGCGACCATCGGGCGGCAACCCGGCAACACCGTGGTGCTCATGGACCGCGAGGTCTCCAAGGAGCACGCCCTCGTCGAACGGGTGGGGATGGACTGGTTCTTCCGGGATCTGGGCTCGTCCAACGGCTCGTACGTCAACGGGAGGCGGACCACCTCCTGCCTCCTGCGCCACGGCGACGAGCTGCTCCTCGGCGCGAGCACGCTGCGCTTCGAGCGGGCCCCGGCCCCGACGATCTCGGCCCGGGTGAACGTCACCAGCTCCGAGACGTCGATCCTCAAGGCGCTCCCGAGCGACGACGCCGCGGGCTTCCTCCCCGAGGGGCAGATCGCCAGCGACGAGCTGCTCCGACACGACTACGAGAAGCTCCGGATCGCGATGGAGCTCGGGCGGCGGATCGTCCTCGAGCAGGACGAGGGCGCGCTCCTGGATCAGATCCTCGAGTTCGCCTTCGACGTGCTCCCCGCGGCGGACAACGGCGTGATCCTCCTCGTGGACGCCTCCACCGGCCAGCTCGCGCCCAAGGCGGTGCGATCCCGGGAGGGGAGCGATCAGGTGGTGCTCTCCGAGAGCATCCTGCGCCGGGTGCGGGAGAGCCGCGACAGCGTCCTCACCCTGGACGCCGGCATCGATAGCCGGTTCGCGACCTCGGCCTCCATCGTCGTCCAGGGGATCCGCTCCGCCATGGCGGTGCCGCTCCTGATCCGCGACGAGGTGAAGGGCGTGCTCTTCCTCGACAGCCGCAAGACCGCCGCCGCGTTCTCCGAGAAGGACCTGCAGCTCCTCAACGGAGTGGCCGCCCAGGCCTCCCTGGCCCTGGAGCGCACCGCGCTCTCGCGGCAGATCGCCCAGGAGGCGGAGGCCCGCGCGCACCTGTCCCGCTTCCTGTCGCCGGCGCTGGTGGAGCAGGCCCGGCTGGGCAAGCTGGACCTGCAGAAGCGGGGGACGCTCACCCGGGTGACGGTGATGTTCGCGGACATCCGCGGCTTCACCCAGATCTCCGAGGGCGTCGGGCCGGAGGAGACGGTCCGCATGCTCAACGAGTACTTCGAGCGGATGGTGGACATCGTGTTCCGCCACGGCGGGGTCCTCGACAAGTTCATCGGCGACGCGCTGATGGCGCTATGGGGCGCGCCGGTGGGCGGTCCCGACGACGTCGATCGCGCGCTGGCCTGCGCCCTCGAGATGCAGGAGCAGCTCGCGCTGCTCAACGAGTCGCGGATCGCGGAAGGGCGGGGCCCGATCCACTGCGGGATCGGCGTGAACGCCGGCCAGGCGGTGGTGGGGACCATGGGCTCGTCCAAGCGCCTCGAGTTCACCGCGATCGGCGATCCGGTGAACCTGGCGTCGCGGCTCTGCGGGCTCGCCGGGCCCGGCGAGATCATGGTCTCGCAGGAGGCCATGGCGCTGACGACGAGGCCCTTCCGCACCGAGGAGCGCCCGCCCACCCAGGTGAAGGGAAAGTCGCAGCCGGTGCCCCTGGTGAAGCTCCTCGGCGTCGACGCCTGACGGGTCGCGCTGCGTCGAGCGCCCTCGACCGCCCGATGCGCGGCCGCCGTCGGAAGGCGGGGCGCTCGTCGGTTCAGCGATCGCGGGCCGCCCGCGGCCGGCGTCGCCGCCCCGCCCGGTAGCGGCCGGCCGGAACCTTCGCGTGGGAGGCCCGCTTCGCGGGCGTCCCCACCGGTCGAGGTGCGCCACCCTTCGCTTGCGAGTGGGAGGCCCGCTTCGCCGTCGCCCCCGCCGGTCGAGGTGCGCCGCGCTTCGCCTGCGCGTGCGAGGCATGCTTCGCCGGCGTCTCCTCCGAGCGCGGTCCAGCCTTCGACGGCGCGTGCGAGGCCCGTTTCGCCGGCGTCCCCTTCGGGCGCGGCTTCGGCGCCGGGGGGCGCGCGGGCAGGCCCGCGGCCGCGAGCTGGGCACGGGTGCGCCCGCCGTGGACGCCGGGATCCCGCTCCCGGGCCCGGCGCTGCGCCATCAGCTCGGCGAAGACGGGATCGTCGGCGGGCGCCGGCTCCCGGGGGAGGGCGCGGCCGATGAGCCGCTCGATCGCAGCGAGCGCGGGCCCGTCGCCGGGCTCGGCGAAGCTCGTGGCCCTGCCGCTCGCCTGGTTGCGGGCGGTGCGGCCGATGCGGTGGACGTAGTCCTCGGGCTCGCCGGGGAGGTCGAAGTTGATCACGTGGCCGATCTCCTCCACGTCGATCCCGCGGGCGGCGACGTCGGTGGCGACGAGCACGCGGTACCTGCCGTCCTTGAACCCCGCCAGCGCCTGCTTGCGCTGCCCCTGGGTGCGGTCGCCGTGGAGGCGGGTCACCCGATGACCCGCCTTCTCCACCACCCGGGCGATCTTGTCGGCGCGGTGCCGGGTGCGAACGAACACCAGGGTGGAGTCGTCGTCCGCCGCGAGGAGGGTGAGTAGGAGCGCGGCCTTCTCGTCCTTCTCCACCCGGTAGATCCGCTGCTCGGCCCGGGCGGCGGTGGTGCCGCTGCGGTGGACCTCCACCCGCACCGGATCGGGGACGTGCCGCCCCGCGAACGCCGCCACCTCGCCGGCCATGGTGGCCGAGAAGAGGAGGGTCTGCCGCCGCACCGGCGCCCTGGCGAGGATCTTCTCGAGCTGGGGGCGAAAGCCCATGTCGAGCATCCGATCCGCCTCGTCGAGGACGAGGGTCTCGATGCGGGAGAGGTCGACGGTGCGCTGCTGCAGGTGATCGATGAGGCGCCCCGGCGTGGCCACCACGAGCGCGGGCTTTCTCCGGAGCGCGTCGATCTGCGGCTGCATCCCCACGCCGCCGACCACGAGGGCGGCGGGGGGCCCGCCGAACGCCGCCACGTACTCGTGGATCTGCTGGGCCAGCTCGCGGGTCGGGGCGAGGACGAGCGCCAGGGTGGCGCCCTGGCGGCCGGCGGTGCGCTGGAGGAGCGGCAGCATGAAGGCCGCGGTCTTGCCCGTGCCGGTGGCGGCGCAGCCGATCACGTTCCTGCCGGCGAGGGCGGGCGGGATCGACTCGGCCTGGATCGGCGTCGGCCGGTCGTAGCCGGCGCGCCCGAGGGCGCGGAGGAGGTCGGCGGAGAGGCCGAGGGATTCGAAGGTCCGAGGCATGGAAGAGGTCCTGTCGGGAACAACCCGGGCGGCGCCTTCTCATTTCCCGCGGTCGGGCGCAAAGAAAACGATCGCGAGAGGCTACTTCGCGAAGTGGCACGCCGCGCGGCGGCCGCCGTCGAGGACACGCAGCACCGGCTCCTCCCCCTTGCAGCGGGCCTGCCCGGCGGCATCCAGGCGCTTGAAGAGCGGGCACCTGGGGTGAAACCGGCAGCCGGGCGGTGGCCGCAGCGGGGAGGGGACGTCGCCCTCCAGGACCACGCGCCGGCGCCGTCGCTCGCCCTCGGGATCCGGGATGGGGACGGCGGAGATCAGGGCCTGGGTGTAGGGGTGGGCAGGCCGCTCGTAGACCTCGGCGGCGGGGGAGAGCTCGACGATCCGGCCCAGGTACATCACCGCGATCCGATCGGAGACGTGCCGGACGGCGGCGAGGTCGTGGGCGATGAAGAGATAGGTGAGGGAGAGGTCCCGCTGCAGGGAGACGAGGAGGTTGAGGACCTGGGCCCGGATGGAGACGTCCAGGGCGGAGACGGGCTCGTCGCAGACCACGAAGGACGGCCGCAGCACCAGCGCCCGGGCGATCGCCACCCGCTGCCGCTGGCCCCCCGAGAACTCGTGGGGGTAGCGGCGGATGTATCGGGCGCTCATGCCGCAGCGGGCGAGGATCTCCTCCACCTTCTCCTGCACGTCGAGGCCCGCGAGGCCGTGGGCGCGCAGGGGCTCGGCCACGATGTCCAGGACGGTCATGCGGGGATCGAGCGAGCCGTACGGATCCTGGAAGATCATCTGGAAGTCGCGCCGCCTGCGCCGCAGGGCCTCGCCCCGCAGCGCCAGCAGATCCTCCCCGGCGAGCTCCACCCGCCCGGAGGTGGCGTCGACGAGCCGCATCAGCGCCCGCCCGGTGGTGCTCTTGCCGCAGCCCGACTCGCCCACCAGGCCCAGGGTCTCGCCCCGCGCCACGTCGAACGAGACCCCGTCCACGGCCTTCACCACGCCGGCCTTCCGCTCGAAGAGGCGGCCGGAGCGGACGGGGAAGTGCACCTTCAGGTCGACGGCGCGCACCAGCGGCACGTCGATCCCCGGGGCCGGCTGGCTCAGGCGTTCCAGCACGCGACCTCCCTCCCCGGCCCGATGGCGCGAAGGGCCGGGCGCTCGGCAGCGCAGCGCTCGGTGGCGGCGGGGCAGCGGGTGCGGAACGGGCAGCCGGAGGGGAGCCGAGAAGGGTCGGGGGGCTGCCCGGGGATCGGCACCAGCGTCTCCTTCTGCGCGGCGTCCAGGCGAGGCACGCTCGCCAGCAGGCCCTTGGTGTAGGGATGCCTGGCGTCGGCGAAGATCTCCCCGGCCTCGCCGCGCTCCACCACGCGGCCGGCGTACATCACCGCGACCAGGTCGGCGGTGCCCGCGACCACGCCGAGGTCGTGGGTGATGAGGATGGTCGAGCTCCCCAGCTCCTCCTGCAGCTCGCGGAGCAGCTCCAGGATCTGCGCCTGGATGGTGACGTCCAGCGCGGTGGTGGGCTCGTCGGCCACCAGGAGGGCGGGCCGGCACAGGAGCGCCATGGCGATCATCACCCGCTGCCGCATACCGCCGGAGAACTGGTGCGGATGCTGATCGATCCGCCGCTCCGGATCCGGGATCCCCACCCGCCGCAGCATCTCTAGCGCCTCGCCCCGCGCCGCGCGGCGGGACATCCCCCGGTGCACCTCGAGGACCTCGGTGAGCTGCCGCTCCACGGTGAGGAAGGGGTTCAGGGCGGTCATGGGATCCTGGAAGATCATCGCCACCCGATCGCCCCGCAGCGCCCGCAGCCGCGCCTCCCCGGCCCGGAGGAGATCCTCGCCGTCGAAGAGAGCGCCGCCGCCGAAGACCTCGCCGGGGGGCCGGGGGACGAGGCCCAGGATCCCGTACATGGTCTGGCTCTTCCCCGATCCCGACTCGCCCACCACGGCGAGGGTGCTGCCCCTGGGCACGTCGAAGCCCACGCCGTCCACCGCCTTGGCGACGCCGCCGTCCACCCGGTAGTGGACGTGGAGGTTCCGGACCTGCAGGAGGGGGTCGCTCACGTCCGCATCCGGGGGTCGAGGGCGTCGCGCAGGCCGTCGCCGAGGAAGTTGAGGGAGAAGAGGGTCACGGTGAGCATGGCCCCGGGGAAGAGGAGGAGGTGGGGGAAGAAGGTCATGGCGTTCGCCCCGTCGGAGACCAGCAGCCCCCACGACGCCATCGGCGGCTGCACCCCCAGGCCCAGGTAGGAGAGGAAGGCCTCCTCCAGCATCACCCGCGGGATGGTGAGGGTGGTGTAGACGACGATCGGCCCCAGCGCGTTGGGCACCAGGTGCCGGAAGATGATCCCCGCGTGCCCCACGCCGCTCGCCCGCGCCGCCTCCACGAACTCGCTCTGCTTCAGGGACAGCACCTGCCCGCGCACGATCCGCGCCATGGTGAGCCACGACACCGCCCCCAGCGCCACGAAGAGCAGCACCAGCGAGCGGCCGAAGAGCACCAGGAAGAGGATCACCACGAACATGAAGGGGATGGTGTAGAGCACGTCCACCACCCGCATCATGATGGCGTCGAGCCTGCCGCCGAAGTAGCCGCTCACCGCCCCGTAGGTCACGCCCAGCGTGAGCGAGACGGCCGTGGCACACAAGCCCACGAGCAGGGAGATCCGCCCGCCGTGCATGGTGCGCACCAGCAGGTCGCGGCCGTGGAGGTCGGTGCCGAACCAGTGGCGCCACGACGAGCCACGGGCGCCGTAGGCGAGGTCCTGCTCGTCGAAGCCGTGGGAGACCAGCCAGGGGCCGGCGACGCAGAAGAGGATCACGAAGACCAGGATCCCGGCGGAGGCGACGGCCATGCGGTTCTTGCGCAGCCGCCTCCAGGCGTCCTGCCAGAGGGAGGTCCCGGCGACCTCCTCGATCTCCTCCGCTCCGGCGAGCGGCAGCTCGAGCACTTCGCGGCTCATTCGTAGCGCACCCTCGGATCGAGGAGACCCAGGAGAACGTCGACCACCAGGTTGGCCACGAGGAGGAAGACGGCGTCCACCACCACCACGGCCATGGCGAGGGTGATGTCCCGGTTCAGCGCGGCGTCCACGAAGTAGCGGCCCAGGCCGGGGATGTTGAAGATCCGCTCGACGACGATCGAGCCGGTGAAGAGGCCGGCGAGGGCGGGGCCGAGGTAGGAGACCACGGGGAGCAGGCCGCCGCGCACCGCGTGCCGCAGGATCACGAGGCGCTCGGAGAGGCCCTTGGCCCGGGCGGTGCGGATGAAGTCCTGCCGCACCACCTCGAGCATCCCGCCGCGGGTGAGCCTCGCCACGTACGCTGCATAGGCGAGCCCCAGGGTGAAGCCGGGGATGATCATGTAGCGCCAGCCGTCCCAGCGCGCAGGCGGCAGCCACGCCAGGGTGAGGGAGAAGACGAAGATCAGCACCGGCCCCAGCACGAAATTCGGCACCGAGATCCCGAGGAGGGCGGCGCCCATCGAGGCGTGGTCCTGCCACAGGTTCTGCTTGGTGGCCGCGACGAGGCCCGCGCCCAGCCCGATGAGGAGCGCGAAGCCCATGGCGATGAGGCCGAGCTGCATCGTCACCGGGAGGCCCGAGGCGATGAACTCGTTCACGCTGCGGTCCTTGTACTTGTAGGAGGGGCCGAAGTCGCCGCGCACGTAGTTGGACAGCATCCAGCCGTACTGGAACGCGCCGGTGCAGAGCTTTTCCAGGCGGGAGGACCAGGGGGCCTCCGCGCGGATCGCCCGCTCCGCGGCAGCGGAGACGCCGGGCTCCCGCAAGGCGGGCAGGAAGCGCGCCTCGCACCACGGCTCGCGCAGGTGGTAGCGGAGCTCGAGGTTGCGCTTCACCTCGGCGGGCACCGGCTTCTCCGCGTCGAAGGGGCCGCCTGGCGCTGCGCGCATGAGCAGGAAGCTCAGGGTGAAGATCACAAGGAGGGTGGGGACGAGGCCGAGGAGCCGGCGCAGGACGAAGCGCGTCACTCTTCCTGCTCCAGCCACATGTCCCGGAACGGATGGATGTCCTGGGAGTTCGGGTACCAGCCCTTCACCCACGAGCCGATCAGGGTGTTCTGCGCGTAGTAGTACAGGGGGATCATCGGCAGCTCGTCGAGGAGGATCGCCTCCGCCTTCGCGTAGACGGCGTACCGCTTTGCCCGATCGCGGTGCCCGAGCGCCTCGTGGACGAGCGCGTCGTAGGCCTCGTTCTTCCAGCGGGTCTCGTTCAGCTCCGAGTCGGAGAGGAACATCGACAGGAAGGAGTAGGGATCCTGGAAGTCGCCGGTCCACCCGGCCCGGGCGAGCTGGAAGTAGCCCTCCACCCGGTTGTTCATGAAGACCTTCCACTCCTGGTTCACGAGCTGGACGTCGATGCCGAGCTCGCGCTTCCACATCGCCTGCAGGGCCTCCGCGATCTGCCGGTGGGCGTCGTGGGTGTTGTAGAGCACCTCGAGCCTGCCGAAGGTGGCGCCGCCGGGGCCGTAGCCCGCCTCTCGCAGCAGCCGCCGGGCCTCGTCCGGATCGTAGGGGTTCCCCGGCGGCGGCGCGTAGCCCTGCTCGACGAAGAGGTCGGGGACGAGCGATCGCGCCGGCCGCTCCCCGCCCTTCATCACGAAGCGCGCCAGCGCCGCCTTGTCGATCGCCATGTCGAGCGCCTTGCGCACCCGCTTGTCGCGCAAGGGGGCGGGGGCGTCGGGGCGCAGGTTGACGAGGTAGAAGTAGGTGGCGAGGTCGCGGTCGGAGCGGAAGTCCCGCTTGCCGGCCAGGTGCTCCAGGTACTCCTGGGGCGGCCGCACGTCGGCGCCGATCCAATCGAGCTCGCCGGCGCGGAAGAGGCGCATCATCGCGTGGTTGTCGTCGGAGATCACGAAGACCACGCGGTCGAGCCTCACCTCGTCGGCGCCCCAGTAGGTGGGGCTCTTCGCGATCTCGATCTGGTAGCTGACCACCCACCTCTCCAGGTGGAACGGGCCGTTGGTGACGATGTTCTCCGGGCGGGTCCACGCGCCGCCGTGCGCCTCGATCGCGCGCCTCGGCACCGGCTGGAAGGGCCCGAAGGTGAGGAGCTCGAGGAACCAGGGGATCGGCCGCTCCAGCTCGACCTCGAGGGTGAGATCGTCCCTCGCCCGGACGCCCACGGCGCCGGCGGGGACCCTCCCTTCCGCGAAGGCCTTGCCGTTCTTCACGTCCCAGAGGAGGGCGGCGTACTGCGCCGCCGTCTCCGGGTGCAGCACCCTCTTCCAGGACCACTCGAAGTCGTGGGCGGTGACGGGCGCGCCGTCCGACCAGCGGGCGTCGGGGCGGAGGTGGAAGACGTAGCGCGTGCCGTCCTCGCTCTCCTCGTACGACGACGCCACACCGGGCAGCGGCCGGAGGGTGACGGGATCCGGCCGCATCAGCCCCTCGAAGAGGTTGCGGGACACCATGAAGCCGGGGGCGTCGTAGACCTTGCCCGGATCGATCGACTCGGGCTCCGCGCCCCCGCCCACGTAGAAGGTGTTGCCCTTGCGCGCGCGCTTCGCGGGGCCGAAGGTCTCGCCGCCGCGGGTGCAGGCGAGGGCGAGGACGACGAAGGCGGCGACGAGCAGACGAGGAGGCAACGCGGGGTATCCGAAGGCTGAGGAGGCGGGGCCAGAACCGCTCGGGGGGCACGCGCCTTCCCTCCGGCGAAGAGGGCAGGCGAGCATTCCAGCCCGCGCTCGAGTTTGTCAAACGCGGTGGTTCCCCCGGCGGCGTCTTCGTGGTAGCGACGGGCGCTTGGCGAAAGGACGACCGCGTGCTCATCGATCTCCACGTCCACACCGACCGCACGCCAGGCTGCACGCTCGAGCCCGCCCTCGCCGTCGCGAAGGCGGAGACCCTCGGCCTGGACGGGATCTGCTTCACCGACCGCGATAGCCTCGATCGCGCCGCCAACCTGCACACCCTGCGCAACGGCGCGAAGATCCGCGTGCTGGTCGGCATGGAGGTCCAGACCGATCACGGCCTCTTCCTCTGCTTCTTCCCCGATCCCGAGGGCGTGGACGTCCCGGCGCTGCTCGGCGAGGCCGATCCGAACCGCCGGCCCGCGCGGGAGCTGGTGGATCGGGCCCTCGCGGCGGGCGCCGCGGTGGTGGCGGCCACGCCCTACGATCGGGATCTCGCCAGGCCGATGGGAGACTTCGTCTTCTCCTTGCGGAACCTCAGCGCGGTGGAGGCCTTCACCGGCACCCGCGGCGCCAACGTGAACGAGCTCGCGATCGAGGCCGCCGATCACCTCTCCGCGCCGAGCGTGGGCGGGAGCGGCGCGATGACCTCCTACGACGAGATCGGCACCGCGGCGACGCTCTTCAAGGACGACGTCCGGAACGAGGCCGACCTCGTCCGCGCCATCCGGGCCGGGAACGTCTGGGCGGTGGCGGTGGGGACGCCCCAGAAGTTCCACGGCGACGACGAGGCGCTGCGGGCGCCGCGCGAGCGACCGGGGGGGAGGGGGCGGCCGTTCCGCGATCGGCGGGGCGGGAGGCGGGGCGGCAGGGGCCGATGAACGATCGCGGGCGGGCCGTGTGACCTCCGCGGCGAACGCGGTTACGCTTGCGACCATCGATCCTTCGGCCGCCTCGCGGCCGACCACGGAGGAGATCCCTTGAGACGTCACGCCTGGGCCGCGGTGGGGATCCTGCTCGCCACCGCGTGCGCTTCGCACACCACCATCCCCGACGAGGATCGCGTCCGGCTGGAGCGGTCGCTCCCCGGCCGCACCTTCTACCTGCGCCACTCGATGTACCTCGGGCCGTTCTGGTCCGATCCGGGCAAGCGATTCCTCTCGGACGTGGTGCCCGGCGAGATCCCCTGGGTCGTCAACCCCGCCGGCGAGCCGATGGATCCTGGCGCGCCAACGGCGGTGATCCCCGCGGGGACGAGGGTGCGGATCGTGAAGCTCGAGCTCCCCACGGGACGGGCGGTGACCCTGCGCAACCCCTTCCTGCCCCGCTACAACCCGTGGCTCTTCCTCGAGGTGGCGGGCCTGCCGCGGGATCCGGTGCCGGTGATGATCCTCCGCGCCGACCTCGGCTCCCACGCCGAGGTCCTCGCGGAGATCGATCGCTTCCTCTCCCGGGACGATCTCTCGCCCCTCCTCGGCGCCCTCGAGCCCGAGATCCGCAAGGCCGTCGCCGAGAAGCGGCTCGTCGCGGGCATGTCGCCCAGCGAGGTGGCCATGGCGTGGGGCTGGCCCGAGCGGCGCAAGCTCTCCTCCTCGCCCGACGGAAAGCGGGAGGAGTGGATCTGGCCGTCGGCCCGGCGACATGCGGTGATCGTGGGCGATCGGCTGCTCTCCTGGGAGGGCGAGGGGACGCAGGTCGGCGTCGGCTCGCCCTGACCATTGGAGGGTCGGAATGCGGCGGATGGCGGTGTGGGTCGGGGCCTTGCTCCTGGCGGCCGCGGGATGCGGATCGGAACGCGGGCCCGATGGGGCAGGCGGCGCCGGGGGCGTGGCCGCGGGCGGCGGCTCGGGAGGGGGCTCGGGCGGCGGTGGGGCCGGCGCCGACGGGGTGGGAGGCGCCGGAGGCGTGGGCGGGATCGGCGGGGTGGGAGGCGCGGGGGGCGTCGGCGCGGTCTGCGGAGACGGCGTCGTGGACGAGGGGGAGGCCTGCGACGACGGAGCCGCCAACAGCGATCTCCTCGCGGACGCGTGCCGCACCGACTGCACCCTTGCCCGCTGCGGCGACGGCGTGGTGGACACGCAGGAGACCTGCGATCCCGGCGACGAGCCCGATCCCGGCGTCTGCTCCGCCTCCTGCCAGTACGTGGGGCCGCCCGCGAAGATCGAGGACCCCTGCCCGCAGCCGGGCGCCCGGAGCATGGGGCTCGTCTGCGTGGACTCCGGGCCCAGCGGCCTCTACTGGATGGAGCCCTGTACCCGGTCCCTGGACTGCCCCACGAGGCGCGACGCCTGCGTCGAGGTCGTGGCGGCGGGGATCGTGCAGGTCTGCTTCCCGAACTGGTGCGCGGATCAGGCGAGGCTCGGACCCGGCACCAACGGCGCCTTCTGGGAGCGCTGCGACGCCGAGCACGGCGCCGGCACCCCCGGGCGGGAGGACGGCTTCTGCAGGCCGGTGCCCGGGGTGGACGGCACGCCGTGGGGGCTGTGCGTGAAGGGCGGGACGATCCCCTGGGGCGGCGCGTGCCGGTGGGTGGACGACCGCTTCGGCGCGTGGCTCTGCGAGCCGGGGACCGACTGCTTCTGGTTGGAATTCGACGAGACCCGCTCCTGCGCGACCGACGCGGACTGCGAGGACCTGCCGGAGGACGCCTACTGCGACGATCTCCACCGGCCGCGGGTGTGCCGACCCTTCGGGGTCTGCATCGACATGTGCAACTCGGGGAGCGGCACCACCGCCGGCGAGGCGGGCTGCCGGGATCCCGAGCTGCAGTGCATCGATCTCCTGTACGGGACGATCCGCTACGAGCATCAGCTCGGCGTCTGCCTGGAGCCCTGGGACGAGGGAGCGTCGGGCGGCTGACCTCCACGCTCCGGAAGGGTCGGGCCCTCCCTGGAATGCCGCGGCCATCCTGCCGTCCATCCGGCGCCGGTCGAGGGACCGGCCGGGCCGACGGATCCGCCGCCGTCCCGAAGCCGCGCCGACCCGGCGTCGGCGCGCGAGGAGCCGCCATGCGCGTGGGGATCGGGAGCTTGTCGTTGGTCGTAGCGATGGTGTGGGCGAGCGGTTGCGCGAGCACGCCGAAGACGCCCGCGGACGCGGTGGAGGGCGAGCTCACGGACGCGCCCGAGTGGGTGCGCAAGGGCTGCGACGCCTGGTGGGGCGAGAAGATGGAGCGCCGGATCTGCGGGGTGGGCGCGGCGGGGAGCACCCGCAACGCGGCTCTCGCCAGGACGGGCGCGATCGCCCGCGGGCGCACCGAGATCGCGAGGTCGCTCGGGGTGCGGGTGGAGGCGCTGATCAAGGACTACCAGGCCACCACCACCGGCGGGGAGGCGTTCGGCGTCGGCGCCGCCGACGACCAGCACCTGATCGACGTCAGCAAGCAGATCACCGACCTGTCCCTCGCCGGCACCACCCTCGTCGACTCCTGGATCTCCTCGAGCGGCACGTTCTACGCCCTGGTCGCCCTGGACGTGGAGGGGTTCAAGGACGCCGTCTCCAAGATGCAGAACCTCTCGGAGGGCGTGCGCGCCGCGGTGATCGAGCGGGCCGATCGGGCCTTCGAGGATCTCGACCGGGAGATCGATCGGCGCCGCGCGCCGTAGCGCCTACTTCTTCCCGGGGGCCGGCGCAGGCGCCGGAGCGGGCGCGCCGCCGGGCGGGGGCGTCGTCCCGCCGGGGGGAGGCGTCTCGCCGCCGGAGGGCGGGGCGGAGGGAGCCGAACTCCCTCCCCGCAGCCTCGCCTGGACCTCGTCGAAGCCCCCCACGATCGACGTCTTCCCGGAGGGCTTGCCCATCTTCGAGATGTCGGCGTTCAGGTTCTTCACCCGCTCCCTCGGGTTCGGATGGGAGGCGAAGAACTCGGCCACGGCGTTCGACCGGCCGCTGATCTTGACCAGCTCCTCGAAGAAGCGCGGCATCGCCCGGGGATCGTAGCCGGCCTTCGTGAGGTACTGCAGGCCCTTGGCGTCCGCCTCGCGCTCGGCGTCCCGGGAGTGTCGGGCCATGTAGCCCTGTGCGGCGATGCCGGCGGCGAGCTGCTGCAGGGCGCCGGGGTTCTTGCCGAGGGCGATCGCGGAGAGGGCCTGGAGGCCGTAGGCGGTGCCGAGGGCCTGGGCCGCGTGCCGGGAGGTGACGTGCCCCACCTCGTGGGCGAGCACGCCGGAGAGCTCCGCCTCGTTCCGCGCGGCCAGGATCAACCCGGAGTAGACGTAGATGTGACCTCCGGGCAGCGCGAAGGCGTTGATGGCCCCCGGCTCGTCGATCACCGTGAACGAGTAGCGGATGCCGTCCCGCCTGTCGCCGGAGGTCTTGACGATGCGCTGCCCCACGGCGTTCGCGTACTTCTGTACCTGCGGATCCTGGAGGATCTTCTCCTGCCGGTTCACTTCGGCGGCGAGGCGGTTCCCGAGCTCCACCTCCTCGGGGACGGGCAGGAGCAGCTCGCCCAGGGCCCCGGTGCCCTTGTCCACCGTGCGGGTCACGCCGGCGCAGCCGGCGACGGCGGCGCAGAGGATCAGTGCGAGCGAGGCGTCTCTCATCGGGGTCCTCCCGTGGCGGGGGTGGTCCCCCCGAAGGTTCTGGTGGCGCCGGGCGGGCATCCCGTGCGGCGGCCGATCGTTGGAGGAGGTGGCCGTTGCCGCCACCCCCACGCCACCGTAGGATGCGCCCCCCGTGAAGCTCTCGTCGATCATCGGCCAGCCTCGCGCCGTCTCGCTGCTGCGCGCCGCCCTCGAGCGCAGGCGCGTCCACCACGCCTGGCTCTTCACGGGGCCGGCGGGAACGGGCAAGGAGACGGCGGCCCGGGCGTTCGCCGCCTCGCTCCTCTGCGCCGCCGGCGGCGACGATCCGGTGGTGGAGGCCTGTGGCACCTGTCCGTCATGCCAGAAGCTCTCGCGCGGGGTCCATCCCGATCTGGTGGTGGTGTTGCCGGAGAGCGAAGCGGTGGCGCGCAAGGTCCTGGCCCGGGAGGATCTGCCGAGGACGCCCTCGCGCGAGCTGAAGATCGAACAGATCCGCGGCCTGCAGTCCGCGCTCTCCCGTCCGCCGCTGGAGGGGAGGAGGCGCGTCGTGCTCCTGCTGGGCGCGGACTCCATGAACGCCGCCGCGCAGAACGCCTTCCTGAAGACCCTGGAGGAGCCCCCTCCCGGCACCCACCTCCTGCTGGTGGCGCAGGCGGGCGACGCGCTCCTCGCCACGACCCGCTCCCGCTGCGTGCGCGTGCCCTTCGGACCGCTCCCCGCGGCGCGCCTCGCCGCCGAGATCGCAAAGGCGAAGGGGATCGAGCCCGAGGAGGCGCGGCTGCGGGTCGCCCTCGCCGGCGGCTCGTGGGGCGGCGCGCTCGCGCTGGACGGCCCCGCGCTCGAGAATCGGCGCCGGATCCTCGAGGCGATCGAGGGCCTGGGCCGCGATCGCCTCGCCCCGGCCCTGCGGCTCGCCGAGGAGCTCGCCGGCAGGGGCCGGGAGGACGCGGAGCTGGCGCTCGACGTGATCGCGCTCTTCTACCGGGACGCCGCCCTCGCCGCGGAGGGACTCGAGGAGGACGCCTTCGCGAACCGGGACCTCGGCGCGCTCGTCCGCGCGGCGGGGGATCGGGGCGCCCCGGACGCCCTGCGCCGCCACCGGCTCGCGCTGGAGGCGAGGCGGGCCATCGCGCGGCACGCCATGGCGAGGCTCGCGATCGAGCGGATGCTCGTCTCGTTCCTGATCCCGGAGGTGGCGCCTTGATCGGGAACCCGCCGAAGCCCGTGATCCTCCTCCACGGCGAGGAGTTCCTCGCCCGCAAGGCGGCGGAGGAGCTGGTGGAGCGGCTCGTCCCGCCGGTCTCCCGGGACTTCAACCTCTCCATCCTTGAGGCCGCCGCGTCACCGGCGGACGTGGCGCGGGAGCTCGCGACGATCCCCATGTTCCGCGGCACCAAGGTGGTGTGGCTGCGGGAGCCCGAGTTCCTCGCGCCGCGCAGGGCGGCGAGGGGCGACCAGCTCGCGCGGCTGCGGGAGCTGTGGGAGCAGGGCCGCGAGAAGGAGGCGGCGCGGCGGCTCCTCGCCCTCGCCCAGAAGGCCGGGATCGATCCCGCCGCCGCTGGCGCCGCCGAGTGGAAGGCGGAGGCCGGCCTCGATCCGGACGCGGCCGACCTCGCCTTCTGCCGCGAGGCGGCCGCCTACGCCGCCGCCAACGGGATCTCCCCGCCCGCGACCGACGCCTCGGAGCTGGAGCGGCTCTTGACCCAGGGGATCCCGCCGGGCCACCACCTGGTGGTCTCCGCCACCGCCCTCGACGGCAGGCTCGCGCTCTACAAGAAGCTGAGGGGCGCCGGCGAGGAGGTGTCGTTCAAGCCCAAGGGCCGGGAGAAGCGCGACGTCGGCGGGCTCGCCCGCGAGGCCCTCGCGGCGCGCGGCAAGGACCTCACGCCCGCCGCCGTGGCCCGCCTCGAGGCCCTGGTGGGAGGGGAGCAGGTGCGGCTGCTCCACGCCGAGTTGGAGAAGGTCGCACTCTACGTCGGCGACCGGCGCAAGGTGGAGGCCGAGGACGTCGAGGCGGTGGTGGAAGCCTCCCGCGACGTGGAGTTCCTCCTCACCAACTCGGTGGAGCGACGGGACCTGCGCGGCGCGCTCGAGGGGCTGGCGCAGCTCCTCGAGGACGGCGGGGGACTGCCCCAGGCGGTGGCGTCGATCGCCGGCTGCGTGCGCCAGCTCCTCGCCGCCCAGGAGGCCACCCGCGCCACCGGCGGCCGGATCCCCGGCTTCGGCGCCGCGGCGGCGGCGTGGGTGGCGGAGTTCAACCAGGCGGGCCTGAAGATGGGCAACCCGAACGCGGCGAAGTTCAAGGCGGAGGCGGCCGCGCGGTTCTCCCGCGGCGAGCTGGTGCGGGCGCTGGTCGACGCCGCGGAGGTGGACGTCGCGGTGAAGATCGGCGGCGGCCGGCTCGACGTGGAGCGGCTGCTGTGGCGGATCTGTGCGCCGCGGCGCACGCCCTGACGAAGCCGCGCCCGACGATTCGCTTTACCCGCCGGACCGAGGTGGCTAGTTTTCCGCCCCGTTCCCTCGAGGAAAGGCTCTCCCCTTGTCCCAGAAGATCCTGGTCACCAGCGCGCTCCCCTACGCCAACGGCCCGAGCCACCTCGGCCACCTGGTCGAGTACATCCAGACCGACGTCTGGGTGCGCCACCTCCGGCAGATGGGCCGGGACGTGAAGTACGTGTGGGCTGCGGACACCCACGGCGCGCCGATCGAGATGAACGCCGCCAAGCAGGGAATGGATCCGGCTGCCTTCGTGGCCCGGGTGCAGGAGGAGCAGCGGCGCGACTTCCTCGATTTTCACATCTCGTTCGATACCTTCTACACCACCCACTCCCCGGAGAACCGCAGGTGGTCGGAGGAGATCTTCCGGCGGCTGCAGGCGGGCGGCCACATCGAGGAGCGCCCCCTCGAGCAGTGGTACTGCGAGGTGGATCGACGCTTCCTCCCCGATCGCTTCGTGAAGGGCACCTGCCCGAGCTGCGGCGCCCGGGACCAGTACGGCGACGTCTGCGAGGTCTGCAACAAGGCGTACGCCTCCACGGATCTGGAGGCGCCGTACTGCTCGATCTGCCGCAACCCGCCGGTGCGCCGCACGTCCGACCACCTCTTCTTCAAGTTGGGGCACTTCGGGGAGTTCCTGCGCGGGTACGTCTCCGCGGAGGGTCGCCTCGAACCCCAGGTGCGCAACTCGGTGCTGGCCTGGCTCGACGCCGGGCTGCAGGACTGGTGCGTGTCCCGGGACGAGCCGTACTTCGGCTTCGAGATCCCCGGCCACCCCGGGAAGTACTTCTACGTGTGGCTCGACGCTCCCGTCGGCTACCTCTCCTCCACCGTGCACCTCCTCGGCGAGGAGCGGGCCCTGGCCGACTACTGGGACAAGGACGCCGGCGCCCGGATCGTCCACTTCATCGGCAAGGACATCGTCTACTTCCACGCCCTCTTCTGGCCCGCGATGCTCCACGCCGCCGGCCTCGCCGTCCCCGACCGCATCCAGGTCCACGGCATGCTCACCCTGGGCGGCGAGAAGCTCTCCAAGAGCCGCGGCCGGATGGTGACCTCGCGCGAGTGGCTCGACGCGGGCCTCGACCCCGAGAGCCTGCGCTGGTTCTACGCCTCGAACCTGGGCGCCGCCCCCTACGACGTGCCGCTCTCGAAGGAGGAGATCCGCAACCGGGTGAACGCGGAGTTGGTGAAGACCCTGGCCAACTTCGTGGCCCGTGCGCTCTCTCCGCTGGAGAAGGACCACGGCGGGATCGTGGGGGAGCCGGCGGACGATCCCGCGTCGCGCGAGCTGTGGGCGAAGGTCCTCGAGCACTCGGCGGCGGTGCGCACGGCGTTCGACGCCTTCGAGCTGCGGGAGGCGACCCAGGCGCTGGTGCGGCTGGGCTTCGAGGCGAACCGGCATCTCCAGGACGCGGCCCCTTGGAGCAAGCGCAAGCGCGGCGACGAGGAAGGGGCCCACCGGGACCTCTCGCTCGGCGCGAACGTCGCCTATGCGATCGGCTGCGGGATCGCGCCGATCCTCCCGGTGGCGGCGGGCAAGCTCTCCGCCATGCTCGGAGGGATCGAGCTCGATCCCTCCCGGCTGGTGGCCGGCGGCGGCTTTCCCCTCGCCGTGGGGACCAGGCTGGGCAAGGTCGAGCACCTCGCCCGGCCCATCGACGACGAGAAGCTCGACCGGCTCTGGCCCGAGCCGGAAGGCGAGCCGGCCGTGCTGGAGAAGGGCAAGCAGAAGCCCGCGCGGGCGCCGGGGATGGAGCTCGAGGCCGGCGCGACGTCGGGGAAGGAGCCCGGCGCGGCGGAGCCGACCGCCGGCATCGTCGGCTACGAGGACTTCGCCAAGGTGGAGCTGCGGGTGGGCAGGATCCTCGGGGCCAAGCGGATCCCCAAGGCCGACAAGCTCCTAGAGCTCTCGGTCGACCTGGCGGAGGCCGCGCCGCGCACCATCGCCGCCGGGATCGCGGAGTGGTACGAGCCTGACCAGCTCGTGGGCAAGCACGTGGTGGTGGTGGCGAACCTCGCGCCCCGGAAGATCCGGGGCGTCATGAGCCAGGGCATGCTCCTCGCCGGAGGAGGCGACGCGGGCCGCCCGATCCTCGCCGAGGTGCCGGGGGCGCCCCCGGGCTCCCGGTTGAAGTGATGGCGGACGCGGAGGAGCTGGCGAAGCGCCTCGACGATCCCGCTGCGTCGCGCCGGGTTCGCGAGGCGGCGATCGCGGAGCTGGTGGAGATCTGCCGCCGGGACGAGGCGGCGCGCCGCCGCTGGCTGATGCGCTTCGTCACCCTCCTCTCCGACGACGCGCCGATCATCCGGGGCTGGGCCTCCCTGGGCGTGGTGCTCTGCGACGAGGAGGGGAGCCACGTCGATCGGGTGGCGCGCCTCCTGTCGGATCCGTCGCCGGGCGTGCGCCTCCAGGCGGTGCACGCGCTGGCGCCGCTGGACCTCCCCGAGCTGCACGATCGCTTCGCCTCGCTCCTCGCCGATGGCGACGAGCTGGTGCGCCTCGCCGCCGCGGCGGCGCTGGCCTCCGGCGGCGATCTCCGGGGCACCGACGCGCTGGTCGCCGCGTCCGCCCGGCGAAACACCCGCCTCGACGCGCTCCTCGCGCTCCGCCCGGCGGCGCAGTCCGGATCCCCCGAGGTCCGCGCGGCCGTGCAGGAGGCGGCCCGGAGGGCCTTCGGCCGCCTCTTCGCCAACCGCTTCGAGCGGGTGGCGGCTGCGGCGCTCCTCGCCGCCACCGGCGACGCCGGCGGCGCCGCGCACCTGCTCGAGCGCGCGAGGAAGGGCGGGGTGGAGCGGCCGATGGCGCTGGAGATCTGCGGCGAGCTCCGGATCCCGGGAGGCGAGGAGGTCGCCCGGGCCGCGGCCTCCGACCCGCGGGATCCCCTGCGAGGAACCGCGCTGCGCGCCCTCGCATCCTACGGGAGCGCGGACGCGGTCGAGCGCTGCCGCGCGGCCCTGGTGGACGCCGGGGAGGATCCGGACGTCCGCTGCGACGCCGCGGAGGGGCTGCTCATCGCCGGCGGCGATCGCGCCCGGGAGATCCTGGAGCGCGCGAGGGAGGAGGTCTCCGACGATCACCTGCGGCGGGTGGTGACCACCTGCATCTCGCTCTTCGGCAGGCCCGCCGAGGAGATCCGCCTGTACCTCCCGCTCTCGGGCGACGAGGTGATCGGCTCGCGCACGCCCGGTGGCGGGGCCGAGGAGAAGGAATGATGGAGCTGTTGGATTCCCACGCCCACGTGGACGCGAGCGCCTTCGCCGGCGAGACCGAGGAGGTCCTCCGCCGCGCCGAGGCGGCCGGGGTCACCCGGCTGGTGTGCGTCGGCCTCTGGCACGCCCCTGGCGACTTCGGCGGCGCCCACGGCCTGGCGGCCGCCCACCCCGGCCGCGTGTTCGCCAGCGCCGGCGTACACCCTCACGACGTCGCCCGGGTGCCGGAGGAGGACTGGACGGAGCTGGAGCGGCTCGCGGCGCTCCCCGCCACCATCGCGGTGGGAGAGACCGGCCTCGACTACCACTATGACCACTCGCCGCGGGAGGAACAGCGCCGGTGGTTCGCGCACCAGCTCGAGCTCGCTTCGCGGGTGGAGAAGCCCGCGATCGTCCACACCCGCGAGGCGGACGACGACACGGTGGCGATCCTGCGCGAGGCGAAGGTCGGTGAGGGCGTGATTCACTGCTTCACCGGAGATCCCGGCAGGGCCAGGGTCTACCTCGACATGGGCCTGCATCTGTCCATCCCCGGCGTGGTGACGTTCAAGAACGCCGAGCCCCTTCGGGACGCGGTGCGCATGGCGCCCCTCGATCGGATGCTCATCGAGACCGACTGCCCGTACCTGGCGCCGATCCCCCACCGCGGCAAGCGGAACGAGCCCGCCTACGTGCGCCTGGTGGCGGAGAAGGTGGCGGAGCTCAAGGGGATCCCGGTGGAGGAGGTCGCCGAGGCGACCACCCGGAACGCGGTGGAGCTCTTCCGCCTGGGCTGACGGCGCGCGAGTCGCCGCGGCTCTCCGAGCGTCTGCCCGGCAGGCGCCTCGCCCTTCGGGGCCGCCGCCTTCGGCACTTGGTGCGGCGGCCTTCGCCTCGCCCTCGACGATCGCTGCCGTCGGCCCGTAGCGCGTCGGCCTACGACTCGCCCTCCGGAGCGGGCGCCTCGGGCTCCTCGCGCGCTTCTGCGGGGGCTTCCGCCTCGGGGGCCGCCGCCTTGGGCTCCTCGGGCGCCGCGGCGGGGGCCTCGGCCTCCGGGGCGGCTGCCTTCGGCACTTCGCGCGCCTCGGCCTTCGCCTCGGCTTCCGGGGCGGGCGCCTTGGGCTCCTCGGTCGTCGTGGCCGGCCCCTCCTCCTTCTCCGGGGCGGCGGCCTCGGTGAAGGCGGAGAACGGTTTGAAGGTGAGCTTCACCGGGCCGGCGGAGGGCCTCGCTCCCTCGGCCCGCTTCAGGATCTTGGGGCCGCGCCGCTCGCCCCCTTCGCGGACGGGCGGCGCGGTCGTCGCCTCGGCGGGCGGCGCGGCCTCGGGGCGGGCCTCCGCTGCCGCGCGCTCCCGCCGCCGCTCGCGGCGCGGCGCCTCGGCCCCGCCCTCCGCCGCGGCGT
>DATMSB010000005.1:0-11602 GCA_035565615.1 Vulgatibacter sp. | reverse complement strand
GAGCTGACAGAACGAGCGATCAGTTTGGCCGACCCACGTGCTCGCGCACGACGTGAGGAACGGGCGCTGCGTGGACGGCTCGAGAGCGCGATCAGTTTGGCCGACCCAGGGGCGATCAGCGAGGGCGACCCTTGACAGGGCAGCCGGTGGGCCGTGGTTTGAGGGGATCTCTCAGCCCGCAACCGCATCCGCAGAGGGGTCTGAGCTTTCGCTCGGCTTCGCCAATAGAAGCACGAGCGCGCTTGGCCGATGACCTTGCAGGCTCGCTGTTTGCTGATCCGAAACGGCCCGGTTAGCCACTCGGCACGTTCACGTAGGCCAGCGGGCTTCAGTCTTTTTTCGCAGGACTTCCTGGAGCATGTGCTTGTCGAGAGTCAGATCGGCAACCAGGTTCTTCAGGCGCCGGTTCTCTTCTTCGAGCTGCTTCACTATTCGGATCTCTGCGACGCCCATCCCGGCGTACTTCTTTCGCCAGGTGTAGAAAGTCTGCTCGCTGACGCCCATCTTGCGGCAGAGCTCGGCGACGGTGGTGCCCTGCTCGGCCTGCCTAAGTGCGTAGGCGATCTGCTCCTGAGAGAATTTGGATTTGCGCATCGTTCGGTCCTCCTCAAGGGCTCGAACCGAAGCGAAATCCTCAACCTGGTTTCTGTCCAGTTTTCCGGGGGGACGTCAGACGTCGGGTTGAGCGTCGAGAGGTCGATCATGGGGCGGCGGGGATACCAGACCACGGTTCGCGAATGAAGACCGCCCGTTGATCAATCCGGCGGGATGGTGACATGTGATCCACATGCGGTCCTCCTCTGCCCCCGTGTCGAAGGCCCTCCTCTGTCTCTTTCTCACCCTCCCGATCCTGCAGGCCTGCGGCGGCAAGGGTCCGGACCTGGTGGGCGCGCCCACCGTCGCCACGATCCTGGTCGAGCCGCCCTCCCTGGATCTCGAGCTCCACGAGGAGCGGACCCTCGACGCCGTGCCGGTGAGCGAGGACGGCGCCCGGATGCGGGATCTGCCGGTGTCCTTCAGGTCGGACGATCCGGAGATCGCGAAGGTCGACGGGAGCGGAAAGGTCACGGGCGTGGCCCCCGGCTCCACCGTCGTCCGGCTCGAATGTGAGGGGACGAAGGTCGAGGTCCCGGTGCGAGTGTGGGCGCCGGTCCACTCCGTGCGCGTGGATCCGCAGGACGCCTCGCCGGTGGTGGGCCAGGAGGTCCAGCTGGTGGCGACCGCGTTCGACGAGTTCGGCCTCGAGGTGCCGGGCCGCACCTTCGCCTGGTCGTCGAGCCGCCCGGAGGTCGCGGTCGTCGATGGCCAGGGCATGGTCCTGGCGGTGCGGGCTGGTTCGACGGAGATCGTCGCCGCCGCAGGCGAGATCCGGGGCAGCGCGACCGTGGTGGTGCGGGCCGCGGTCGATCGGATCGAGATTGATCCACCCGAGGACTACGTGCGCCTGGGGAACACGACGCGCTTCCAGGCGACGGTCTGGGACGCCCGGGGCCGCAAGCTCGACGATCGCGCCATCACCTGGTCGTCGACGGATCCCTCCATCGCCACCGTCGATGAGGGCGGCGTGGCCAGGGGGATCGCCCTCGGGAACGTGGAGATCCTCGCGACGGCCGACGGCGTCTCCGGGCGGGCCCCCCTCGAGGTGAGGGACGTCGCGGTGGCGCGGGTCGAGATTGTCCCCGCGTCGCCGCGCCTCTTCACCGGCGACACCCTGCAGCTCCAGGCGATCGCCTACGACAGGGACGACAACGTCCTCACCGGGCGGCCGACCTCATGGAAGGTCGTGGAGATCGACAAGGTCGCCGCCATCGACCCGGTGTCCGGCGTGGCGACGGCGCAGCGCCCGGGCGTGGCGACGATCGAGGTGCTGGTCGACGGCGTGTTCGGCAGGACGGATCTGCACGTCCGGCTGCGGCTGGTGGACCTCACCGCAGGCGACGGCCACACCTGCGGCCTGAGCCCCATCGGCCAGGCCTGGTGCTGGGGCAGCAACGAGAACGGCCAGCTCGGCCAGCATCCGCGCGGCCCCAACCGCACCTCGTTCTCCGCCCTCCCGGTGGAGACCGAGGAGCTCTTCGCGTCGATCTCGGCAGGCGACGGCCACTCCTGCGCCGTCGCCCTGGACGGCGGAGGCTGGTGCTGGGGCAGGAACGATCACGGGCAGCTCGGAAACAACTCGACCGAGCAGTCTCCGATGCCGGTCCGGGTCGGCGCCGGCCTGCGCTTCCACTCGATCGAGGCAGGCAACGAGGCGACCTGCGGCCTCGCCGTGGATGGCAAGCTGTGGTGCTGGGGTCGCGGGACGGAGTGGCAGCTCGGCAACGAGTGGCCCGAGGATCAGCACGTCCCCGTCGCCTCCGGTCGCGGCCTGATCTTCGACCAGGTGAGCCTCGCGGCCACCCAGGCCTGCGCGGTCACGGCCGAGGGCGACGGGTACTGCTGGGGCCGGAACGTGAAAGGCCTCGGCCAGGAGGGCGCGCAGCGGTGGCCGATCCCGCTCGCGCCCTACGGCGATCTCGATCTCGTGCAGATCGACGTGGGAGACTTCCACGCCTGTGGGCTCACCCGCGGCGGCGAGGCCTGGTGCTGGGGCGATCGCGACACCGGGAGCCTGGGGGACGGGTACGTCCCGCCGCCCCGCGAGCTCCCCGTCCCCTTCGGCGAGTACTCGAACATCCCGGTCCAGGTCCTGGGCGGACACCGCTTCGTCGACCTCGTCGTCGGCGGCATGGAGTCGTGCGGCGTCAAGGAAGACGGGTCGGTCTGGTGCTGGGGCTTCAACGTGGCGGGCTCGCATCCGATCTACCGGGAGCCCGTCCCCTTCGACACCGATCTCACCTTCCGCAAGATCGTGATGGGCCGCACCCAGACCTGCGGGGTCACCGACGGCGACGTGGTGTACTGCTGGGGGGTCAACACCTCTGGCGAGGTCGGCCAGCCCGTCGGCAGCTCCGGCAACACCTACCACGTGCCGCTTCGCCTCTATCCCGAGGACGTGCCGTGAAGGGCCGGAAGCTGAAGCCGCGCCGAAACGCCTGGGTCGCGTCGCTCGCCCTCGCCGTCGGGGCCGCCGCCTGCAGCGAGGATCCCGCCGCGCCGGAGGTCGCCCTCGTCCAGATCGATCCCGACTCCATCGAGCTCGAGATCGGTCAGCCTTGGACGCTCACCGCCACCGCCTTCGACGAGTCGGGGAAGAAGATGGAGGCGGTAGCGGCGGCCTGGTCGTCTTCGGATCCCGCGGTCGCGACGATCGGCGAGAGCGGCGAGGTGGTCGGCGTCGCGGAGGGAGACGCGATCGTCACCGCCAAGGTCGGGGACATGTCGGGCCGCGCCGACGTGAAGGTCGTCCCGGCGGCGGTGACGCGGGTGGAGATCGAGCCGGGCTCGCCCAGCGTCCTGCCCGACGACACCTTGCAGCTCGCGGCCACCGCGTTCTCCGCCTGGGGGATGCTGCCGGCGGGTCGCGAGGTGTCGTGGAGCTCGGCGGATCCCGACCTGGCCTCGGTGAGCGCGAGCGGCCTCGTCCGTGGTCGCGCGCCCGGCCTGGCGGCGCTCACCGCCACCATCGAAGGCGTGGTCGGATCGGTGGTCGTCGAGGTGATCCCCCACGTCGGGGTGGTGCGGGTGGAGCCGTCGAACCTCGTCCTCCTCGAGGGAGAGAGCGGACCGCTCGAGGCCGTGGTCCTCGGCACGAACGGCGCCACGCTCACCGACCGCGAGGTCGAGTGGAGCTCGTCGGTCGTCGACGTCGCCACCGTGGACGAGCGCGGCGTGGTTCGGGCGCTGCGCCCGGGGAAGGCGACGATCTACGCCGAGGTCGAAGGGGTGCAGAACCTCGCGACGGTGGAGGTGAAGGCGCTCCCCGCCAGCCTGCGGATCGAGCCGCCGTCGCTTCTCATGCAGACCGACGTCACCCTCGGCCTCGGGGCGATCGTCACCGACACCCTGGGCGACGAGCGCCAGGGCGTGGGCTGCGTCTGGAGCTCGCCGGCCCCTTCGGTGATCGACGTCTTCGCCGACGGCTCGCTGCGCGCGCGCTCGCCGGGCAAGACGCGGATCGAGGCCCGCTGCGAGGGGAAGCAGGCGTCCATCGAGGCCGAGGTGCTCCCGCGCGCCGAGCTGGAGATTCGCGGCCCCTCCAAGTGGATCGTGGGGGAGCCCGTGCAGCTGGAGCTGCGGGCGGAGGACCGGGCGCCGCGCGGGCCGGTGAGCTGGTCTGCCGCTCCGGACGCGCTGCCCATCGGTGAGCTCACGGTCGGCGACGACGGCGCCGCCGAGGCGCTGACCAGCGGGATCCACTGGGTCTTCGCCAGCGCCGAGGGCCGATCGGCCGCGCGGGGCTTCGTGGCGGTCTGGCGCTTCGATCGGCTCCTGGCGGGGCCGTACCTGACCTGCGGTCACCCCAGGGGCGGTGAGGGGTACTTCTGCTGGGGGAATACCCGCATGGCGAACTCCCCCATGAGCCCCTCGTTCCCCACGGCGCGCACGGGACCGACGCCCTATCCGCGGCTCGTCGACGAAGGGCGGGTCCCGAGCCTCGGGGAGACGCTCCACTACACCACCAAGGACGACCTCGTCCGGAGCGGCGGGTGCAAGGCCGATTGCCTCGACGAATGGGGCTCCGACTTCCGCCTGGAGCTCGACCTCGTGGACGCGCCCGTGTTCGAGACCATCTCGGCCGGCTACTCGATCCACCGGCCTCTTCCCTTCGGCGGGGCGTCGTACGGCGCCGGCCCCGCGTGCGGGCTCACGGAGGCCGGGGCGATCCACTGCTGGAGGATCGGCGAGAGCGCTGCGCCCTTCGCGCCCGCGGCGTTCGTGCCGCGGGAGGGGACTTTCGAGGCGGCGACCGGGCAGACCTTCCGGGCGCTCGGCGTGGGCGCCGCCTTCGTCTGCGCGCTCACGCCAGAGGACGAGGCGTGGTGCTGGGGCCCCGGCGGCATCCATGACGACCTGCTCCACTTCGAGGCCGGCGCCGGCGCTCCCCTCCCTTCGCCCCTCGCGGGCGCGCCAGCCTTCACCTCGATCTCCGTCGGCAAGTACCACGCCTGCGGCCTCACCGAGGCGGGCGCCGCCTGGTGCTGGGGGCACTCTCGCGAGGGCGCCCTGGGCGCCGGCGATCTCGGCTCCAGCGAGTCGCCGGTTCCCGTCGCGGGCGGCCATTCCTTCGTCGGGATCTCGGCGAGCATCGAGCACACCTGCGGCCTCACCGTCGACGAAGCGATCTACTGCTGGGGCCGGGGGGAGCCGTCGCCGGTGGCGGTGCCGCTGGACGGCGCCTTCCTCCAGGTGGTGACAGGCGCGGACCACGCCTGCGCGCTGCGGACGGACGGAGTGACGTTCTGCTGGGGCGACAACTCGCTGTCGCAGCTCGGAGTCCTGGAGGGCTCCAGCTACCTGTCGCCTCGAGCCATCCACCCCGAGAACCTGTCGGAGGCCGGAGAGTGAAGCCTTTTCGCAGCGTCTGGATCGCATCCTTTGCCCTCGCCACCTCGCTCGTCGCGTGCAGCGACGATCCTGCCGCCCCCGAGGTCGCCTTCATCCAGATCGATCCCGATGGCGTCGAGGTCGAGGTCGGCCAGGCGCTGGCGCTCACCGCCACCGCCTTCGACGAGGCGGGAAACAAGATGGACGAAGGGACGGCGACCTGGTCGTCCTCCGATCCCGCGATCGCGACGGTGGACGAGAGCGGCGAGGTGGTCGGCGTCGCCGAGGGAGACGCGATCGTCACCGCGACGGTCGGGGGCAAGTCGGGGCGCACGAACGTGAAGGTGATCCCGGCGATGGTGACGCGGGTGGAGATCGCTCCCGACGCCCCCCGGGTCCGCCCCGACGAGACGGTGCAGCTCACCGCGACCGCGTTCACCGCCCGGGGGATTCTCCCGGCGGGTCGCGAGGTGTCGTGGACTTCGCTGGATCCCGACCTCGCGTCGGTGAGCGGGAGCGGCCTCGTCCGTGGTCGCGAGCCCGGCCTGGCGACGATCGCGGCGACCATCGAGGGCGTGACGGGATCGGTGGAGGTGGAGGTGATCCCCAACGTCGGGGTGGTGCGGGTGGAGCCGACGGAGCTCGTCCTCTTCGAGGGAGAGAGCGGTCCGCTCGCGGCCGTGGTTCTCGGCTCGAACGGCGCCACGCTCACCGACCGCGTGGTCGAGTGGAGCTCGTCGGTCGCCGACGTCGCCACCGTGGACGAGGGCGGCGTGGTGCGGGCCCTGCGCCCGGGGAAGGCGACGATCTACGCCGAAGTCGAAGGCGTGCAGAACCTCGCGACGGTGGAGGTGATGCCGCTCCCCGCCACGCTGCGAATCGAGCCCCCGTCCCTGCTGCTGCAGGAAGACACCACGTGGGGCCTCGCGGCGATCATCACCGACACGCTCGGCCTGGAGCGACCGGGGGAAGGTTGCACCTGGCACTCCCTGGACCCCGAGGTGATCCGGGTCGGCGACGGGGGGGCGGTGCACGCGATCGCGCGGGGGATCACGCACGTCGAGGCCCGCTGCGAGGGGAAGCAGGCATCCATCGAGGCCGAGGTCCTCCCCCGCGCCGCGCTCGAGATCCTGGGGCCGGACCGCGTCGTAGTGGGTGAGAGCATCCATTTCGAGGTTCGCGCCGAGGATCGAGCGCCATTGGGCGAGGTGAGGTGGGCGGTGGGCTGGGAGCGCCCGAATTCGAATCCGATCGCGTCCATCGAACAGGACGGCACGCTCCATGCGCACCTCCCTGGGAGGCCGTTTGCGTTCGTTCGGGCCGAGGGCCGCTCTACAGGCCGTGAGGTCCTCTCGGTTCTCCGCTTCACCTCGCTCCAGAGCGGTCCATGGCATACGTGCGGCAAGGCAACCACGGGAGAGTTTTTCTGCTGGGGTGCGACTCGGTTTATGCGCTGGGGAGAGCCGTCCACCCCTCCGACACCGATTCCCCAACCGCTCAATGAAGCTCGCTTGCACGAGAATTATGAATTTGAGTCCGTAACACTCGGAGAGTTGAAAAGCATTGCGCTCACTGCGAGCGGCGACGCAGTCACCTGGGGCTGTGAATCCCCGAATTTTCCATGGGTATGCGTAGGGGACGAGGTTGGTTCGGCCCTGGGGCCAGCATTCGGAACCTACACCCGAACGGCGGCTGCCTACGCGATTTTCCGCCGGATTCCGCCCCCCCTTCGGTCCATCCGATTCTCTCAGTTTTCCTGCTTTCTCGACCCCACGGGAAGAGTCTCGTGTAAGAGGCCGCCGATCGCGCATCCGGACTACGAGGAATTCCAGTTTCCCTTTCCCGAGGCGGCCTTCGATTTTCTCGGCTTCGCAAACACGAGCCAGCGCTTCGTAGAGGTTGGCGCCGGCGTGGCGAGCATTTGTGCGCTCACTGCAGCCGGTGAGCCATGGTGCTGGGGCCCCGGCGGGATCGATGCCGAGGACGATTTCTCTTTCGAGGAAGGTGCGGGCTCGCCCGTCCCGGCGCCCCTCGAAGGCGCGCCGACGCTCGCTTCGCTCTCGGTCGGCAAGTACCACGCCTGCGGCCTCACCCCTGCCGGCAAAGCGTGGTGCTGGGGCCACAGCCGAAAGGGCGCCCTCGGCGCGGGCTTCCTCGGCTCGAGCGAGACGCCCGTGGAGGTCGCTGGCGATCTCGTCTTCCGGCACGTCTCCGCGAGCATCGAGCACACCTGCGGGCTCACAATGGACGACGAGATCCACTGCTGGGGTCGTGGGGAAACGGCTCCAGTGAAGGCTCCCCTCGCCGGCCCATTCCTCCAGGTGGCCGCCGGCGCGGAGCACGCCTGCGCCCTGCGCACGGACGGCGTGGCACGATGCTGGGGGGAAGGCGCCCTCTTCCAGACAGCGGACGACCTTGCTTTGCTACATGACGGATCGCCACGGCCCATCTACCCGGAGAACCGATAAGAGGCCTTCGACCGATGCGAACACGCGTCCCAGGGAAAGTCGCGCTCGCGCTCCTCGAACGCCGCCTGCAGCGACGACGATCCCCCCGCACCGGATGTCGCGATGGTTCTCGATCCCGATAATTTCTAGATCAAATGGCCAGTCGCTGCCGCTCGCCGCCACCGCCTTCGACGAGGGAGGCAAGAACTCGAGGCCAAGGCGTCGATCTGGTCCTCCTCAGAGCCCACGATCGTGACAGTGGGCGAAAACGACGAGGTGGTCGGATTCTGAGAGACGATCGTCGATGCGACCACCGACGGCAAGTCGGGGCGCACCGACGCCAACCTCTACGCCGACCTTGGGGGTGTCTCAGCTCCAGATCTGGTTCGGCCCGGTGGCCAGGAGCTCCGGCGCCGCGTACTTGGGATTACGGCGCTGATTTCGCCGCTCTCTCTCGGTTCGCAACGAGGCTCCGGTGCATGGTCGGAACCGAGCAGAGGTATCGCTCCTCGTCCAGAAGCTGGGCGCAGACCTGCGCAGGCGCGAAATCGACGAAGCGCTCCTCGTGAAGGACGCCCAGCACGTTCTGCTGCTGCTCCGGCGTTAGCCACGATGCGATGGCCGCTTCGCCTTCCTAACCTTCGGAAGCGCGGCCTGGCGGTAGTGGATTGCGCGCGGCATCCCGAGCGCCTTGCATGCCGCGGCTATCCCACGACGTTCGAAACCACCTCACTCATACCTTCACGATTTCTCCTCGCCGCGGTCGGCAAGGTCGATCCCAAGCAGCTCCGAGACATATTTTTTCCCTCGACCAACGCCTCGGCCTTCCTCGCCCGCGTTTTGAGCTTCGAGTTATCGCGCTCCAGCTCGGCGATCTTGCGGTCCCGCTCGTCAGAAACCTTCGTCTTGGGGCCGCGCTTCTTGGGCGCCAACCCCGCATCTCCCAACTTTTGCCGGGCGCGCCGACACTGGACCAGGTGCGAGGAGTACAACCCTTTGCGAGGGAGAATCGCGCCGGTCTCGCCAGGCCCTTTGCAGCGGCCGATCTCCACTGGGATCTTTCGCTTGTACTCCGCGGTGAACGTCCTGTGCTTCAGGCCTGGCGGACACCTCGACCTCCAGGGGCGCTAGCTTTCGTGCCACTTCCTTTCGTCATTCCGAGAACTCGCCCTGGTCAGTAATCTACCCAAAGGTCGCTGTCTCAGGCACGTTGAAACAGAGGGTCCTTCCGCAGAACGTATTCGATCGGATCCTGAGAGAAACAGGATTTGCGCATCGTTCGGTCCTCCTTGGGATCCAACTGAAGCGAAATCCTAAACCGAGGCTCTATCCAGTCTCTCGGAGAGATGTCAGGTACACTATGAACTTAAGAGATTTCTCCACAGCCAGCTTTCGCGAGGCCGTCTTCAGTGTCTCGCCTCCGGCCTTGCGCCAGCGCAGCGTGTGAGCAGATGATCACAAATTCAGCTTTTCAGCGACGCAAGATCCCGCCGAAAACTTGATTGGGGTCTAGATGCAATTGCCCTGGCGGAGGCGGCGGCCTCGAGGGCCGCCGCCCGCCTGCCGGTCCACTCACATCGGGACCAGACAGACTTTCAGTCTACGGCTTATTAATCTCAGTAACGTCTATCGCGACGTATTTCACCTGAAGCTTAACATCCGTATACGCGAGAGTCGTCGAGCCAATGGAGTAAGAATTCCTGTCGAAAGCCGAAAGGTCGCTTTCTACAAGGTAGGTACGCAGAGCGCCAGGCTTAAAATACGTCAGATAGAGGCCCGGCTTCACGCCAGGAGGGCAATCGTCGGCTGTGAAGAGAACCTTGCTTCCATCCTTGCTGACCCTAGGTCCCTTTTGTTCAGCGCAAATTGTCGGGATCAGGGTTTCGACGGAAGGCTGGGTCAAGGAACGTACCCCAATACTAGATCCAGTGGCGGTCGAAATGGAGTATGCCACTCGAAGCCCGCCCACCGTTGGCTCAGAGATGTCTCCCAACACTGACGAATAGGCCAATGAGAAGCCTGATCCCAAGTCGTAGAGTTCAAGGTCTCCTGAGTGCGAATATGCGATAACGCCGTTGCCCATATCCGGTTCCTCGCCATATCCAACCCAAACTGGACCTCCTCCAAAAATGAGATCCTCGTACCAAATCTCCATAACTGGGGGAACATTATAGTAGTCATACCACGCAGCATACGTGAGAATCCCCTCGTGATTCGAGGGATAAAGCATTGAATAATCAGACGCTGGCGGTGGCATTACGGAGCAGTCACCGGTAACCAGGTCGCACAGGTCGAAACCGCGGGTCACTCCTCCTCCTGACCCCCATGTCTCTGCTACAGCGAACCAGAGGTCCATCGTTGCGATTCCTACAGGTTCCCTCTGCCAATCGAGATACCCAGCGGGAACGCCAGTGAGATTAAGGATATCCACCACGAATTCGTCAACGCCACTAATGCGGTAAATACCCATGGTCATGGGTCCAGTCTGAACGACAGAGACATGGCTCGCAGTAGCTTGGCCAGCTACAGCGTTTACGGTGACTGGAAGATCAGGCGGCTGTGCATTTCCGACTGTAGGATACGAAAGCAACACTACCCCGATCACTGCGGATGCAACCTTCATGGCATCATCTCCTGTTTGTGATCCTGATGTACCCACCCTTGCTGCCGATGGCAGTATCCCAACTCACCTCCAGGGTTGTCAAGGAAATTTCACCATCCGCGCAAAGATCGGTTATTACTGGTTTATTTGTGTTTGCGTGCGCTGGTCACCCGTGGCGCGGCTAGACTTCCTTCGGAGCGGACTGATGCTGGCCCTTTCCGGAATGACGATGCGAGTGCATGAACCAACAAGGTGATCGCGGTCGCGCCACCGGGAATCGTTAGTTGACGTCCTCCCGGTTCCTGGACGGTTTCTAGGTTGAGGAAATCGCCTCGATCGGCCCAGTTCGTTCCCCACATCTGGATGCGAACTCGACCGGTGTGAGGTTGCCGATCGAGCCGTGCGGGCGGTTTTCGTTGTAGTCCTGCTGCCAAGCCGCCAGCTTCGCCCGAGCATCAAGGAGGTCAGAGAATAGCTCAACGTTAAGGCACTCGTCACGGAGCCTCCCGTTAAAGCTCTCGATGTAGCCGTTCTCCATCGGCCGCCCCGGCCAGATGAAGTCTAGCTTCACTTCCCGGCGGTAGGCCCAGGCGTCCATCGCCTTCGAGTAGAACTCCGTGCCATCGTCGACCGTGATCTGCGTCGGATAGCACCGCTTCGCGCCGACTTGGTCCAAGGCGGCGGCGACCTTACGACCCGTGAGCGATTTGTCGGCGTGGAGAGTGAGACACTCCCGTGTGAAAACGTCGACCACCGTCAGGGCCCGAAACTTCCTGCCGTCCAGAAGGGAGTCCTGGACGAAGTCCATGCTCCAGCGCTCGTTCGGGCGCGTGGCCGCTCCGGGGACGACGCGAAGTCTACTTCCGCGTTTCTTCCGCTTTTTCCGCTCTACGCCGAGCCCTTCGAGTTTGTAGAGGCGGTGAACCCGCTTGATGTTGACGTGCCAGCCCTCGCGGCGGAGAAACACGAGGAGGCTTGGATACCCGGTAAGCGTTCACGGCCCTCCACAGGAAGGTCGCTCGGGTGGGGATCGACAAGCGGATCGGATCTTGATCTAACCTGGGTGTGCAGCCCGCCGATCCTAGAGACCAGCGCATCGCAGAGCTGGAGCGCCTCGTGGCGCAGC
>DATMSB010000004.1:0-17998 GCA_035565615.1 Vulgatibacter sp. | reverse complement strand
GTCGACGCGGCGGCCAAGCTCCTGCAGGATCACCTCCGCCGAGAGGAGGCCCGCACGAGCTCCGCAGACGCGGCCAAGCGCATCTTCGGCTGAGGGCCCTCGCGCAGGGCCCGCAAGGACGCCCTCTCCCGCGGCGGAGGGGGCGCTTCTCTTTGGGGGATCGGGCGAGGCCGCGGCTGCGGGAGGATCGCGGATCGCCCGCGGAGCCGAGGGAGGAACCGCCGTTCCTGCCTCGTCCCGGCGGTCGGGTCGGCGGTCGTTCCTTCAGGGGCGCCGCTCGTTGGGGAAGTGCGAGAGGCCGATCCGGTTGCCGTCAGGATCCCGCACGAAGAAGGTGAACGGCGTCTCCCTCTCCTTCGCGAACCCTGCCGCCGCCAGCCGCGCCTCCCACTCGCCGCGGCGGTCGGAATCGATCGAGAGGGCCAGGACGTGGAGACCGGGCTCGGGCACGGAGAACGGCTCCGCCGCCGCCTCGCGCTCGCAGCGCTCCAGGGCGAGGAAGCCCTCACCCCCGAGGCCGACCCACACGGCGCGCGGGGCGCCCGCCTCGTCCACCCAGCGGCGGATCACGGGGAGCCCGAGGAGCCCGCAGTAGAAGGCCTCGGCGCGATCGAGGTCGTGTACCTGGATCGCGAGGTGGTGGAAACCCGGTCGCTCCATGCTCGTCCCTCTGCCGGCTCTCTGGCGTCCTTGCGGCGGATCGTCGCCGCGGAATATAACGCCCAGCCCCGCTCGTCTGGTGAGAGACGAGCCATCCGAATTCGAGGAACCCGCTTGAGCCGAGAGCAGCTTCGCAACATCGCCATCGTCGCCCACGTCGATCACGGCAAGACCACGATCGTCGACCACATGCTCCGCCAGGGGGGCATCTTCCGCGCGAACGAGCACGTCGCCGAGCGGGTGATGGACTCCGGCGACCTCGAGCGAGAGAAGGGCATCACCATCCTCGCCAAGAACACCGCGGTGAACTACCGCGGCTACAAGATCAACATCCTCGACACCCCAGGGCACGCCGACTTCGGCGGCGAGGTGGAGCGGGCCCTGCGCCTGGTGGACGGGGTGGTTCTGCTCGTCGACTCGGCCGAGGGACCGCTGCCGCAGACGCGCTTCGTCCTCGGCAAGGCCCTGGGGCTCGGCCTGCCCGCCATGGTGGTGATCAACAAGATCGACCGCCAGGACGCGAGGCCCGCCGAGGTCCTCGACGAGGTCTACTCGCTGCTCATCGACCTGGGCGCGGACGAGAAGCAGCTCGACTGCCCGGTGATCTACGCGATCGGCCGCGAGGGCAAGGCGACCACCTACCTCTCCGTGCCGGGCACGAACCTGGAGCCTCTCTTCGAGGCGATCATCTCCCACATCCCGCCGCCGCCCCCACCCGCCAGCGACAAGCTGCAGATGCTGGTGAACAACCTCGACTACGACGAGTTCGTGGGTCGCCTCATCATCGGGCGCGTGGCCGGCGGGACCCTGCGCCAGAACGCGACGGTCGCGGTGGTGCGAGAGGGCGGCAATGTCGAGCAGGGCCGCGTCGTGAAGCTCTACGGCTTCCAGGGGCTCAAGCGGGTGGAGATCGACGAGGCCTCCGCGGGCGCGGTGGTGATGGTCGCCGGCATCGAGGACGTCTCGATCGGCGATACCATCTCCGACCTCGAGGATCCGGTGGCGCTGCCCAGGCTCCGGGTGGACGAGCCCACCATGATGATGGTCTTCCGCGTGAACGACGGCCCGTTCGCCGGCAAGGAGGGCAAGTACGTCACCAGCCGCAACCTGCGCGACCGGCTCTTGCGCGAGGCGTATCGGAACCCGGCCATCCGGGTGGTGGAGACCGAGACCCCCGACGCCTTCCAGGTGATCGGCCGGGGGGAGCTCCAGCTCGCCGTGATCATCGAGACCATGCGCCGCGAGGGCTACGAGCTCACCGCCTCCAACCCGGTGCCCATCACGAGGAAGGAGGGCGACCAGGTGATGGAGCCCATGGAGCTGCTCTACGCGGACGTTCCGGAGACGGCCGTGGGCGCGGTGACGGAGCGCCTCGGTCCCCGCAAGGGACGGATGGTGGACATGCAGCCGATCGGCTCGGGCCGCACCCGCCTCAAGTTCCGCATCCCGGCCCGCGGCCTGGTGGGCTTCCGCAACGAGTTCCTCACCGTGACCCGGGGCGAGGGGATCATGTCGCACGAGTTCGACGGATGGGAGCCGTGGGCCGGCCCGATCCCCAAGCGGCAGAGCGGCTCGATCGTCGCCGATCGGGAGGGCGAGACCGTGGCCTACGCCCTCTTCTCCATCCAGGAGCGAGGCACCCTCTTCTACGGTCCCGGTGTGCCCTGCTACAGCGGGATGGTGGTCGGCGAGCACAGCCACCCCAACGATCTCGAGGTGAACGTCAGCCGGGAGAAGAAGCTCACCAACCTACGGGCCGCCGGCCGGGACGACAACGTCATCCTCACCCCACCCCGGGAGATCACCCTCGAGAAGGCCCTGGAGTGGATCGCCGAGGACGAGCTGGTGGAGGTGACGCCGAAGAGCGTCCGCATCCGCAAGCGCGAGCTGGATCCCCACGTCCGCTACAAGGTCGAGCGGGATCGGAAGCGGGGATCCGCCTGAGGCGGGGGCCGCCGATGACGCATCCCGCGCCGCGCCGATACCCGCGAGCCGTGCCGCTCGGACCGTAGCCCCTCGGACCCGCCTCGGCCCGCGGGCTTCAGGCCGGGGATTGCGCCTCCGTCCGCACCTTCCGACCGAGGATCAGGCCTCAGGCAGTGGCCTTCCGATCCCGGGCGACGCTCCGTGGCAGGCGCACCACGAAGGTGGATCCCTCGCCGAGCTGGCTCTGCACGCCGACCGTCCCCCCCATGGCGTGGACGATCTGCCGCACGATCCAGAGGCCGAGGCCCAGCCCGCCATAGTGGCTGCCGGGGACGACGGCCCGCTGGAAGCGCTCGAAGATCCGCTCCTGATCTCCCGAGGCGATCCCGATGCCGTGATCCCGGATCGAGAAGATCGCCTCGTCGTCGGTGGCCGACACCGCGATCTCGATCTGCTTGCCGGCGCCGTACTTGAGGGCGTTGGCCATCAGGTTCGAGAGCACCTGCTCGAGCCGCAGGGCGTCCCAGTCACCCAGGATGGGCTCACCCAGATCCACGAAGAACGGGCTCCCCGCGCCGGCGAAGTCGTCGGCGAAGCGGCGGGTGAGCTCGCGGACGATCTGCACCAGGTCCACCTCCTCGGGCTGGATCACCAGACGGTTGGCGGTGATCCGGGAGACGTCCAGGAGCTCGTCCACCAGGAGCGCCACCCGCTTCACCTGCCGGGAGGCCATCTCGATCTTGCGCTCCAGCATCCCGGACACCGGCCCGGTGCCGAGCCGGCTCGCCCGCAGGATGCTCTGCAGGTGGAGCTGGAGCGAGGTGAGCGGCGTCTTCAGCTCGTGGGACGCCACCGAGAGGAAGGTGTCGCGCACGAGGATCGACTCCTCGGCGGCGGCTCTCGCCGCGCGCTCCTCCACCAGGAGGCGGTCGCGCTCGCTGGTGCGCTCGGCCACCCGATGCTCCAGCACCTCTCGGGAGTGCTCCAGCTCCGCGAGGACGCTGGCGAGCACGTGGGCGGAGAGCGAGATCACGAGGACGAAGACCTTCATCACCAGGTCGGCGTCCGGGAAGGCGTCCTCCTCGCTGAAGGCGCCGAACCCCCGCCTCGTCCCCCACGTGGCGAAGGAGATGATGATCACCACCGAGATCACCGCGCCCCACTGGCCGTGGCGCAGCGCCGCCCAGAGCGACAGCGGGATGAGGAGGAGCACGAGGAGGTTCTGGCTCGCCGGCAGCGGCCCCGCCGGCCCGAAGCTGAACCACGCCACGCTCACGATCAGGCCCAAGAGCACGCCGAACTCCACCACCCGAAATCCCCCGAGGCGCGGAGGCCGGGCCCTGGCGAGGATGAGGACGAGCGGTACCGCCACCAAGTAGGAGGCGAGATCGCCCAGGACGTGGTCGAGGAGCTCGCGGCCGAAGGGGGAGGGGATCGGCGCCCCGAACAGCGGCTGGAGCAGCGTGCGCGCGGTGCCCCCCACCAGGCTCAGGCAGAGGGCGACGAGCGCGAAGCGCAGGACGCCGACGGCGGTCGAGAAGGGGTTCCAGCGGCGGACGAACCTCCGAAAGGCCCACTCCCCCATCCAGGCCACGGCCGTGATCAGAAAGGCGGACGCCGTCGCGAAGCGGAGCCCCTCGCCGTCGAAGCAGGATCGGCTCCCGTCGCCGCAGAGAGCGATCGAGACCAGGAAGGAGGCCAGCCAGACCGAGGGCGCGGCCCTCGCGCCGAAGAGGATCAGGAAGGCGAGGGCGAGGCCGACCAGGGGGCGGACCTCGAGGGCGACCATCACGCTGTACACCCGATCGCCGATAAGCGAGTACAGGAAGAACGTCGCCACGACCGTGAGCGACGTGGCGGTCGACCAGCGAGCGTGCGAGCGGCCTTCCCGGGGGATGCCCTCCTGCATGACGATCGCCTCGCGACTGCGTGGAGTGGACGATCAGACCACAACGCGCCGCGCCTTTCCACGCCGATCTGCCAGGCGGCCGAGGCCCCGATCCTGGAAACCGCGCTCCGGCGTGGGTACGCTGCCTCGATCCCCCTCCTCCGGTGGGTGAAGAAGAGGCCATACACCGATGAAGCGCGTCCTTCGCACCGTCGCCATCTCCCTCGCCGCGCTCGCCCTGCTCTTCGTCGGAGCGAGCGCCGCCGTCTACGCTCTGGTGGATCTCGACGCCCTGGTCGCGGACCAGGTCGAACGTCTGAAGCCCGCCCTGGAGGAGGAGCTCGGACGGGAGATCGAGGTCGGGGCCATCCACACCCGCTTCTTTCCCACCCTCGGCGCCCGGATCGAGGGGCTCGAGGTGGCGGGGGTCGACGGGGGCGAGCCCCTCGCCAGGGTGGGCGCGATCGGCTTCGACGTGAACCTGCTCCGGGCGATCCTCTCCTTCGGCAAGCGCATCGAGCTGGGGGCGGTGTACGTGGACGGCCTCGAGGCGAGGATCGAGCGGGCCGCCGACGGCACGCTCTCGTTCCAGGACATCCTGGACCGCCAGGCGAGGAAGGAGCCGGCGAAGGACGACGGGCCGAGCCCCAAAGTGCTGGAGCTCGCGCAGCAGGTCTCGATCGGCGAGGTGCGGGTGGCCGATGCCTCGGTGGTCCTCGTGGATCGGCAGACCGCCTCGGGCGAGCCGGCGACCAGCCACATCCGCAGGATCGACCTGCGGATGCGGGACGTCCGCCTCGGCGATCCGATCGCCATCCGGCTCTCCGGCGCGCTCTTTCGCGACACGACCAACCTCGAGCTCGCGGCCGTGGTCGGGCCGCTCCCCGCGGACCTCGCGCTCGACGGCCTGCCGCGGATCGCGGACCTGAAGCTGCACCTCGACCAGGTGAACCTCGGGCCGCTGTCGCCCTACCTGCCCAGGGAGATGCCGGCGAAGGTGGAGTCCGCGGTCGTCTCCGCGGACTGGGAGATCCCCGAGCTCGCCAACGGCAGGCCCGTCCAGGTGGCGGGCTTCCTCGCCGTCGACTCCCTGCGGCTCCAGGGCGGCGATCCCTTCGAGCTCCGCCTCGACGCGAGGCTCCGCGCGGATCCCGGCTCGGCGTCGCTGCGGATCGACGAGGCGAAGCTGCGCGCCGCGGGCATGGAGGTGACGGCCTCCGGCGCCCTCGAGAACCTGTCCACCGAGCCGCGGTTCCAGGACTTCTCGATCGCCACCTCCGGCATCCGCCCGGCGCGGATCCTGGCCATCTTCCCGGCGGCCGGCGCAGGCCTGCCCGAAGGTGCCCGCATCGACGGGGCCATGGCCCTGTCCGTGGACGCCAGCGGCGACCGGGATCGGCAGACCTTCGTCGCCAAGGTGGACCTCGGCGGCCTCGACCTCTTCATACCCGGCGCCATCGCCAAGCCCGCCGGGACCGCATTCTCCTTCGCCGCCGACGGCGAGCTGGCGCCCGGCCGGGCCTCCTTGCGCGGCGCCAGGCTGCAGCTCGACGAGCTCCTCGTGGAGGCGTCGGGAACGGTGGAGAACTTCGCGGCGCCCAGGTACGACTTTCACTTCGCCGCCCCGCCCTTCTCCTTCGACCGGCTGGTGCGGCTCATGCCCCGGGCCGGCGAGGAGCTGCGCAAGGCCGGCGCCACCGCCGACGGCAGCGGGAGCCTGAAGGGGCACCTGAAGGGCGCGCCGGGCTCGGTGGACTTCGCGGTCGATCTCGGCTTCGACGGGATGCGGGCGGACCTCCCCTCGCTGCGGGTGGAGGGGAGCGCCAGGGCCCGCGCCGCGGCGAAGGGGGATCCCGCCGGCGACCTGTCCGTCGACCTCCTCGTCGACGCCGGCAGCTCGGTGATCCGCGCCGAGGGCGCCATGGACAAGGCGGCGGGGACGCCGCTGCTCGTGGACGTCGCCGCCCGCCGGCAGGGATCCTCCTTCCGCTTCGATCGTTTCGACGTCCGCCTGGCCGATCTCCGGATGACCGCCACCGGCGCCCTCGCCGCCGACGGCACGGGGGATCTCACCATGCGCGTCCACCCGGTGGACCTGGAGAAGCTCGCCCTCACCTTCCCGGCGATCCCGGGGGAGCGGGTGAAGGGCGGCAGCCTGGAGGCCGAGGTCGGCGTCTCGGGCGATCCCTCGAGGCTCGCCACCGTCTCGCTCGATCTGCGCTCGCTCCGGGCCCGGCTGGGCAGGAGCGACCTCTCGGTCCAGGCGACCGTGCGCAACCTCGAGGCCCCCGACGTGACGGCGACCGTGCGCTCGAGCCTCCTCGACCTGGACGCCCTCCGGGGCGTGGAGCCGGCGAAGCCGGAGGATCCGCCCAAGGAGCCGCCCGCCGACGATCCCGAGCTGCGCAAGTACCGCTTCCGCGGCGACTTCCGGGCGGGGCGGCTGGTGATGGGGGGCAGGACCCTCGACGACGTGGTCGCCAAGGTGCGGCTCGAGGACGGCGAGCTCTCGGTGGAGCAGGCCACCTTCCGGCTCTACGGCGGCTCGTTCTCCGCCAACGGTTCCCGGGCCTCGATCTGGCGGGGGCGGATGCCGTTCCACGCCAAGCTGAGCGGCTCCGGCATGGACGTGGGCCGCATGATCGAGGAGGAGACCGGCAGGTCCAGCCCCCTCAAGGGAAGGGCCGACGTCGCCCTCGACCTGGAGGGCGTCGGCACCGAGCGGGTCGATCTCGAGAAGCACCTCACCGGGACGGGAAGCCTCGGCATGCGGGAGGGGCGCACCTCGGGCCTGGGCCTGAGCCGCGCGGTCTTCGGCGACCTCTCGGGCCTCCCCCCGGGCGTGAAGGATCGCCTCGCCGTCGACGAGCCCCTGCGCGATCTCGCGGCGCGCTTCGAGGTCCGCGCCGGGCGGATGGAGCTGCGGGAGCCCCTGGCCTTCGCGGTGGACGGCAGCCCCGTCGCCCTTGGAGGCGCGATCGGGATCTTCGGCGACCTCCACCTCGACGGGACCTACGAGCTGGCGGCCCGGCGCCTGGAGCAGCTCACCGGCGGCGCCTGCAAGGCGAGCCGGAACCCGGTGATCCCGGTGCGGATCACGGGCCCGGCGTCTCGGCCGCAGGTGCGCCCCGACGGCGGACGCATCGCCGCGGAGCTCGCCCAGGCCTGCCTGCTCGGCAAGGCGGGCTCGGTGGTCGACGGGCTCCTGGGCGAGGGCGGCGCCAGGAAGGCCGCCGAGGCCAAGGAGCAGCTCGAGCAGGAGGCCGCGGCGAAGGCCGCCGCCGCGAAGGCGGAGCTGGACGCACAGGCCGCCCGGGCGAAGGCCGAGGCCGACCGGCTGAAGGCGGAGGCCGAGGCGAAGCGGAAGGCCGCCGAGGAGGCCGCGAAGAAGAAGGCGGCCGACGAGGCCAAGAAGCTGAAGAAGCGCCTCGGGTTCTGATCGCAACGGTCGGCCGGCCGCGGCGGGGATGCGAGCAGGTAGGCGCTCGCGCCGGTCGGCGTGCGCGTCACCTGCGTCGAGCGCCCCGCGCCGGAGCGAGGCTCAGGCGCTCCCTTCGGCCGCCTGCGCGTCCCGGGCGGCGGAGACCCAGGCGCCCAGCCGGACCACCGAGGCGAACGCCACGATCGCGAACGCGACGAGCTGGGAGGCGGCGACCGCCACCGCCACCCCGACGCCGCCCTCGAAGAGGAGCTGCACCGGGACGCCGGTGCTGGCGGCGACGACCCCCGTGCCGAGGCCGATCGCGAAGGCCACCCCCACGAGGACGAGCGGGCGGCGCAGGAGCAGCGCCGCCGCACCGAGGATCGCCGCGAGGGGGGGCTCCCCGAGGGCGCCGCACCTGGCCAGCGCCAGCTCGTGGAGGATGGGCAGGAAGATCGATCCGGCGATCCCGACCACCGCAGCGAGGGAGAGGCCCGCCGCCGCGACGAAGGCGACGCCCGGGCCGTCGCCAGCGAGCGCCGCCCCCACCGCCGACTGCGCCAGCGTCCAGCCGAAGAGCGCTAGGCCGACGCGGGCGGCGAGCATGCAGGCGGCGACGATCACCAGCCGCGGGAACGCCGGCCCGAAGCCCGCGGCGAAGGTGCCGATCGCCTCGAGGGGCTCCTGCCGGCGGACCACCCGATCGAGGACGCCGATCCCGCCCGACCACACCACCAGCTCGAGGGCCGCGGCGAAGATCAGGCAGGCGACGAGGATCCCCGCGGGGACGATCCAGGTGGCCGGCGAGAGGGCAATCGCCAAGGCCGAGAGGGGATCGCCGCGCGCGATCGGCCCTTCGAGGAGGGTCCACACGTAGAGGAGCGGCGCGAGCGCCGCCACCGCCTCGAGGGTGCGGCAGACGAAGATGCCGGCGACCACCAGGGGGGCCCGGGCCGCCGCGCGCAGGCCGTCGCCGAGGAGCGTGCCGAAGGGCCGGCGGCCGGGGGGAGGCGGAGGAGGTCCCGGCGGCCGGAGGAGGCGGGCGCCCACCGGCGGCGGCCGGAGCAGCCGCGCCTCCTGCGGTTCGAAGGGATCGGGGCGATCGAAAGGCACCCGCGGCCTCCCTACTGCCTCTTGCCGAAGCGCTCGATCTCGTCCTGCTTGGAGATGGAGTAGCGGACCAGCTCCCGGAGGATGCGGTTGCGCTTCACGTTGCCGAGGATCGCCTTGAGGTCCTCGTACACGGTGGGATCGTTGATGAGCGCGCCCAGGCTGCCGTCTCCGGCGTTCACCCGCGCCACGATCTCGCGCAGCTCGCGGGCGGCCCTGCCGAGGTCGTCGGCGAGGCTCGGCGCGCCCTCCTCTCCCTCGTAGAAGAGCCCGTGGAGGAGGCTGCCCTTCTCGGTGCGCACCGCGGCGGCGAGGTTGCCGATCTCGGCGGCGGCGACGCCCAGATCGCGCACCACCTGCTTGCCCTTCTCGTCGAAGATCATCGCGCCGATCACACCCTCCCCCCGCTCCACCTGGGCGAGCACCGTGTCCACCCGGGCCACCACCGTGTCGATCCGCCGGGCGACCCGGGCGGACGACGACAGGAGCTCGCGCACCTCGTTCCCGGAGCGGGGGTCGAAGATCAGCGCGTGGAGCGCGCCGTCGCCGGAGCGGATCCCCTCGAGGATGTCGCGGGCGGCAGCGACCGCGTCGCCGACGTCCTCGCGCATCTCCGGCGTGTTGTAGGACGCGACGAGCTGGCGCAGGTCGGAGGTGATGGCGACGGTGTTGTCGATCACCTCGGCGCCCTTCTTGATGATCTCGGTGTAGTCGGAGCTGGATCCCGCCCGGATCTCGCCGCCGGGCGGGATCGCCGGCTGGTCGGGCGATCCCAGCGACAGGTCGACCACCTTGTCGCCGAGGACGCCGCGGGCGCCGATCGATGCGGTGGAGTCGGCGCGGATCCGGTCGGCGTACGACGCGATGGTGTCGATGGTCACCTGCACGCGGCGGTCGGCGGGATCCTTGTAGAAGGCGATCTTGGTCACCTGGCCGATCTCGACGCCCGCGAGACGCACGGGCGATCCCGTCTTCAGCCCGTCGATGGACTGGAAGGACGCGGTGTAGGTGACGTGCCGGCTGAAGAAGCCCCGCTCTCCCCCGAAGATGAAGACGACCAGACCCAGGAGCGCCAGGCCGGCGATCACGAACGCCCCGACCCGGAGCGAGAAGCGCTGCTCGCGATCCATCTATCTCTCCCTCGTCTCCATGCCCAGCATGAACGCCTGCACCTCGGGGAGCTCCGAGCGTCGCATCTCCTCGGTGGTGCCGCAGGCGAGGATCCGCTTGCCGTGGAGCATCGCGATCCGGTGCGAGACCATGTACGCGGACTGCATGTCGTGGGTCACCACCACGGAGGTGACGCCGAGCTTCTCGTTGAGCTCGATGATGAGCTCGTTGATGCGGCGGGTGTTGATGGGATCCAGCCCCGTGGTCGGCTCGTCGTAGAGCACCACGGCCGGATCGATGGCGATGGCGCGGGCGAGCCCCACCCGCTTCTTCATGCCCCCGGACAGATCGGCCGGGCGCATCCGCTCGATGCCGGGCAGGCCCACCAGCTCCAGCTTGTGCGCCACCCGGTCGGCCACCTCGGCGTCGACCATGTCGGGGAAGTGCTCGCGGATGGGGTACGCCACGTTCGCGCCCACGTCGAGCGAGTCGAAGAGCGCCGCCCCCTGGAAGAGCATCCCGATGCGGCGCCGCACCGGGAGGAAGTCCTCCTCGGTGCCGCCGGAGATCTCCTCGCCGTCGAAGAGGATCGAGCCGCGGTCGATCGGGAGCAGGCCGATGAGGCACTTGAGGAGCACGCTCTTGCCGGTGCCGGAGCCGCCGATCACCGTGAGCGTCTCCCGATCCCGGATGGCGAGGTCCAGCCCCTCGTAGATCACCTTTGGGCCGAAGGACTTGTGGAGATCGCGGAAGACGATGAGGTCCTCTCCGGCGCCAGCGCGCGCCTCGCCCCCGTTCAGCGGCGGCGGGATCTGTCCGGACGCGGATGCGCTCATGATCAGAGGGAGAGGAGCAGCTTGGTGAGGATGAAGTCGGCCACCAGCACGCCCACGGCGGAGATGGCGACGGTCTCGGTGGTGGCGCGGCCCACGCCCTCGGTGCCGCCGCGGGTGTTGAAGCCCTTGTAGCAACCCACGATCGCGATGAGGAGGCCGAAGACCACCGACTTGAAGATCCCGGAGGTGAAGTCGTTGAGCATCGTCGCGCCCACCGCCTCGCGGTAGAAGGCCGCGTACGAGATCCCGTAGTTCGCCTTGGCCATGATCGCGCCGGCGCCGACGCCGACGAGATCGGCGAAGACGGTGATGATCGGCACGCAGATCATCGCGGCGACGACCCGGGGCATCACCAGCTTGCGCACCGGATCGGCGCCGAGGGCCCGGATGGCATCGATCTGCTCGGTCACCTGCATGGATCCCAGCTCCGCCGCGATGCCCGAGCCCACCCTTCCACCCACGGTGAGCGCGGTGAGCACCGGACCCAGCTCCCGGAACACCGACAAGGAGAGCACCCGGCCGATGGTGTAGGCGATGCCGAACTTCTCCAGGAAGTAGCCGAACTGGATCGCCAGGACCATTCCGGCGAAGAGCGAGGTGAGCGTGCCGATGGTCACCGAGCGGATGCCGATGTGCTCGATCTGGTAGACGATCGGCGCCAGGGAGAACGGCCGCCGGAAGCCCCGGGTGAAGACCCGGACCGTGAGCAGGGAGGCGCCGCCCACCTGGCGCGCGGCCTCGACGAGCCACGCCCGCGAGGGGGACGGGGGCGCCGCGGCCGGAGGGACCGAGGGCGCGGTGGCCTGGCTCACCTGGGTCTCCCGGGGGCCTCGAAGCTCTCCACCAGCGCGCGGTAGGTCGCGAGCCCGGCATCGAACCCGCCCGGTGGCGCGGTGTAGGTGAGGTCGTAGACGCAGCCGTCCTTCTTGAGGACGGTGAGCTCCAGCTCGACCGGTACGCCGTCCAGGGTCGCGGAGGCGCGGGTGCGCAGCGCGGCCCGCCCGGCGAGGCGGAGCTCGTCCCTGGCCTCCACCACCCGATCCTCGAAGCCGAAGAGGAGGTGATCGGTGAGGACCTTCAGGCTGGGATCGCCGTGCCCCGAGCAGACGCCGTTGACCGCCACCACCTGCCCCTGCGGCCCCTCCCAGGCGAGGTCGTTGCCCGTGAAGAAGATCCGGGACCAGGGCGAGGCCAAAGGGGTGATCCGGTAATTCGCTTCCCGTCCCAAATACACGCCGTCCCGGAAGGTCCCGGTGGAGGCGCAGGACGAGGCGATCGCGACGAGGGCGGCGAGAGATGCGAGGAGGAGGGAGGAGCGCAATGGAGAGGCACCGATCGCGGATAAGGCGTGGAACATACAGAGGATGTGGTGGATCGGCAACCTTCGGGCCGGCGGGCGCTGCGGTTCACCGTCCGTGGGCCGGGCCCCGGACCCCGGGCAGCCGAGCGCCCGCCTTGACTTCTGCTCGTCCGTTCAGCGATACTTGCGTTCACCCATCCCACCCGCCTTCCTGGAGCGCCAGATGGAACAGCTCACCGACCGGCAGCGCGCAATCCTCGAGTACGTGGTCCGGCACATCGCGGAGGAGCGGTTCCCTCCCACCATCCGCGAGATCGGCCAGGCCATGGGGATCCGCTCGACCAACGGGGTCAACGATCACCTCAAGGCCCTCGAGCGCAAGGGCTACCTGGAGCGGGGGGAGATGAAGAGCCGCGCCCTGGTGCCCACCCGGGTGGCGTGGAAGACCGTCGGCGTGCGGCAGCCGGGGATCCCGGCGGCGGGCGAGCCGCCGGCCCTGCGGGCGCTCGCGGGCGGCCGCTCCGGGCCCCCTTCCCCCATCGGCTCGCCGAGGCTGGTGGGAGGCCCCGACGATCTGCTGGACGTGCCGGTCCTCGGCCGGGTGGCGGCCGGCGCGCCGATCCTGGCGGAGGAGAACCACGAGTCCACCATGCGGATCGATCCGTCGCTGCTGGGGCGGGGCAGCAAGGAGGGGATCTTCGCCCTGCGCATCCAGGGCGACTCCATGATCGGCGATGGCATCCTCGATGGAGATCTGGTCTTCGTCCGCTCCCAGCCCACCGCGCGCACCGGCGAGATCGTGGTGGCGATGATCGAGGGCGAGGCCACGGTGAAGCGCTTCTACCCCGAGGGCGACCGGATCCGGCTGCAGCCGTCCAACCCCGCCCTGGCGCCGATCTACATCCACGGCCGCGACGCCCGCGCCGCCGACATCGTCGGCGTGGTGGTCGGAGTGTTCCGGCAGATCTGAGGGAGCCCCGCCCGCGATGGCCCGGAATCTCGCGCGCGATGGATGTGGCCCGGCCCTCCTTCGAGCGGGACTCGTGGTGCCCGCTTTTCGTTTGACACCCCGGGGGGGGATTCGCATACTGCGCCGCGCTTCGGTCGGCCGAGGCGCCGCAACGATTGCGGGCGATTAGCTCAGCGGTAGAGCACCGTCTTCACACGGCGGGGGTCGCTGGTTCGAAACCAGCATCGCCCACCAGATCGGGCCCCGATTTCCTCGAGGAATCGGGGCCTTCGCCTTTTCGCGCCGGGTGGAACGATTCCCCCGCCTCCGGTTCAGACGTCCAGGTCGTCGTCGGGGTCGGCGTCGGGCGACGGAAGCGCGGCGACGGGGGGCCCGGGGAACGCGGCGGGTCGCGGCAGGGGCGCCAGGGTCGAGGGCTGGGGCTCCTCGTCGAGGCTCCACTTCTCCACGGAGACCTCGCCCTCCGGGAGCTCGGTGAGGAAGCGCGACGGCCGGAGGATGAGGCGCTCGCCGTCGCGGGGAGCGGAGAGCATCGGGTAGGTGAGGTAGAGCTCGTCCCGGGCGCGGGTGATCGCCACGTAGAAGCAGCGGCGCTCCTCCTCCTCCCCTTCCGCGTCGCGAAGGGAGGCGCCGGACGGGAAGCTGCCGTCTGCGAGCCACACCACGAAGACCGCGCGCCACTCCAGGCCCTTGGCCTGGTGGACGCTGGAGAGGGTGAGGAACTCGTCCGGCTCGGTGGCGGGGGTCCCCTCCTCGCCGGAGAGGTCGGTGAGGAGGGAGACCTCGGCGAGGAACGAGCCCACGTCCGGATACTGGAGGGCGTAGTCGGCGAGCTGCCGGAGGTCCTCCAGGCGTGTATCCGCGTTTGGATACTGAGAGTAGAGGTACTCCTCGTACGCCTTGGTGAGCACGGTGTGGATCGACTCGGAGGGCGACGCCTGGAGGAGCGGCGCGATCAGCTCCTCGAGGATCCCGCGGCACCGCTCCCACCCCGCCCTCCCCTTGCGGACCGTCTGCGCCGCGAGGCTCGGGTCGCGCAGCGCCTCCGCCACGGACGCGCCGGCGGAGCGGGCCTCGCGAAAGACCCTCCACAGCCCGTCGGCCGAGCCGGAGCCGATGCCCGGGAAGAGCCGCACCATCCGCTTGAACGAGAGCTCGTCGGCGGGGTTGGACGCCACCCGCAGGAACGCGAGGACGTCCTTTATGTGGGCCTGCTGGAAGAAGCGCGCGCCGCTGCGCACCACGAAGGGGATCCCGCGGCGGGAGAGCTCGATCTGGATCTCCATCGACTGCGCGTGGGCCCGGTAGAGGATCGCGATCTCCTGCAGGGGGATCCCCTCGTCCCGCAGCTCCAGGACCCGCTGGGCGATGAACGCCGCCTGCTGCACCGCGTCCCGCGCCGGCACCAGCGCGGGCAGCGCGCCGCCCGGCTCGCGGACGGAGCGCAGCTCCTTGGGGTACTGCCGCACGTTGCGGGCGATGCTGGCGTTGGCGAGCGCCAGGATCTCGGGGGTGGACCGATAGTTTGCCGTCAGCTTGTGAATCTGACACTCCGGATAGCGCGCCGGGAACTCGAGGACGTTGGAGAAGTCGGCGCCGCGGAAGGAGTAGATCGACTGGGCGTCGTCGCCCACCACGGTGAGGTTGCGGTGGACGGCCGCGAGCCGATCGACCAGCTCGCCCTGGAGCCGGTTGGTGTCCTGGTATTCGTCGACGAGGATGCAGCGGAAGCGATCCTGCAGCGCCTTTCGCACCGGCGGGTGCCGATCGAGCAGGCGCTTCCACTGCACCAGCAGGTCGTCGAAGTCCATCACGTCGAGCTCGAGCTTCCGCTCGGCGTACCGCTCCGCCACCCGCTCGATCGCCTCGGTGAGGGGGCCGAACTGGGGCTTGCGCCGGGCGATCACCTCCGCCAGCGGTCGCTGCAGGTTGATGGAGAGGGAGAGGAGGTTGGCGACCACGTCCGCCTTGGGGAAGCGCCGCTCCGCCACCACCACGCCGAGCTCGGCGGCGCACGAGGCGAGGAGGTCGGCCTGATCCTCCCGGTCGAGGACGCCGAAGGAGCGCTCGAACCCCAATCGCTCGGCGTGCTCCCGCAGGATCCGGTGCCCCACCGAGTGGAAGGTGCCGCCCGCGATCCGCCGCACGTCCACGCCGGGGAGCTCGGTCACCAGGGTGGCGGACCGATCGAGCATCTCCCACGCCGCCCGGTTGGTGAAGGTGAGGAGGAGGATCTCCTCCGGCGCGATCCCGCTCTCCAGCATCCGGGCCAGCCGGTAGACGAGGGTGCGGGTCTTGCCCGAGCCGGCGCCCGCGATCACCAGCACGGGCGCCGCCGGCGCCTCGACCACCGCGAGCTGCTCGGCGTTGAGCTGGGAGGCGTAGTCGATCCGAAGGGTCGCAGGCGCGGGCGCCTGGAGGCGGTAGCGGCGGACGGTCATGGGGAGGCGCTGAACGGGCGTTCCCCGACGATACGTGCGCGCCGGCGAGTCGTCAACGACCGACCGCCCGCTCCGGCGTCTCCGGCCTGCGAGGCCCCCGACCGCGTGCGAACGCGCTCGAGGCCTCGGCGCCAGCGCGTCGGGGCCGCCGCCTCTACCGCCTTTCGGTGAGGCGGACGGCGGGATCAACCGGCGCGATCGACGACGAAGCGACCTCCGACGATGGTGGCGAGGATCGGCGCCTCCAGGATCTCGTCCGGCGGCGCCGTCCTCGGATCGACGCCGAGCACGGTGAAGTCGGCCCGCATCCCGATCGCGATCCGGCCGGCGGAGGCCTCCTCGAACGCGGCGAAGGCCGCGCCCTCGGTGAACGCGGCGAGCGCCGCGAGCGGATCGAGCCGCTCGCCCGGGAAGAAGCCTCCCGGCGGCATGCCCGCCTCGTCTTGGCGGGTGATGGCGGCGTAGAGCCCCTTGCGCGGGTCGGGGGACTCGATGGGGAAGTCGCTCCCGAACGCCAGCGGCACGCCGGCGTCGGCGAGGGTCCGCCAGGCGGAGACGCCGGGAAGGCGCGTCGGGCCGAGCCGCGCCGGCAGCCACGCCATGTCGGCGGTGCAATGGGTGGGCTGCATCGAGGCGATCGCGCCGATCCTCGCGAGGCGGGGGACGTCGGCGAGCCGCAGCACCTGCGCGTGCTCGATCCTCGGCCTGGAGGCGCGGCCGATCCCGCACGCCTCCAGCGCGTCGAGGGCCTGGGCGTTGGCGGCGTCGCCGATGGCGTGCATGGCGATCTGGAAGCCCGCCCGATCGATCCGGGGCAGCAGCTCGCGCAGCCGCGCCGCGGGGATCAGCTCGAGGCCCCGGTTGCCCGGGTCGTCGTCGTAAGGCTCGCAGAACCTCGCCCCCCGGCTCCCCAGGGCGCCGTCCAGGTAGAGCTTCACCGCCCGCACCGTGAGCCCGTCGCCGCGGTGGGGGCCGCGCTCGAGCCAGCGCTCTAGGGCGCCGTCCTCCTGCCCGTGCACCATCGCGTACACCCGCAGGGGCAGCCGCCCCTCGGCGTCCAGGCGCTCCGCGATCGCCAGTGAGGCGCCGTCCATGCCCGCGTCGTGCACCGCGGTGAGCCCCACCTCGGCGCAGGCCCGCAGGGCGTCGAGCAAGAGGCGCTCCCGGTCGCCATCGGTCGGCGGGGGGATGGCGCGCTGGATCAGATCCATCGCGGCGTCCACCAGGACGCCGGTGGGTGCTCCCGCCTCGTCGCGGACGATCCGGCCTCCCTCCGGATCCGCGACGTTCCGATCGATCCCCGCGAGGCGCAGCCCGGCGGCGTTGGTGACGAGGGCGTGCCCGTCGATCCGGGAGAGGACCACCGGCCTGTCGGGGAGCGCCGCCGAGAGCTGCTCGTGCCTCGGGAATTCCGCCGGCGACCACCTGGTCTGATCCCAGCCGAAGCCCACGACCCACCCCTCCTCCGGCGCGCCCTTCGCCACCCGCTCCACCACCTCGTCCCAGGACGTGGTGCCGCGCAGGTCGATCTGAGCGCGCACCTGCCCCAGCCCGGCGAGGTGGCCGTGGGCGTCGCAGAGGCCCGGGAGGACCACGGCGCTCTCCAGATCCCGCACGGGGGCTCCGGGGAGGGCCCGCGCACACGCCGCCAGGTCGCCCACGGCGACGACGCGGCCTCCGTCGAAGGCGACCGCCACGGCGTCGGGGGCGCCGGGCTCGAGGGTGACGATTCGTCCGCGCAGGATCATGGGCGGCACCTCACCTCAACCGCCCCGCGCCGCGCAAGCGGGAGATCCCGCCTCTGGCGCGGATCCCGCCCCGATCGGCACGCGGCCGCCCGGACCCTGCACCGACGGATCGCCACCGCCGGCCTGCGCCCCGCGCCGCTCACGCCCGGGCGGTCCGCTGCCAGGTGACCTTCTGCGTGCCTGCGATCCATCGAAGGAATCCGTGGGCCATGCCGACGTTCATCTCCACGAAGTAGCGCGCCAGCGAGGCGAGCCGGCCCAGCGCACCGGGGAGCCGGACGGCCCAGCCGATCGCGGCGAGCCAGTAGAAGCAGATCTGGAAGCCGAGGGCGGCGGCGTAGAGCGGCTCCGGAAAGAGCCACGCGCTGGAGGCGAGCAGCCCCACCAGGAAGAGCGGCGCCATCCAGCGCAGCAGCTTGTGCGAGAAGAACGCGAAGGACGCGAACCCCTGCCGCGGATCGAGCAGCCCGCCGACGAGCCCCAGCGCCTGGAAGTTCCCCGCCGCGATCCGCACCCGGCGGCGCCGCTCCTTCGCGTAGTCCTCGGTGGTCTCCTCCAGGGCGACCGCCTCCGGATCGTAGATCACCC
>DATMSB010000003.1:0-7890 GCA_035565615.1 Vulgatibacter sp. | reverse complement strand
CCAAGACCAGGAACGCGAATAGCGACAGGAAGAGCCCGCCGAAGATCACGCCGAGAACGATCGCCGCTCGTCGATCCACGCGATCACCTCGTCGCCCGGGCGGTGCGCATCTCCACCCGATCGCCGCGCCGCAGCTCGCGGAGCGAGCGCAGCACCACCGCCACGGAGGTCGACTCCCGGGCGTCCACGACGAGGACCTGCCCGATGCTCTCCGCCGGGATGTCCTCGTCGAAGCGCGCCTCAAGGCCGTCGTCCTCCAGGCCGTCGCTGGCGCGGATCACGTCGAGGGTGTTGCCCCGCGTGACCCCGTTGCGGGTCCCACGGTCCAGGATCACGAAGTGCCCCTGGGCCAGCTCCGCGATCTCCTCCTCCAGGGTGGCGGCGATGATGCCCGAGACGTCCCGCGCCGGCGCCACCGGATCCACCTGGCGGGAGAGCTCCACCCCCGCCGGCCCCACCCGATCGCCGCGGGTGATCTCGAGGATCGAGCGCTCGATCACGCCGGTGACGTACTTCTGCCGGGCGTCGGCGGAGACGATCCGCACCGCGCCGAGGATCCGCACCATGGAGCCCAGGCGGGCGCCGGTCTCCGGATGCTGCACGGCGTCCTCCTCGCGGAAGACGACCATGCGATCGCCGACGCGGACCGCGCCTCGGTTCGCCATCTCCAGGTAGACCCGGTCGCCCTCGTGGAGGAGCTCCTTCTCCTCGAAGGATCGGGCGATCGCCCCCGCGGATCCGAGCTGCTCCGAGGTGGCGAAGCCCACCGCCGGCACCCGGATGGTCGTCGGCCCCTGGAAGCCGATCTGGCCGGCCACGCTGACCTCGTCCTCCTCGACGATCTCGTCCTCGGGCGCGGGCGCCGGCTCGCCGGGGGCGGCAGCCACCGCTTCGGCCTCCCCGGTCCCCAGGCGGACCTCGTCGCCCGGATAGATCCAGTGGGGGTTCTCGATCTGCGGGTTGAAGGACCAGACCTTGGGCCAGTACCACGGGCTGCCCAGGTACCTCTCCGAGAGATCCCAGAGCGTGTCACCCTTCTCCACCACGTGCTTGCGGCCGGGGAGGTTGGGGGCGTCTCCGGGATCGGCCACCTCCTCCTCGTCGCCGGTCACCACCTCCACGTCCTCCGGCGCGCCGCCGAAGTCGCGGTGGGAGGGATCGCCGGCCAGATCGGGCATCTCCACCACGTCGCCGCCGGCCCGCTCCTGGGCGCCGGCCGGGATCATGAGGAGCAGCGCCGGCACGCCGATGGCGAGGGCGGAGAATCTTTCGAGGGTGCGACGCATGGCGGCTCCTCCTTCTTCCTTCATCGAGCGGCGAGGTGGAGCTCGGCGCGGGTGGCGGCGATGCTCGCCGGATGATCTCGAACGAGCCGCTCGAACGCGGCCCGCGCGGCCGCCTCGCGGCCCAGGTTCCTGCAGGTCTCTCCGTATCGCAGCAGCGCCTCCGGCACCACGTCGCCGGCGGGGTAGTCCCGGACCACGCGCTCGAAGGACTGCAGGGCGTTGCCCGGCCTGTCCAGCGCGAGCCAGGCGTCGCCGATGGCGAGGACGGCGTTGTCGGCCCTGGGATCGCGCGGCGAGGCGCGGACGAAGGCCTCGAGGACCTCGATCGCCCTGCCGGCCTCTCCCGCCTCCAGGGCGGCGATCCCCTCGTCGAAGCGCGCGCCCGCCGGCTCGTCCGGATCCGCGAGCTCCACGTCCACCGGCAGCGCGGGCGCGGCGCCCGGGCCGCCGGTGCGCCGCCTCGGGGTGGCGGGGGCCTTCGCCCCGGAACGGGACGGGCCGGGGCCGCCGTCGGCGATGAAGATGAACGAGTCCTCCTCGGCGTCGGCCTCGTGGAGGCCGTCCTTCTCCGGAGGGACGAGGCGGATCGTCTCGAGCTGGGGGAGGGTCAAGACCCGGGCGTCCTGCACCACCACCGGCTCGGAGGGCGGGGCCGGCGCCGTGGCGAGGAGCGCCTCGAGCGCACGGATCTTGCGCTCGTCCTGCTCCCGCTCCGCGCGGAGCGCCGCCACCTCCTCGCGCAGGGCGCGAAGCTCGTCGGCGCTCACGGGTGCCGGGGCCGGCGCGTGTGCGCAGGCCAGGAGGGCCGCCGAGAGGAGGGCTGCGAGCCATGGGGTGAGGCGTCGTTTCAAGAGGCGAAAGATCCCCGAAAAACCTGTGGATTTGGGCTGGGATGCTAGGAGCCGGTCCCTGGGGTGTCAAGAAACCCACCCGCCCGGAAGGTGTGGATACGGAGGCCGCCCGGAGGGAGGAATTTCCGCCCTTCCGCCGTCCCGCCGCGCGCCTTTCGCGGGCGTCCGGGGCGAGCGCGGCGATGCGCCCGACGTCCCGGGTGTCGACCCTCTCGCCACCTTCGGTTCACCCTACCCCTCGTTTCACGCGGCTCGGATGAAGGAGAGGTGCCGGCCGGTGCGTCCGCGATCGCGCCGGTGGCTGAACCAGGCCTCGGGATGGCAGGCGGTGCAACTCCCCACGAGATCCACCGCGGGCGCCGGGATCCCGGCGCCCGTGAGCTGCAGCCGCACCACCTCCCGCAGGTCGAGCCGCCTGCCGTCGGCCACCCGAGATCCATACGAGGCGACGAAGTCCTCGGCCAGATCCGCCGAGACCTCGTAGCAGCACCTGCCGATGGCGGGGCCGATCGACGCCACCAGCTCCCCCGCGGGCGTGCCCGCCGCGGCCATCTCCCGAACGGTCTTCCGGGCGATCCCGAGCCTCGCGCCCCGCCACCCGGCGTGGACGGCGGCGACCCGCCCCGTCCGCGGATGGGCCAGGAGGATCGGGACGCAGTCGGCGGTCCGCACCGCCGGGGCGATCCCCGGCGCCGTGGCCAGGATCGCGTCCGCCTCGGCCCCGGCGGGCGGCGGCTCCCAGCCGCCCAGGCGAAGCACCCGGTCGCCGTGGACCTGGTGGACCAGGCGCAGGTCCGCTCGGGGGAAGCCGGCCGCGGCCGCGAGCAGGCGGTGGTTCTCCTCGACCGCAGCGGGGTCGTCGCCGGCCGTTGGCCCCAGGTTCAGCGAGGCGAAGGGCCCCCCGGAGACCCCTCCGGTCCGGGTCGAGAAGCCGTGGACGAAGCCCTCCCGGGCCAGGCGGTCGCTGCGCAGGAAGAGATCCATTTCGGGCAGGATACCGGGGAACGGACCGGGGCCGCGAGCGCGGGTGCGGCGCGGGCACGGTGCGGTCGAGGCGGCCGCTCCCGGGCCGGGACGGCCGACCGTCCGCGGCGATCCCGGCGGGCGGGAGGCCCGCCCTTGCCGCGGCCCTCCCGGGCCCCGGCAGGCCCGCCGAGATCCGCGCTTGGCGGGACGAGGCCGGGACTGCTAGTGTCCCCGCGCTCGCACACGACGCCGGCGGGGGCCGGCCGTGGAGCCGAGCGCGGGGAACGAAGCGTAGTGAGATTGAAGACACCTGCGATGCGGATGGGGATCGCTGCACTCTCGGGCGGCGCGATCGGCGCGTTCGTCGCCACGATGGTCGCGGCGGTTGCGGGCGGCCCCGTGCCGTGGGTGCTCGGGGCGTCGCTGGCGTCCGCGCTCTCCGCCACCGCCCTCGCCCGGCGGGCCCGCGATCGCCGCCTGCCGGATCGCATCGCCGAGATCGTGCGACACGCCAGGGAGCTGGAGGATCGGGGCATCCTCCCGGTGCCCGTCGGCGACGAGGCGGACGACCTCGCCGTGGTCGAGGCGGCCCTCCACTCGCTCGGCGAGTCACAGCGGGTGGAAGGGGGCACCGAGGCCACCCCCGCGTCCCACTTCGACGCCAGGGCGGTCGAGCTCGCGAACCTACGGCTCGAGGCCCGGCTGAACGAGCTGACGCTCCTCCACGACGTCACCCGCTCCCTCACCTCCACCCTCGAGCTGGACGAGCTCTTCCGGCGGCTCACCGAGCTCATCGGCGCCACCCGCAACTTCGAGTCCTTCGCGATCCTCCAGGTGGACGAGGAGCAGTCCGCCCTGGTGGTGCGCACCACCTTCGGCTTCCTCCCCGCCCTGGATCCCAGCGGCATCCGCCTGCCCTTCACCGACGAGACGTGCAGGCAGGTGGTGCAGAGCCGGGAGCACGCCATCACCCAGGCGATCCCGATGGATCGCAGCCGGTTGGAGGGGCTGGGCTGGGCGCCGAAGGACGGCACCCTCCTCACGGTGGCCATGAAGCACAAGGATCGGGTGGAGGGGCTCCTCGTCTTCTCCCGGGCGGAGTCCGACCCCTTCACCGTGGGCGACGTCGAGCTCCTCCGCAACATCGGCGGCCAGGCGGCCCTCGCGATCTCGAACGCCCGCCTCTTCGAGCAGACGGTGAAGCTGTCGCTCACGGATCCGCTCACGGGCCTCCACAACCGCCGCCACTTCTTCGCCAAGCTCGATCTCGAGGTGATGCGGGCCCGCCGATACAAGACGCCCCTGTCGGTCGCCATGATCGACATCGATCACTTCAAGAACCTCAACGACACCTGCGGCCACGCCACCGGCGACGTGGTCCTCCAGGAGATCGCGCGGATCCTCCAGGCGAACGTGCGTCGGGTGGACACGGTGGCTCGCTTCGGCGGCGAGGAGATCTGCGTGATCCTCCCCAACGTCCCCCGGGCCGAGGCCACCGTCGCCTCGGAGAAGCTGCGGCGCCTCGTCGAGCGGGCGACCTTCCCCGGGGGAGAGGCCCAGCCCGGCGGGCGGATCACGGTGTCGGTGGGGCACGCGTCCTTCCCCGACGACGCCGACGACGTGGACGGCCTCCTCGAGGCGGCGGACCTGGCGCTCTACGCGTCCAAGCGCGAGGGGCGAAACCGCTCCACGGCGTTCGGGCCCCACCTGCGGGGCCCGCCGAAGGGGCGCGCCCACGCCTCGGGCGGAGACCCCTCCCTGCGCGTCCTCGCGCCGGTCCAGCCCCGCGAGCGCGCCAGCGGCTGATCACCCTTCGAAGCAGGCGCCTTCCTCGCAGGGGACGCACTCCCCGAGGACGAGGTCGCAGCGCCGATCGGGTTCGCACGCGTCGTCGTCGACGCAGCGCCGGGGCACGCACCGCGCCAGGTCGGGGTCGAGCTCGTAGCCGGCGGGGCACCGCCTGGGGGGCGGGAGCCGCTCGGGGCCGTCCAGGAAGACGTCGTCGCAGGCGAGCGCGCCGAGAAGCAGCGCCGTCGCCAGCAGGCCGAGCCTCACGCCTTCTCCACCTCGACCTCGATGTCGAGGGCGACCGGCTCCTCCTGCTTCGGCGCCTGGGGCCGGGGCATGGCGACCGCGACGTTGGATTCCCCTTCGCGCGCGAGCCGGGCCTTGATCCGGGCGAGCTCCAGCTCCGCGACCTTGAGCGCCTTGGTCTTCTCCTGCAGGGCCGCCTGGAGGCGGGAGACCTCGATGCTCCGCTGCTGATCCCGGCGCTCGAGCTCGGCGCGGTGGCGCGCGGACAGGTCCTCGACCTCCCGCGCCACGCGGGCGTCTGCCTCGCGCTTGCCCCGGGACGCGGCGGTGAGCCGCGTGGTCGCCTCTCCGAGCCTCGCCTCGAGCTGCGCGATCCGCTCCTGCAGCTCGCTCGCCTCTCGGGACTTCTCCTCCGTGGTCTCGGCGAGGGCGCGCTCCAACTCCTCCACCTTCCGCGCGCCGGCGCGGGCCTGGACCTCGAGCTCCTGGACGGCGCGATCCCGCGCCTCGAGCTCGCGGGCCGCGTCGGATCGGGCCAGCTCGGCCGCCGCCTGCAGCTCCTCCACCTGGCGGCGGAGCTCCTCCTCGCGCTTGCGGAACGCGTCCCGATCCGCGCCGAGCTGGGCGGTGAGCTCGGCGAGGCGGGCGTCCTTGCGGGCGGCGGACGCCTTCCACTCCTTCTCGGCCTGGGCCCGCAGCGCCTCCGCCTCGTCGAGCTGCTCGGTGAGCCCGGCGGTGGCGCTGCGGAGGGACTCCGCCTCCCGGGCCACCTCCGCGTGCTGCGCCCGGAGCGCCGCCACCTCGAGCTCGTGGGCCCGCTGGGCCTGGGTCTTCTCGGCCTCGAGGCGCTGGACCTCGAGCTCGGCGGCGCGCAGGGCCTCGCTCTTCGCGCCGAGCGCGCGGCGAAGCTCCTCCTCCGCCCGGCGGGCCTGGGCCTCCGCCGCGTGGAGCCTGGCCTCCAGCTCTCCGATCGCCTCGGTGCGCTCGTTCAGATCCGCGACCCAGCGCTCCTCCTTCGCGGCGAGCTCGCTCTGGAGGGAGACCACGCTCCCCTCCGCGTCGGCGGCGCGGGCGTGGGCGTCCGCGAGCTCCCGGGTGATCTGCGCCTCCCGCTCGGCGACCGAAGCGCGGACGACGGCGAGCTCCTCCTCCCGCTCGGCCAGCGCGCCGCGGGCCTCCTCCAGCTCTCCCGCTCGGGCGGTCAGCTCGCCCTGCACCTCGTTCAGCCGGGCGGCGACCTCGCCCCGCGCCGACCGCTCCGACGCCAGCTCGGCCTCGGCGGAGCACAGGCTCGACGACGTCCGCTCCAGCTCCGCTCGCAGGGCCTCCTGCTCCTCGCGGAGCCCCTCCAGCTCGACGAAGCGTGCGGCGACCTCGGCCCGGGCGGCGTCGCGCTCGGCCGCGGCGGTGGCCAGCTCGCCCCGGAGGGACTCGGCCTCCGCGCGCGCCTCGTCGAGCGCGCCGCGCAGCTCCGCCTCCAGCTCCTCGCGCTCGGCCCGCAGCACCTCGAGCTCGCCTTCGAGCCCGCCGATCTGCTCGAGCCGCTCCGCCAGCTCGCCGGCGAGCTCCTCCTCCCGGCGCTGGAGGAGCTCCCGCATCGAGGCCAATTCCTCCTCGAGGAGCGAGATCCGATGCTCCCGATCCTCCAGGCGCAGCCCCAGCGACTGGACGATGCCGTCGCGCTGGATCCGCAGGGATTCGGCGAGCCCCACCGTCTCGTGGAGCTCGATCTCCGCCGCGAGCAGGGACTCGCCCAGGAGCGCCCGCTCGGCGGCGGCGTCCCCGAGGAGGGCGGCGGCCTCCGCCTCGCGGCCGGCACCTCGGGAGGCGACCTCCTCCAGCCTCGCGCGGGCCTGGCGGAGCTCGTGTTCGAGAGAGGCGCCGGCCCTCTCCGCGCGCTCCACCTCCTCGCGCAGCGCGCGCCGCTCCGCCGCGCGCCGGGCGGCGTCCTCCGCGGCGCGGCGGTCCCGCTCGTTGAGGGTCCGGGCGGCGCCCCGCTCCGCCAGCGCCTGCGAGACCTGGGCGCCGGCGAGGGCCCGGAGGAGCTCGCCCTCCCGGCGCATCCCCTCCTCCACCGCCAGATCCCGCTCCCGGATCGCCTCGTCCCTCTTCCTCGCCAGATCCTCGAGGGCCGCCGTCTGCTCGGTGAGCTCGGACTCCCGGTTCGCCAGCTCGCGGCGGAGGCCGTCGAGCTCCTTCTCCTTCCCGGCGACGACCTCGATGAGCTCCTTCTCCTGCGCGAACTGGCGCTGGAGCATCTCGTCGACCGCCTGGCCGTGCTCGCGCTCCTTGCGGTGGAAGAGGCCTCGCGCCTCGGCGAGCCGCGCCACGAGATCCTCGGCCTTCATCTTGAGGCCCTGGATCTCGACCTCCTTCTCGTGGAGCCGATCGTCGCTCTGGGCGAGCTCCCGCTCCCGGATCGCCCAGATCTCCGACAGCCGCGCGATCTGCGCCTCGCGGCTGCGCAGCTCGTCGCGCAGGAGTTGGAGCTTCCCCTCCGGCGTGTTGATCAGATCCCTTCCCACCCGCGATCTGCGGGGCGTGCGCGCCTCGACGAGGAGCTCGCCCTTCCGATCGGCGATGGTGCCGAAGACCCGCTCGAGGAAGGCCTTGTCCTCGTCGGTGAGGGCGCTGCGCCGCTCCCGCCTGGGGAGCTTGGGCGGCGTGGGCGGGGCGCCGGCCTCGGGAAACCCCGACGGCGCCTCCCCCTCGCTCCCGAGGTCGTCCTGCAGCGACGCGCCCAGATCGGCCTC
>DATMSB010000002.1:0-9792 GCA_035565615.1 Vulgatibacter sp. | reverse complement strand
CCCAATTCCGCGTGCCGGGGAACGACGCCACCGGCATGATCTCGATCGCGTCTACGCCCAGCTCGTTTCGCAGGTAGCCGAGCGCGCTGATGACGCCGTCGAAGGTCCCCTCGGGCGTGAACGTCCCCACGTGCAGCTCGTAGATCACCCAGTCCGCCACCGGCACGCGGCGCTCGAGGGGCCGGCGGGGGAGCGCCGCGAGGTCCACCAGCGCGCTGGGGCCGTGCACGCCCTCGGGCTGCCGCCGCGACCTGGGGTCGGGGCGGCGCCTCCCGTCCGGAAACACGTAGGAGTAGAGGTCACCCGGGGCGAGCCCGTCCAAAGTGGCGGTGAAGAACTCGCCCCTTCGCTCCAGCGCGACCCGCTCGGCCCTGCCCCCGTCGCGGGCGCGGCGCACCTCGAGGAAGAGATTATCGGCCTTCGGCGCCCACACGCCGAAGGACCAGCGCTCCGCCAAGGCGCGCCGCGCGCCCAGGGGCGGAGGTGCGTCCGTCCCGGCCGGGGTCCTCGTCTCTCTCGGCATCCCGCCAAGGTGGTGGGCGCTCGGCGGAATCTCAACGCCCGGCCGGGGCGCGTCGTCGGGAAGTGGAAGGTGCGCCGCGGCGGCGGCTCATTCGACGAGCCAGGTGTCTCCCGAGGTGAGGAGCCGGGCGAGATCCCCCTCGCCGCGCTCCTCCGTCACCCGGTGCCGCTGCTCCTCCTCGAGCTCGTGGTGGGCGGGGCGCTCCTCGGCGCGGAAAATCCCGATCGGGGTGGGAAAGCCCGCCGGGAGGCTCGCCATCAGGTAGGCGAGGGCGGCGGGGGCCTTCTCGTCCCACACCAGGAGCTCGCTCTCCGGCACGCCGCCCGGTCCCACCTCCACCACCTCCGGCTCGAGGCCGCGCAGGCGGATCCCCTTGGTGCCGCCGGCGAAGGTGAGGGGCTTGCCGTGCTCCATGCGGAGCTGGGTGTTCGCCTTCGTCTCCTTGTTCGTGAGCTGTGCGAAGGCGCCGTCGTTGAAGACGTTGCAGTTCTGGTAGATCTCCACCAGCGCCGCGCCCTCGTGCCGGGCCATCCGGTGCAGGATCCCCTGCAGGTGCGCGGCCTCGACGTCGATCGAGCGGGCGACGAAGCTGGCGCCGGCGCCCAGCGCGAGGCGGACGGGATCCAGCGGGGTGTCGATCGATCCGAAGGGCGTCGACTTCGCCTTCTTGCCGGCCTCCGAGGTGGGCGAGTACTGGCCCTTGGTCAGGCCGTAGATGCGGTTGTTGAAGAGGAGGATCTTCACGCCCACGTTGCGGCGGAGCACGTGGATGAAGTGGTTGCCGCCGATGGAGAGGGCGTCGCCGTCGCCGGTCACCACCCACACCTGGAGGTCGGGGCGGGTCGCCTTGAGGCCGGTGGCGATCGCCGGCGCCCTCCCGTGGATGGTGTGGAAACCGTAGGTGTTCATGTAGTACGGGAAGCGGCTCGAGCAGCCGATCCCCGAGACGAAGACGAACTTCTCCCTCGGGATCCCCAGCTCCGGGAGCACCTTCTGCACCGACGCGAGGATCGCGTAGTCGCCGCAGCCCGGGCACCAGCGCACGTCCTGGTCGGTCTGGAGATCCTTCCTGGTCAGCGTGACGGACATTCTTGCTCCCGTGTGGAGGTGGCCCACCTCGGCAAGCGAGGCTGGCGTCGCAGAAGACGAGCTATCCGATGGCCTCTTCGATCCGCGCGACCAGCTCCGACGCGTGGAACGGCTTGCCCTGCACCTTCGAGATCGATCGCGCGTCCACCAGATGGCGGGCCCGGAGGATCTCGCAGAGCTGCCCTCGGTTCAGCTCGGGGACGACCACCTTGCGGAAGCTGCGCAGGATGGGCCCGAGATCGCGCGGGAGCGGGTTCAGGTGGCGCAGGTGCAGGTGCGAGACCTGCCGCCCCTTCTGGCGCAGCTCGCCCACCGCCGAGCGGATCGCGCCGTAGGTCGAGCCCCAGCCCACGATGAGCAGGTCGCCCGACACGGGGCCGTCGACCTGCGAGGGCGGGTAGTCCTCGGCCACCTTCTCGATCTTGGCCGCGCGCTGCGCCACCATCGCCTCGTGGTTCGCCGGATCGTAGGAGACCGCGCCGGTGAGGGCGTCCTTCTCCAGGCCGCCGATCCGGTGCTCGAGCCCCGGCGTCCCCGGCGCCACCCACGCGCGGGCCAGCGTCGCCTCGTCGCGCTGGTACGGGAGGAAGCCTTCGGGATCCGTCCGGCGCTTCACCTCGATGGGCGGGAGCGCCGCCACGTCCGGCACCTTCCAGGGCTCGTGGCCGTTCGCCAGCGATCCGTCGGAGAGGAGGAAGACCGGCGTCATGTAGCGGACCGCGATCCGGGCCGCCTCGATCGCGGCGGCGAAGCAGTCGCTCGGCGTGCACGGCGCGATCACCGGAACCGGCGACTCGCCGTTGCGGCCGAAGATCGCCTGCCAGAGATCCGCCTGCTCCGTCTTGGTGGGGAGGCCGGTGGAGGGGCCGCCGCGCTGCACGTCGATCACCAGCAGGGGCAGCTCCACCATCACGGCGAGGTTGATCGCTTCCTGCTTCAGGGCGATGCCCGGCCCCGAGGAGGCAGTGATGCCGAGGCTCCCGCCGAACGACGCGCCGATCGCGGCGGAGACGGCGGCGATCTCGTCCTCCGCCTGGAAGGTGGTGAGGCCGAAGTTCTTGTGCTTCGCCAGCTCGTGGAGCACGTCCGAGGCCGGCGTGATCGGGTAGCTGCCGAAGAAGCCCTTCAGCCCCGAAAGCTTCGTCGCCGCGATCAAGCCGAGCGCGAGCGCCTGGTTGCCCGAGACCGCGCGGTACAGGCCCGGCTCGATCGCCGCAGGCTTCACCTCGTAGGTGCGGGGGAAGAGCTCCGCCGTCTCGCCGTAGGCGTGGCCGGCGCGGAGCACCTTCTCGTTCGCGGCGAGGATCTCCGGGCGCTTGCCGAAGCGGGCGCGCAGGTGCGCGAGCACCGGATCGAGGGGGCGCTGGTAGAGCCACAGCATCAGGCCCAGCGCGAACATGTTCTTCGAGCGGGAGATCTCCTTGGTGGAGAGGCCGCTCCCGTGCAGCGCGGTGTCGGTCAGCTTGGAGATGTCCAGGCGGTGGACGGCGTACGAGGCGAGGCTGCCGTCCTCGAGGGGGCTCGCGGGATAGCCCGCCTTCTTCACGTTCGCCGGGGTGAACGCCCCCTCGTTCACGATCAGCGTCCCGCCCGGCCGCAGGTCGGCGAGGTTCGTGCGCAGGGCGGCGGGGTTCATCGCCACCAGCACGTCGGGGCGATCGCCCGGCGTGAACACCTGGCTGCTCGAGAACTGGATCTGGAAGCCCGAGACGCCGGCGAGGGTGCCGGTGGGCGCGCGGATCTCCGCGGGGAAGTCGGGGAAGGTCCGCAGGTCGTTGCCGGCGAGGGCCGAGGACCTGGCGAACTCGGCGCCGGAGAGCTGCATGCCGTCGCCGGAATCGCCGCAGAAGCGCACCGTCACCGTCTCGGCGGGGGTCGTGGGTTTGCGGGGGATGGGGTCGGTGATCCGCATGGCTGCTCCCGTTTCCATCGGTCGTCCGGCCGATGGCGCTCCACGCGGGCATGCCGGGGTCGGATCGTGGCGGAGCATGGCCGCCGCCACCTTTGGGACCCTTCGCCCGTCGTGGGCGTGCACGTCCGAGTCGAGGCGGGCCCCATGGGAGCATGCGGCGTGGGCCCGCGCAAGGAGAGCACGCTCGATTCCGGTTTGCGATCGAAGAGGGCACCCCGCGGCGGCGGAGCGAGCGACCTGGTGGACGTTGCGCCGACGCGCCGGACTGGCCATTCGAATGGGAAGGGGGTCATCCATCCATGGGCGAGGTCGACAAGAAGCGGTACCGGAAGTTCTACCCGCACCCCGCCCAGGGACTGGACGTGGAGGCGGCGCGCCGGAGGGTCATCGAGCATCCGGAGGTGATGCCGCCCAACCCCGAGCCGGTTCGGTTCGGTGCGTGGGGATCGCGCGAGATCCTGGGCATGCGTTACGCGGGCCTCTTTGGCGCGGTTGCGCTGGGCCTGCTGGCGCCGCTCCTGCTGGGCATGGCCATCGGGCTGGCGACGAGCCGCGAGGCGCGCGATTCGGCGGGCTCGAGGACGGCCCGCGGGGGATGGTGGCCGGGAAATGCCCGGCGGCGCGGGTCGGTTCTCCTTCTGGCTCGAAGGTGATTGACACCACCCCTCGGCTGGATAGGTTGGGCGGCGGTTCATGGAAGCGAGCGGCCGCGAAAGGAGGGGCCGCAAGCCTCCCCGGCTTTCAAGGGGGCGATCTGGTTTCGACGAGGGTAGCGAAGCCCGAGGCGCGTGCCGTGCTGGCCAACGGAGCACGTAAATTCACTGTCGGCAAAGCACAAAAGCCAACGACAACGTTGAGCTCGCTGTCGCCGCCTAAGGCGAGCGCATAGCGCGGAGGCCGGTCGCGAGCCGGTAGCGATCGTCACCTCCGTCAGCAAATCCGGCCGACCCTTCCAAGACGCCCCGGGCGCGGAAGGGCCGTACCATCCGGGGAACTCCGCGCGGGAGCCAGCCCTTGGGCGCCCGGGCGGTGATCAAACCAAGGGCTACGCACGTAGGGCCGAGGCGTGGAGCACTTTCGGACGGGGGTTCGATTCCCCCCGCCTCCACCATTTGGGCGTCCGCCAAAATCCGCCGCCCCTCATAACGCAGTTGCAAGCCCGCTGAATCGCGGGCTTTTTTGTGCCTTCTGCCCCCTTCGTCGTCCGCTGGGGTCCGGGTGGGTCCGTTGACATCCGGGGGCAAGGAAGGGCATCGTGGGGGCATCGGTAGGGGCAAGCGATGCCCCGTGGGGGCAAGCGCCCCCGGAAGGGAATCGAAATGCTCACGGCGAAAGCGATCACGGCGGCGGGTCCGGGGAAGCACTTCGACGGCGGGGGCCTCTACCTCGAAGTCACCCCCAAGGGGGCGCGCCTCTGGCGGCTGAAGTACCGGCACGGGGGAAAGGAGAAGCGGATCTCGTTCGGGGCCTTCCCCGAGGTTTCCTTGAAGGAGGCCCGGGATCGCAGGGCTGACGCTCGGCAACTCCTCCGCAACGGCATCGACCCGAGCGCGCAGCGGCAAGAGGACCGCCGAGCGGCGACGGGGGCGGACACCTTCGAGGCCGTGGCACGGGAGTGGTTCGCCACCAAGCGTTCCGAGTGGGTGCCCGCCCACGGGGAGCGACAGCTTCGGCGGCTGGAGGTTCACGTCTTCCCGATGATGGGCCGGCGCCCCCTCGCGGAGATCACGCCGCCCGAGGCCCTCGCGGTTCTGCGGCGCATCGAGGAGCGCGGCACGATCGAGACCGCGCATCGGGTCTTCTGGATCGTGGGGGAGGTCTTCCGCTTCGGGGTGCAGACCGGCCGATGCGCGAGTGACCCCACGCGGGATCTTCGCGGGGCGCTGCGCTCGCCGCCGGAGAAGAACCACGCGGCGATCACCGAGCCGAAGCAGTTCGGCGCCCTCCTCCGCGCCATCGACAGCTACATGGGCCAGCCGACGACGGCATGGGCGCTGCGCCTCGCGCCGCTCGTGTTCGTGCGGCCGGGGGAGCTGCGGCAGGCGGAATGGTCCGAGATCGACTTGGACGCGGCGACGTGGACGATTCCCGCCGCGAAGATGAAGCTCCGCCGGGATCACGTCGTCCCGCTGGCGGCGCAGGCCGTGGCGATCTTCCGCGAGGCGCACGTCCTCACCGGGCGCGGCCGGTACGTCTTCCCGTCGCTACGGGGAGGCGACCGTCCCATGAGTAACAACACGCTGAACGCAGCGTTGAAGCGCCTGGGGTACGGCAGCGATGATGCCGTGGCGCACGGTTTCCGCGCGACCGCGCGAACGATGCTCGATGAAGTGCTGCACTTCCGGCCGGACTTCATCGAACACCAGCTTGCACATCGAGTGCAGGATGCGAACGGCCGCGCCTACAACCGCACGTCGTTCCTTCCCGAGCGCCGCGAGATGATGCAGGCGTGGGCCAACTTCCTCGACGACTTGCGGAAGGGCGCCGACGTGGTGCCGCTGCGGCAGGCGGGCGCGTAGCACCTCCACGGATCCCGGCCGTCCCAGGCCCTCTCGTCCAACCGTGGCGAGGGGGCTTTTTCGTGGGCGAGTGGGACCGGGGCGCCCACCTCCCGGGCGTCTCTCGGGTCCTGTAAATGCGTTATGGGACCGTCTCTGTCTCCATAAATGCGTTATGCGCTTCGCTGGGCGGCGTTGTGCATCTCTCGTGCCAGTGTATAACGCAATTATACAAACAGTGTTGCGTTGTTGTCTCGAATTTGCGACTCTCGCGGAAGGTGGCAAGTCCGCCACCGTTCACAGGAGGAGCCCCTTGGAAAAGGAACACACCAACACCCCGATGGCAGTTCGACCGGAGCAGGCTGCGCGAATGATCGGTGTCGGCCGGACGAAGGTTTTCGAGCTGATCGCCGCTGGCGAGATCCGCGCGTTCTACGTCGGCCGCGCACGGCTGATCGATGTCGCAGACCTACGCCGCTTCCTCGACGCGCGGAAGCAGGCCGCCGCCTGACCCCCACACGAAAAAGCCCCGCCTCGGAAGGAGCCGAGGGCGGGGCGAGGAGAAAACCGATGGCGACACGAAAAGTACCACCGACCGACACAGGAGACAAGCCCACCGGCGAGGACGTGTTCCTCGCGGCGCTCGGCTGGGGGCTGAAGGGCCTTCGCCAAGATTTGAAACTCCTAGCGCTGGAGCACTTCCGCGAGTTGAACGCCGCGCGTGAGTGGCTCCGGCGTTTGAACGACCTCGACGAAACCCGCGCGGGCCTTGGCGAAGCCGACTCCTTCAAAACCTGGATGCTCGACGTCTTGGCGTTGCGCGGTCTCACCGTCGCCGAGGCCGGGGATCTGCTCGGGAGCAACGGCCGGGAGTACCTCCGGCACGGCCTCGGCAAGAGGCGGATCCCTGCGAGCTACGCCCGCGACTTCGGAAGGGCGCTTCGCGTCGAGATCCCCGCCGACCTGGTGGAGCCCGACCGATGAGCGCGGCCCCCGCCCTCCAGCCCGAAGCCCTCGATCCCTTCGACCTCCCGATCCGCGTCACGCTCCTCCGGAACCAGGAAGACACCGACGTCTTAGACGTGCGCGAGACGACGTGGGGTGATCTCCTCGGCGAGCACCGGGTCCGCCCCAACAAAAACGGCGCCGCCTTCGTCCCTGCCGACTTCCGCAAGGGTGGCAAGCGCTGCAAGGCCGACGTGGAGACCGTCAACGCGCTCGTGATGGACTTCGACTTCGGCAAGCGCGCCGACTCGAAGGACGATGCACTCGCGGTCTGTGAGAAGGCGCAGGCGCTCGCGGCCTGCATCGTCGCCACCTCGCACAACCACAACGCGAAGGGCCCCGGGGACTGGCGGTTCCGGCTGATCTTCCCGACTCCTCGGTCCATCTCCGCTGCGGAGCGCACCCGGCTCTGGTCCATCGTCAACGCGAAGTTGGGAGGCGGGGCGGATCCGCAGTGCAACCATGAGGCGGCCCTGTTCTTCCTGCCGTCGTGTCCGCCGGAACGTGCCGCCGTGGCGACCATCGAGGCCGCCCCTGGGCAGCTCCTCGACGTGGATGCGCTCCTGGCCGAAGCGCCCGCACCGAAGGCAAAGGCCAGCAAGGGGACCGCACCGAAGTCGCGCCACGACAGCGCGGCGTCACTCGCCGGCCGCCTCCGCAACGAGGGGAAGGGCGAGGAGGAGACCCTCGACGCGTACCGCGCGGACCCGGAGATTTCCACGCTGTTCGAGGAACGGCCGGGGGAGCTGGAGCGGCTCGCAAGGAACGCCCAAGGGTGGGACCGCCGGTATCCCTGGACCGACACCGGCAACGCGGAGCGGTTGATCGATCGGAACGCGGGCCGTGTTCGGTATGTCGCGACGTGGGGCAAGTGGATCATCTTCGACGGGAAGCGATGGAACCTCGAAGGCGCCGACCTCCGCATGGTGGAGCTGGCGACCGAGGCGGCACGATCCATCCCCGAGGAGGTGGACGCCGCTACCGCAAAGATGGCCGAGGAGGCGGTTCGCCTCGAAGCCGTGGGCGAGGTAAAGGCCGCCGAGAAGTTGAAGAAGACGGTCGAGGCGCAGCGGAAGGAAGCCCGAGCGTGGGCGAAGAAGGCCGAGAGCAAGGGAGCCCTCGCCGCTGCCGTGGACCTCGCCCGGGCGCAACCCGGCGTAGCCCTCCACCATGACCAGCTCGACGCCGACCCGATGCGCTTGGGGGTCGAGAATGGCGTGCTCGACCTCTGCACAGGGGAGCTACTCCCACACACGCCAGGCGACCTCATCACGAAGATCGTCCCCGTCCCCTTCGACCCTGCCGCCGAGGCCCCGACGTGGGAGCGGTTCGTGTCGGAGATCATGGGCGGGGATGCAGACCTCGCCGCGTACCTCCAGCGGGCCGTTGGCTACTCCCTGACGGGTGAGGTCCGGGAACACGCTTTGTTCTTCCTTCACGGATCCGGCGCCAACGGGAAATCCACGTTCGTCGGTACGCTCCTCGAAGCGATCGGTCACGATTACGGGTGGCCGGCACCGAGCAACCTACTTCTCGCGAGTCGAAACGAGCGGCACGAAACCGGGGTGGCGTCGTTGCATGGGCGGCGCCTCGTGAGCTGCCAGGAGGTCGAGGAGGGGCGCCGTTGGGATGAATCGCTCCTCAAGGCATTGACCGGCGGGGATCCGATCAGCGCCCGGAAGATGCGCGAGGATCACTGGCGGTTCGCTCCGGTTCATAAACTGTGGGTCTCTGGAAACCACAAACCCATCGTGAAGGGCACCGATAACGGAATTTGGCGGCGGTTGAAGCTGATCCCGTTCGAGGTTTCCTTCCTCGGCAGAGAGGACCGCACTCTTCCCGAGCGACTCCGTGCCGAGCTGCCGGGGATCCTCCGGTGGGCCGTCGAGGGGTGCCTTGCATGGCAGCGGGACGGCCTCCGAGATCCCGAGCGCGTCCGCGCGGCGACCGAGGGATACCGCGCCGAGCAAGACACCCTCGGGCGCTTCCTCGCGGACGAGTGCGAGGAGGGGGCGGATTTTCGGATCATCCAGCGAAGCCTTCGGGCGGCCTACGAGCGTTGGTGCGGGGAGGAGGGCGAGGCCCATCCGATGCCTCCCAAGTCGTTCAACGAGGCGTTGCGAGCGCGGGGATTCAGAGACACGCGGACCCGGGTCGAGGGATCGAACAACACCCATCGAGCGTGGGCGGGGTTGCGCCTGCGGCCTGCGGAGCGGGCGCCGCTCCAGTTGGCGAACGTGGGGACACGTTGAGAGACGCTGTGTCCAACGTGTCCCGGACACACGGGATTATCCGCGTGAAGGCCACTTCTTTTCTCTCTCTACAGAATAACCCTCTGTGTCCCGGACACGTTGGACACAGAGGCGGCAGCTCGACATCAGAGGAGCACCGCCCGTGAGTCAGAAACAGCCGCATCTTGGCGTTATGGCCTGGGGGACTCTCACCCCGTTACAGGCGAAAGCAGCGGCGGCGCTCCTGACGGCCCGCACGGACGGCGAAGCAGCGGCGAAGGCGGGCGTCTCGCCCAGGTCGCTGGCCCGCTGGAAGCTGCTACCGGCTTTCCAGGCGGCGATGGCGGAGGCCCGCCGCGAGGCGCTCCGCGAGACCGTGGGCCATCTCCAGCTCGCCACCGGCGAGGCGCTGGCGAAGCTGCGGGCTCTCCTCGACCACGAAAACCCCTTCGTCGCCCTCCAGGCAGCCCAAACCATCGTCGGCCAGGGCCTCAAGCTCGCCGCCGCCGAGGAATACGAGGCGCGGCTCGCCCG
>DATMSB010000001.1:0-42332 GCA_035565615.1 Vulgatibacter sp. | reverse complement strand
CGGGCAAGGATCCGGTGGAGGCGACGCGCACCCTGGAGGTGGTGGAGCTGCCGGAGGTGACCTCGTTCACCGCGACGCCCTCCACCTACACGCCGGGAGACCCCGCCGGCGTGGTGCTGGAGTGGGCTTCCACGGGCGGTGTCTCCGTCACCATCCACACGGTGGTCGGGGGCTCGGTCTCCGGCGCCCCGCTCTTCGAGGATTCGACGCCGGCGGCGGCGGCGAGCGGCACCCATGTCGTCTTCCCGGCTGCCGCGACCACCTACCGCGTCACGGTGAAGAACGCCGCCGGCGACGAGGACACCGCCGACGCGCAGGTGCAGGTGCAGGCGCCCGGTACGGGCATCATCGACTTCTCCACCCAGACCCCGACGGTGACCGCGGGCAGCGTCGTGACCCTCGACTGGAACACCACCGGCGGCACGGTCTACCTCGAGGGCATGGTCGAGGTGCCCGCGGCGAACGCCCCCTTCCTCGACGTCCGGACCATGGGCCTTCAGCTCCTCCCCAACGCCTGCAGCACCGCCTCCCCCCTGGACGAGGGCTGCATCGAATTCTCGATCCCGGGAGGCAACTTCGCGTTCCCGTACGAAGGCGTTCCCCGGACGAGCGCGCGAATCTACGTGAACGGCTTCGTGAGCTTCGATCCGGGCCCCGGCGTCTTCGAGACCTTCGATCCGGTCGGCTTGCCGTCGACCACCGACTCGTACGCGCACATCGCTCCGTTCTGGTCCGACCTGTACATCGACAGCGCCTGGGCTTGGCCGGAGACCGGAATCTTCGGAGCGCTGAACGATCTCGACCCCGTGGATCCCCACATCATCCTGCAGTGGAACCGGACGATCGATCCGCTCATCCTGTTCCTCGAGGGCGATGCCACCGACATGAGCTTCAACCTGGTCGCTTTCGAGTCCGGCTCGTTCGAGTTCCGGTACGGGACCATGTGGGGAGAGTCGGGCATCGCCGACAGGCAGCCTCGGGCGGACGGCGAGCACGCCAGCATCGGCTACCAGAACACGTCGGGAACGGAGGGCTTCATGCTCAACCCGGGCCTGACCCCGGTCCCGGGCGGCCTCTCCAACCGCACCTTCCGCGCCGAGCGCAACGCGCCGCCGGTGGGCTCCCTCGACGTGGTGGTGCGCCAGACCACCACCTTCGAGCTCTGTGTCGACGACGGGACCACCCCGGTCTGCCAGACCCTCACCGTGACGGTGAACTGATCCGCACCGACGCGATCAGGTGCCCGGCCCGCGCTTCGGCGCGGGCCTCGAGCCGAAAGGGTCCCTCCCCTCCCTCGAGGTGGAGGGACACCTCGGGTTCGGCGCCGGGCTCCAGCCGCACCGACGCCTCCGAGAAGCGCACGTAGCGGCGCACGTGGGGGTGGAGGGCCTTGTAGACCGCCTCCTTCACGGCGAAGCGGGTGGCGAGGGATCGCCACCGCCGATCCTCCGGAAGCGCGAAGACCTCCTCCTCCTCCTCGGGCCGCAGCACCCTCGGCGCGATGGACATCCGGGCGGGCTCGAGCTCCTCCAGATCCAGGCCCACGGTGCCCTGGCCCGCCCGGGCGACGAGCGCCGCGGCGATGCGCCGCTTGTGGGAGACGCTCGCGGTGAGGCCCTCCGGCAGGAGCGGCTCTCCCCGCTCCCCTCGCAGCACCGGCCCCGGGGCGACGCCGAGCCTCTCGGTGGCGAGGCGGAGGGCGAGCCTCCCGCCGCACCACTCGATCCGCCGCCGCCGCCGCGCCTCCTCCGCGATCGCCCGCTCCTCGGGGAAGAGCCCTCCGAGCACCTCCGCCGGCACCTCGTCGTCCAGGCCCGGCGGTAGGTGGACGGCGACGAGCTCGCCGAAGGGCGTGGTCTCGGCGAAGGGGATGGAGAAAGGCGTGAGGTCCATGTCGCGGCAGATTATCCTGCCAGGGGCGACGAGGCGCCCCGTCCGGGATTTTCCGGCGTGGCCCGCGGTTTCTCGGCCCGACCTCTTGGAGAAGGCAGCGACGTTGGAACGGCTCCTGGCGAGAAGGCTCGTGCTGGTCACCGGAAAGGGCGGGGTCGGCAAGACCACCGTCGCCGCGGCGCTCGCCGTGGTGGCGGCCCGTGCGGGCAGGCGGGCGGTGGTCTGCGAGATCGAGGGCCCCTCCTCGGTCGCCCCCCTGCTGGACGGGGGCAAGGGCAGCCACGCCCCCAGGCCCATCGGCGAGGGGATCCACCTCGCGGTGCTCACGGCCGAGGACGGCCTGCGCGCCTACCTCTCCGACAAGATCCGCCTCCCCGGGATCGTCGACCTCGTGTTCAAGCAGCCGGCGGTGAGCCGGTTCTTCCGGGCCGCGCCGGCCTTCGCGGAGATGGGCCTCCTCTACGCCATCTCGAAGCTGGTGGAGGAGCGAGGCGCCGACGGCAACCCCCGCTGGGACCACGTGATCGTCGACCTACCTGCCTCCGGCCACGCCGTGGGGATGCTGGAGGCGCCCTTCGTGGGCAAGCGCATCTTCCTCGCCGGGCCGGTGCGGGCGCTGTGCGAGTCGATGGAGCGCATGCTGCTCGACCACGCGCTCACGGCCTGCGCCGTGGTGACGCTCCCCGAGGAGCTGCCCATGAACGAGGCCCTGGAGCTCGCCGCGAAGCTGCGCGGCAGGGGGCTCTCGGTGGAAGCGGTCCTCGCCAACGCCGTGGAGGCGGAGGCGCTCTCGCCGGAGGAGCAGATGGTGGTGGAGCGGCTGCGGGCCGTGGAGGCGCGGCCGATCCTCGACGGCGCGGCCACAGCCGCCAGGCGGGCCGCCAGGGGGTCGAGGATCCTCGGCAGGCTCGGCGAGAGGCTCCCCCGCAAGCCGGTCTCCATCCCGTTCCGCCTGGAGCGCGGACGGGAGCTGGTGAAGGCGATCGCCCGGGAGCTCGAGGCGGCCGCCGGCCTCGAACCCCCTTCGACACCGACCGAAAACCGGCTATAAGCCCGGGCCACAGGCCTCTCCCCAAGGAGACGAAGTCGACGCGCCTCCCCGGGCGCCAGTCCCCGACAGCATGAACGATCCCCTCGAACTCCTCCTCGCCGACGGTGTCATCGACGAAGTCGTATCTCGCCTCAAGAGCGGAAAAGAGGCAGACGTCTGGCTCGTCGTCCACGAGGGCCGCCTCGTCGCCGCCAAGATCTACAAGGAGCGCAGCAGCCGCAACTTCAAGAACAACGCGGGGTACACCGAAGGCAGGAGGGTGAGAAACTCCCGCACCCAGCGCGCCATCGACAAGGGCTCGCGGTTCGGCCAGGCCGCCGCCGAGGAGGCGTGGAAGTCGGCGGAGGCCGACTCGCTCTACAAGCTGCACGCCGCCGGCGTGCGGGTGCCCACCCCGGTGATGTTCTACGAGGGCGTGCTGCTCATGGAGCTGGTGACCGGCGCCGACGGGCACCCCGCCCCGCGCCTCATCGACGCGGGCATCCGGCCCGCCGAGGCCGCGGCCCTCTACGCCGACCTGCGCGCGCAGGTGGTGAAGATGCTCTGCTGCGATCTGATCCACGGCGACCTGTCCCCCTACAACGTGCTCCTGGGGGCGGAGGGGCCGACCATCATCGACTTTCCGCAGACGATCGCCGCCGCGGCGAACAACCAGGCGGCCTGCTACTTCCGCCGCGACCTGGAGAACCTGCGGCACTTCTTTGCCGGCCTCGATCGCAGCCTGCACGGCAGGGCCGGCGACGCCCGCGAGATCTGGAGGGCCTACGAGCGGCGGGAGCTGACGCCCGACTTCGAGCCCCGGGAGGCGCCGCGCCCCGAGCGGCCCCGCCGGGAGGAGGAAGCGCCCCGCGCCGGCCAGGCCTACGGCGGCGGGCGGATCGACGCGCCGCGCTCCGGCGGCGCGGGCGATGCGGGCATCCGTTTCGAGCGCCCGCGCCGGGACGACGGCGGACATCCCTTCGGTCGCCGCCGGGATGCCGCCGGGGAGCGCGTCGACCACTCCAGGCGAGGCGAGGCGGGCCGCCGCCACGATCGGCCCCTACGAGACGACGCGGGCCGCCGCTTCGATCGCGTTCCACGCGAAGACGGGCATCGCTTCGATCGCCCCCGACCCGAGGGCGCGGGCCGCGGCTTCGACCGGCCCCGCCGCGAGGAACGGGGGGATCGCCAAGGTGGAGCCCGGCGGCCCGCGGATCGCGGGCCCAGGCGCGGCAAGCCGGCGCCCGCCCCCCTGGTGGTCCACGTCCGCAGGCTCGGCCCTCCCGGAGGGCGCCCGGACGATCGCGAGCAGGCGAGGCAGACCGATCTCCCGTCCGCCCGCGAGGCGCCGGTGAAGGTGCAGCGCCCGGGCTGAGCGGACGCGCCCCAGCGCAATTCGCATGCCACCTCGGGCGCCATGCCCCGGGTTCGCGAGGTTTTGCCAACGGGTGCAGCGCCCGGGCCGTGCGGAGGCGCCCCGGCGCATCCGCACGTCGCCCGCCCGGCGATCGGCCCGGCGCGCGCCGAGGGCCCCGCCGGGATTTGCGAGCGGTCGACGCGGGTTCCACTTCCTCACCCCCTTCGCCGCGGAGGAGGGATCTGCGCCGCCGCCTGCGCCTTCGCTTCCCACCCGGCCCCGCTTCCGATACAGAGCGCGCGATGAAGTTCTCCGACCTCGACATCCACCCTTCGTTTCGACAGGCCCTCGCCGCCCGCGGCTTCGACGAGGCCACGCCGGTCCAGGAGGCGGTGCTCACCGCCGACGCCCGGGATCGAGACCTCCTCGTCTCCTCCCGCACCGGCTCCGGCAAGACCGTCGCCTTCGGCCTCGCCATCGGGGGCGCGCTCCTCGAGGGAATCGAGTCGAGCGAGGGCGAGCGGCCGCTCGCGCTGGTGGTCGCGCCCACCCGCGAGCTGGCGCTGCAGGTGCAACGGGAGCTGCAGTGGCTCTTCGGGCCCGCCGGCGGGAGGGTCGCCTCCTGCGTGGGCGGGATGGACTTCCGCCGTGAGCAGCGCGCGCTGCAGGACGGCGCGCACCTGGTGGTGGGGACGCCCGGCCGCCTTTGCGATCACCTCGAGCGCGGCACCCTCGACCTCTCGGGCCTCGGGTCGGTGGTCCTCGACGAGGCCGACGAGATGCTCGACATGGGCTTCCGCGACGAGCTCGAGCGGATCCTGCAAGACGCGCCGACGGAGCGCCGCACCCTCCTCTTCTCGGCGACGCTCCCCAGGGAGATCGACGAGCTGGCGCGGCGCTACCAGCGCGACGCCCACCGGATCGCCGCCACCTCCCCCGAGGTCGCGCACCAGGACATCGAGTACCGCGCCCACCTCGTCGCCGCTCGAGAGATCGAGCTGGCGGTGGTGAACCTGCTCCGCTTCCACGACGCCCCTCGGGCGCTGGTCTTCTGCGCCACCCGCGAGGGCGTCGCCCGGCTCAGCGCCAGCCTGACCGAGCGCGGCTTCGAGGCGGTGGCGCTGTCGGGCGAGCTCTCCCAGGCGGAGCGCACCCGCGCCCTGAAGGCGCTGCGCGACGGCAGGGCGAAGGTCCTCGTGGCCACGGACGTGGCGGCCCGCGGCCTCGACCTCCCCGAGGTCTCCCTGGTGATCCACGCCGATCTCCCCATCGACGCCCAGGTGATGCAGCATCGCAGCGGCCGCACGGGCCGCGCCGGGCGCAAGGGCGTGTCGGTGGTGCTCTCGCCGGTCGGCAAGCGCCGCAGCGCCGAGCGCCTCCTGAAGCTCTCCAAGGTGCGGCCGCACTTCACGCCGCTCCCCTCCCTCGAGGAGATCCGCGCCCTCGATCAGGAGCGCCTGCTGCAGGACCTCCTCGGATCGGGTCACGATCCCGCCCCCGACGATCGGGAGGTGGCGAAGCGGCTCCTCGCCGAGCGCCCCGCGGAGGAGCTGGTGGCGGGGCTGGTGAAGGAGCATCGGGCGCGCAGGCCGGCGCCGGAGGAGCTGCCCCTGACCGCCGCCGCCCTGGAGCGAGAGGCCGCCGACCCGAAGGCGAAGGGCTCCCGGGCCACCGCGCCCAAGGCGTGGGCGTCGGAGCGCGCGGGCACGCCCTTCGGCGTGCAGCGTCCGGCGCGCGGCCGTCCGTCGTTCGGCGACGGCGCGGGCGGCGCGTGGTTCCGCATGAACGTCGGCCGGGCCGCCAACGCGGATCCCCGCTGGCTGGTGCCGATCATCTGCCGCCGGGGCGGCATCTCCAACCGGGAGATCGGCCGCATCCAGATCCTCGATCGAGAGAGCCGGTTCCAGATCGCGCCCCACGCGGTGGAGGCGTTCGAGGCGGCGGCGGGCCGGCCGGACGAGAAGGATCCCTCGATCCGCATCGAGCGGCTCCGCGTCTCCGAGGCGCCCGGCGGGATCCCCTCCTTCGAGCGCCCGCCCCGGGTGGCACCCTCCGCCCGTCCCGCGGCGAAGCGGTCGGTGCGAAGGAGCGACACCTCTCCACGAGGCCCCGAGGCCGAGGGAGGCGAGCGGCCCTTCCGGCCCGCGCGCGGGCCCTTCGCCAAAGGCGGCGATCGACCCTTCCGACCGGCGCGCAAGCCCTTTGCCGCCGACGACGATCGGCCCTTCCGTCCGGCGCGCCAGCCCTTCGCCGAAGGCGGCGATCGGCGCTTCCCCGAGCGCGCGCGCCCTTTTTCCCCTTCGCCCTCCCGGTTGGGGGACAATGACGGCCGCCGGCCGCCGCGGCGCAAGCCGAAGGCGCCCGCCGGGAAGGGAACCCGCCGCTGACGCCCTCCGAAAGGACGCCCATGCTGCTCGCCACCTGGAACGTCAACTCGGTCCGCGCCAGGCGCGATCGCCTCGTCGCATGGCTCGCGAAGCACCAGCCCGACGTCCTCTGCCTGCAGGAGCTGAAGATCGAGGCCAGCGGCCTCGAGGCGCTCGCGCTCGAGGAGACCGGCTACCGCCTCGCCGGCAACTGCCAGCGCACCTACAACGGGGTGGCCATCCTCTCCAAGGATCCCCTCGAGGACGTCGCGATCGGCCTGGGCGACGGCGAGGACGATCCCCAGGCGCGCTTCATCGCCGCCACCGTGCGGGGCATCCGCGTCCTCTGCGTGTACGTCCCCAACGGCGGCGAGGTCGGGAGCGACAAGTACGAGTACAAGCTCCGCTGGCTCGAGCGCCTGCGCGCCTACCTGGACAGGAACTGCGATCCGTCCCGGCCGCTGGCGATCTGCGGGGACTTCAACGTCGCCCCGGAGGCGCGGGACGTCTACGATCCGGCGGCGATGGAGGGCGACACCCTCTTCCACCCGGCGTCCCGCGCCGCGCTGGCCAAGGTGATGGACTGGGGCCTCGTGGACGCCTTCCGGATCCACCAGGACGCCGCTGGCCTCTACTCCTGGTGGGACTATCGGATGCTGGGCTTCCCCAAGAACCGGGGCCTGCGCATCGACCTGATCCTCACCACCCGCCCCCTCGCGGAACGGGTGCGGGGCGGCTTCATCGACCGCGAGGAGCGCAAGGGGAAGCTGCCCTCCGACCACGCGCCGGTGGTGATCGAGATCGAGTGAGGCCGGGCCTAGAGGCCGTCGGCCTCCAACGACGCGATCTCCTCGTCGAACGACTCGCGGGCCTTCTCGATCACCCGATCCTCGGTGGAGGTGAAGGTCCGGTACGCGCGCCACCACAGCTCGTGCCACGGCGGCAGCTTCAGCTTCCCCGACCCGAAGAAGTCGATCGCCCCGAGGCCGACGAAGCCGAGCGCCGCGAGGGTGCCGAGATTCACGCTCCCGTTCGACGCCCGGAGGACGTCGAGGTCCACCTCCTCGACGAAGCGCGTGGCCGCCCGGGCCACCCGGCTCCCGCTGCGAATCGCCTCCTGCACCATGGCGCGCTCCACCTTGGCGGGCCGCTCCTCGCCGGGGAAGACCACGTGGGTGACCCCCATCCGCTCCTTGGCCACCTCCACGATCCGGGACGCGGGCAGCTCGAGGGGATCGTGAATCGTCAAGATGCTCCCCGTGAACGGCCGGATCTCGACCGTGTCCATCCCGGGCAGGGCCGCGAGGGCAGCCGCCAGGGCCGTGGCCGCCTCGCGCTCGTACCGCAGGCAACCCATCCGCATCCGCATCCGGCCCCAGGTGCGGAAGACCACGTACATGACGCGCATCGCCCCTCCGATCCTCGTCAACGCGTCTCGGTGGGCGCCGGGCCGTGCCCGCGGGCCCTCGCCCTCGCCTCGGCGAAGAGGTCCTCGAGATCCTCCTGCTTCATCGCCGCGCGGGCGGCGAGCGCGTCCACGAAGCGGTACCCGGCGGTGGCCACCTCGAGCAGCAGGGGCCGCAGGTGCTTCGCGAACATCACCGTTCCCGCGCCGGCGCCGTACCCCAGCAGGAACGACTGCCAGTGGAACTTCATCTCCCCCTCCTCACGCAGGCGAAGATGGGGTTGGGAGCGACCGCCTGCCCGCCCCTCCGCGGCACACGATCACCCTGGCAGGGGGCACCCCGCGCAGGAGCCACGGCAAGGCGGAGCCAGCGGCGAAGGCGCCGAGCACCCGCGGTGAAGGGCGCGGCAGCCCGAGGAGCCGCCTCGTCCACGGCGCCGTCAGGGCGAAAAGGTGGAGCCCGATGGCGCCGCCGACCATCCCGGCGAAGCGGAGATCCGCCTGGGCCCTCGCCTCCAGCGCCTCTCTCGTCGGGCGCACGCCCCGCTCGCGACGGGACGCGCGACACGCCAGCGCGTAGCCGAGTTGGGCCGCCGGGAGCGCCGCGAAGACCATGGGTCTGCCGGAGGCGGCCATCGCCACGGCCCCCACCGCCGCCAGGATCCCGCCGTCGCGCAAGGTGCGCCGCAGCTCCGGGCCGCCGAGGAGGGGCTCGTCGGGCCGGGCCGGCCGGCGATCGAGCACCTCCGGATCGCCGGGCTCCAGGGCGAGGGCGAGGGCAGGCAGCGTGTCGGTGAGGAGGTTGATCCACAGGAGGTCGAGGGCGGAGAGCGGCGGCGGCGCCCCGACGATCGACGCGCCGACCACGAGCGCCATCTCCGAAAGGTTGGTGGCCCCGAGGAAGCGCAGGCTGCGCCGGATGTCGTCCTGCACGATCCGGCCCTCGCCCACCGCCACCAGGATGCTGCGCAAATCCTCCCCCGCCATCACCAGGTCGGAGACCTGCCGGGCGATGTCGGTGGCGTTGGCCCCCACCGCGACGCCGACGTCGGCCGCCTTCAGCGCCGGGGCGTCGTTGATCCCGTCTCCCGCCATGGCGACGATCTGGCCCCGCCGCTGGAGTAGGCGCACCACCTCGAGCTTGTCCTCCGGCGTGACCCGCGCCAGGACGGCAGTGCGATCGAGGCGCCGCTGCAGCTCGCCGGGGTCCAGCTCCTCCAGATCCCGCGCGAGGAGGGTGCCGCCGCCCACGCCCAGCTCCCGCGCGATCGCCTCCGCGGTGCGCGGCTGATCGCCCGTTAGGATCACCGTGCGGATGCCCGCGTCCCGGGCGTCGGCGATCGCCTCGGCGGCCCCCTCACGCAGGGGATCCCGCAGGCCGGCGAAGCCGAGGAACTCGAAGCCGCTCGTCGGCTGCGCCTCGCCGTCGTCCCGCCGTCGCCAGGCGAAGGCGAGGACGCGCAGGCCCTCGGAGGCGAGGGCCTCGTTCTCCCGCTCGAGGCACCCCCGCTCCCGCGGATCGAGATCGCAGAGGCCGAGCACCTGCCCCGGCGCGCCCTTCACCACCGCGAGCCTGCCCGACGGCCCGTCGTGCTGGCTCATCACGTAGAGCACGTCCTCCCGCCGCTCCCACAGCCGCAGCCTCGGAAAGGCGCGAAAGAGCCGCTCCGGATCGAGGCCCGCCCTTCGCCCGGCCTCCACCAGCGCCCGCTCGGTGGAGCTGCCGGCGATGCCCGGCGCCCTCCCCCGGCGCGGCACCAGCTCCACGTCGCTGTTGAGCACGCCCGCCGCGAGCAGCAGCGTCGCAGGATCCTCGAGCACCCGCTCGGGATCCGCGCGCACCTTCCGCGGATCGACGGGGCCGCCGGGCAGCACGAGCTGCTCGAGCCTCATCTCGTTGCGGGTGAGGGTCCCCGTCTTGTCCGCGCAGATCACGGTGACCGTCCCGAGCGCCTCCGCGGCGGCCAGGCGGCGGACGATCATCCCGTGATCCTGGAGACGCTGCATCGAGCGCACGAGCGCCGCGGTCGCCACCAGCGGCAGGCCCTCCGGGATCGCGGCGACGCCGAGGGCGACGGCGTCCCGAACCACCCGTACCGCGCCGTGTCCCCTGGCGATCCCCGCCGCCGCCGACACGGCGGAAGCCACGATCGACGCCGCGGCGAGCCGGTTGCCGAGCGACTCGAGGCGGCGGGTGAGGGGGGGACGCGGCGCCGCCTCCTCCTCGACGAGGGCCCGCACCCGGGCCGCCTCCGTGGCGGCGCCGGTGGCGACGATCACGGCCCGGGCCCGCCCCGAGACCACGGTGGTCCCGGCGAAGATCATGGAGCTCCGCTCCGCCAGCGGCGCCCGGGCGTCGACAGGGGCCGCCGCCTTGGGTCGGGCCTCGCTCTCGCCGGTGAGCGCCGACTCGTCGCACGCGAGGCGCTTCGACTCGATCACCCGCGCGTCCGCCGGGACGGTGTCGCCGGCCGCGCACACGAGGACGTCGCCGGGGACGAGTTCGAGCGCCGAGACGGAGGCGCGGACGCCGCCCCGCACCACGTCGACGGTCCCGGCCTCGAGCTTCCGCCACGAGGAGAGGATGTCCTCGTTCTTGCGCTCGATGCGGTACCCGATCGCCGCGTTCAGGCCCACCACGGCGAGGATCGCCGTCGCCTCCACCGCCTCCGCGAGGAGGGCAGAGAGCCCCGCGGATCCCAACAGCAGCGCCATGGGCACGTTGGCGACCTGCTCCCCCAGGATCGACAGCGGCGAACGCGAGGCCGCCGTCTCGGTCGCGTTGCGCCCGACCTGCCGCAGCCGCGCCCGGGCCTCCCGCCAGGGCAGCCCTTCACTCGTGGTTCCCAGGACCACGAGGACGTCGTCGATCGCCATCGAGTGCCAGGGGGGTCTTCGCCGATCCCCGGCGGGGTGATCGGCCCGACCCGGCGGGGGATCTTCCGGCTCCTCGCGGAGCCCTTCGAGGAGCGGCGCGCCGCGCTCGTAGCGGACGAGCAGCCTGCCGCTGCGCGGATCCGCCCGCGCGTCGACCACGCCGGGCAGCGCCCGCAAGCTGCGCTCCAGCCGCCGGGCGAGCCAGGGATCCCCGCGGAGCGACGGCACCTCCAAGCGCAGCCGCCGCGACGCGGTGGCATGCCTCGACACCCTGGCGGGATGCACCAGGGGATCGATCGGCAACACGGTCATGGATCGCCAAAGCCCCCGAGCGCGACGAGCCCCCGGTCGAAGGTGGGGATCGCACGCGCCTCCCTGCAACACGCGGCGGATCCCCGCTGCACGCGAGGACGCACCCCCTCCCCGCGGCGATCATCGGTCGGACGGGAGAGCCAAGGCGCGGGCGATCAGCCCTCGGCCACGATCCGGGCCCGCCCCGCGCGCTTGGCGTCGTAGAGCCGGCGATCCGCCGTCTGGATGAGCGTGTCCACCGAGCCACCGTCGTCGGGGGCGCCGGCGATGCCGACGCTGAAGCTGCAGGTGAACGACTCGCCGCGCTCGTCGTAGAACGGCACCTGGGAGAACTCCGAGAGCACCCTCTCGAGGACGCCCCGGATCGTCGAGGGCGTCTCGCCCGGGAAGGCCACCAGGAACTCCTCGCCGCCCCACCTCCCCCGGATGTCCTCCACGCGGAACCTCCCGGCGAGGAGCCGCCCCAGCCGCATCAGCACCCGATCGCCCACCAGGTGCCCGTGGCGATCGTTGACGCGCTTGAAGAAGTCCAGATCGAGGAGGGCGATGGAGAGGGGCCGCCCGTGGCGCCGCGCCTCTGCGCACCGGGCGGGGAGCACCTCGAAGAGCGCGCGGCGGCTGAGGAGGCCGGTGAGGGGATCCCGATCCGAGCGCTCGCGCAGGAGGCGGTTTCGCTCCAGCCGCAGGCGCACGCGGGTGCGGATCTCCTGGGGCACCACCGGCTTGGCGAGGTAGTCGTCGGCCCCCGCCTCGAACGCGGCGATCCGGGCGTCGACCCCCGTCTGCGCGGTGAGGAAGAGGATGGGGATGTCCTGCCAGTCCGGCGTCATCCGCACCAGCCGGCAGGCATCGATGCCGGACATGCCGGGCATATCCATGTCGAGCAGGAGCAGGTCGGGCGGATCCTGCGTGAGCGCCTCGAGCATGGTGGCGACGTCGTCGAGGGCGCTCACCGCCATCCCGTCCGCCTCGAGGATCGCGCCCACCTGCTTGGCGAAGTCCGGATCGTCGTCCACCACGAGGATGCGGGGGAGCGACTCCTTCTTCTCCGCGAGCAGGTGCCGGACCGCCGTCTCGAACTGCTGGCTCGAGAGCGGCTTAGGCAGGAAGATCGACGCGCCGGAGTGGGCGGCCGCGACGCGGTTCTCCATCCCCAGATCGACGCTGACGATGGCGAGGGGGAGGTTCTCCTTGCCGGGGATCGCCCGCAGGGCGCGACCGAGCTCGAAGGCGTCGTCGCCGGCGGAGAGGTGTGCGTCGATGAAGACCGCGTCCAGCTCGCAGGCCTGCGCCAGGTCGAGGGCCTCGGAGGCGGAGGGCGCGCCGATCACCTCCACCAGGAGGCTCCTCCCCATCTCCCGGATCAGCGCGAGGAAACCCAGGTCGTCGTCGACCACCAGGACCCGAGCCAGCGAGTTGTAGGGGGTGGAGTGCACGCTTTGTGGGCTCGCCCGCACCGCTCGCACCGCCTGGTCGAGCGCGGTTCGGGCCGCGCGGATCTGCCCCTCGCCGAGGTACCCCTCGCTGCGCGCCTGCAGGAGCAGCTCCTCGATCCGGCCGGCCTCCTCGCCCACCTGAAGGAAGCCGTAGGATCCCGCCGTGCCGCGGAGGCGGTGGGCGAGATCCCGGGCGACGCCGATCGCCTCGACGTCCTCCGGCGCCCGGGCCGCGTCCTCCACCGCCGCCCGGAGCTCGCCCAGGCGCGAGGGCAGCTCCTCCCGATACGCCTCCCGGAGTCTCCCCAGCTCCCCCTCGAAGTCCATGCCGTCGCCGGGGACGTCGCCGGGCGCGGGCTCGCCCAGCATCCCGACCACGCGGCTCATCAGCTCCTCGGGTGAGATCGGCTTCTGGAGCACGTGGGCCACGCCCAGCTCGCGGACGAGTTCGTGGTGGGAGACCGGGTTCCCGGTCGCCGCGGCGACGAAGACGATCGGGGTCGAGTCGCCCCTCGCGCGGCGGGCACGGATCCAGGCCAGGCCTTCGGTGTCGGGGAGCAACGCGTCCACCAGCGCGAGAGAGATCGCCTCGCGCTCGAGCGCCTCGTCCGCCTCCTCGCCGGAGCGGGCGTCCACCACCTGGAAGCCCCGGGCGCGCAGGAGCCCCGACACGAGGGCACGGGCGCGCTCGTCCGCATCAATCAGAAGGATTTTTGTGTTCATTCCAACCAGCCGTAGCCTCCCGACCGATGTCGGGCCCCCGCGCGGCCTCTCACGGACGCCACGGAGGCAAATGTACGACGTCGGACGCCATAGCGTCCACATTTCGAGCAGTTTCGGGTCCTACGATCCGACGTTCGCGCAGAAGCCCTCTCCGTTGAAGCGGCCCTGGGATCGGGACGCCGCGAGCAGGTACGAGCGCAGGTTCGGATCGTCGAGCGGGACGCTGAACGGATCGTAGACGATGCGCGCGCCGTGCTCGTCCAGGAGCGGCCCGCCGTTCGCGTCCCGCAGGTCGGCGAGGCGCTGCGCCTCCAGATCGTCGAAGGCGATGGTGAGGACGCCGTCGACCTCTCGGGCCACGGCCGCGATGGCGTCGAAGCGCATGTCCGCGTCGTCGTGATCGCCGAGGTGGTCGTAGAAGAGGTGATCGAGGTGCAGCGTGATCGCGTATCTCGACACGGAGTTGTTTCGGATGACGACGCCCGGGCTGCCGTCCTGGCCGTCGATGCAGTCGCGGTTGCGGGTGGGGTTCGCAATACCCCACGAGAAGCGGAAGTCCCTGCCCTCCTTCGTGGCCGTCCCCTCGATCAGGTAGTTGAAGCCGCCGGCGATCATCCGCTGCGCGTCCGCGTTGGAGACCCCGATCCGCCCCGCCGCGGCGGAGGCGGGGAGGATCTCGTAGGAGAACCGCTCCCATCGCCTGGCCGCGACGCCGTCGATCCGGAAGACCTCCGGCTCGCCCGCCACCAGATCCACGATCGCCGAGTCCTTCCCCGCCCAGCCCGTCTCGCCGTCGGCGCCCTCGAGGCGGAGGTTGCCCACGCTGACCAGGTACTTGTCGAAGCGAAGGGTCCAGCCGTCCACGAAGGCGAGATCGGGATCCCCGGGGACGGGATACCCGGTGTGCGCGGCCTCCTCGCCGCTGATCCGGAACACGATCGACCCTTCGCCGTCGGCGTCTCCGCACGCCGCGGCCAGGGCGAGGCCGACGATCGGAAGGAAATGCCTCATGGTCGCTCTCCTCGCAGGGTGAAGGTCCCGTAGGCGCGCACGCCCAGCGCCCAGGCGTCGTGCGGCTGGGTGCCCGGGGCGATCCGCCGCCTCTCGTCGCCGCCCGGCGGCGCGGGCAGCGCCGAAAAGTCCGCCTCGGCGAGCCACCGCTCCGGATGCAACTCGATCACCACCGTGACGCCGTCGTCCAGCTCGACGTCGGCGGGGATCCCCGCCACCTTGCGGCCCGCACCGGCGTCTGGGAGATCGAGGCCGCCCTCGAAGGGGATGGTCTCGTCGCCACGGGCGGCGATCCCGCGGACGAACGCCTGGTGGCCGCGGAGCGAGGGGGCGTCCGCCGCTGGCGGCTGCAGCTCGAGGTTCACCGAGCGCACCCGGCCCGCGAGTCCGCGGGCGGCGGCGATCGCCTGCAGGCCGGGGCGGACGGCGTCGATCACGAAGCGCCCCAGGTACTCGCCGCGGACCTCGCCTCCGTCGAAGTGCTCGAAGCCCGAGTGGGCCCACGCCCTGGGCACGATCCAGTCGAGGAGGCGCCCGCGCCGCGCCGAGGGCGGAGGCTCGGTGAGGAGGTAGACCGGCCCGATGGCGACGGCGGCCTCCTCCAGCGTCACCGTCCAGCCTGTCCGGGTGACGATGACCGGCGGGCCGCCTTCACCGGCGGACATCGACTCCGCGGCGAGGGTGAAGGCGACCTCCCTCCCGTCGGTGACGGCGGCGTCGCCGCAGCCGACGAGGAGCACGAGGGCGGCGAAGAGGTACGACGGGGCTCTCATGGAGCATCCTCCGCTGGGTCGAGGATCCAGGCCAAGGTAGCCATGGCCATCCGCGGCGGCGCGGCCGCGAAGTGCGCCGCCGGCACCCTCGAAGGCGCGCTCGCGCCGGCGAAGTTCGAGACGTGGTGGAAGTCGGCGGCGTGGTACCGGACGTCGAAGAGGTTGGTCAACCACAGACCGGCCTCCAGGGCGCCCCACCGGATCCTGCCGCCGACGTCCACCGTGGCCACCGCGTCGGAGCTCGCGCCCAGCGGGAGCGGCCTCGCCCCGATCCAGTTGGCGCCGAGGGCGAGGCTCGCGGGGAGGCGTTCGCCGGCGACGTCCACCGTCCGGCGGGCGGTGGCGTCCACCCGCGCCACCCAGCGCGGCACGTAGGGGAGCCGGGGGCCCTCGCCGAGATCGAAGAAGCCGCTGCCGGCGGGGGAGAGGTGCGCCTCGGCCCAGGTGAGGCTCCCCTGGAGGTCGAGCCGGGCGGGGAGGCCGAGCCGCCCCGCGGCCAGGGCCCCGAAGCGGCTCGACGCGCCGGCGTCGACGTTGCGCGCCTCGCGCTCGTCGAAGACGAGATCCCGATCCACCCGGGTGACGAAGCCCACCAGCCGTGCCTCGCCGAGGCCGCCCCAAAGCACGAGCCCGGTCTCGGCGGCGTACACCCGGGCGAAGGGCGCGAACTCGCCGTCGGAGAGCGCCGCCACGTCGGTGGAGCGCACGCCGACGCCCCAGCTCGCGATCCAGTCGAGGCCGTCGGCGAGCAGGTAGCTGCCGGTGATCCGGGGTTGGAGGGCGAGGCCGTCGGCGCCGTGCTCCTGGACGGGCTCGCGGGGGCCGGCCCGGGTCTCGCTCGGCCGGTTCCGATCGGTGACGTCGAAGAAGAACGAGTCCACCCGCAGCCCGCCGGACAGGCCGATCCGATCGGTGAGGCGCAGCCGCGCGGCGGCCCAGGCGGCGAGGTTGGTGATCCGCAAGGCCTCGTCGAGGCTGGTGGCGTAGGGCACGCCCCCATCGCGGCGCAGGCGCCTCGCGGTGGCGTCGCCGTCGTCGTGGCGGGCGAGGTAGCCGATCTCCAGCTCCCGGGGGAGATCGCCCGACGCGCGGCGCGTGACGAGGCTCCCGCGCAGGCCCACGGTGAACACGCGGTAGGCCTGCTCCCGGGCGTCGCCGCGCTGCGCGGGATCGTCCAGGAGGAAGCCGGTGAAGTCCTCCACCAGCCGCAGGCGCCGCACGGAGAAGAAGGCCGACTGCTCGAACGACTGCCGCCGTCCGCTCCTGGAGAGGCTGGCCAGCAGGCCGTGCCGCGATCCCTCGCCGCCCTGCCCCGATCCGTACGAGCAGAAGAACTGGGCGTCGGGATCGGAGGCGCAGGGCATCCGGCCCGCCTCCCGATCGTCCTCGCGGATCACGCCCGCGGAGTCGAAGCGGGTGGCGTGGCTCATGGCCACGAGGCGCAAGGCGAGCGCGGGCGAGAGGTGGTGCGCAAGGCCCGCCATCGCGGTGCCGGCGGCGTAGGCGCGGTCGGGGCCGAAGCCGTCGCCGCGGCGCAGGGAGACGCCGACGAAGGTGCCGGACGGCGCGTCCGCCGGCCCCCACAGCAGGAGGAGCTCGTTGGCGCCGTGGGATCCCACTCCGCCCTGCACCCGCGCCCCTCGCTCCGGGAGGCCGAGGCGGTACTCCACGCTCCCCGCCACCGCGAAGTCGCCCTGCGACGGATCGAACGGGCCCTCGACCACCCGCACCGACTCCACCAGCTCCGGGATGATGAAGTTCGTGTCGGCGTAGCCGTGGCCGTGGGGGTTCGACACCTCGTTGAAGGGGGCGCCCTCCAGGCGGAACTCGAGGTCCTGTCCTTCGCCGGCGTCGAAGCCTCGCAGGTAGACGGCCGCCGCGTGCCCTTCGCCGTGGTGGTTGCCGAGGACGACGCCGGGCGCGAGGGTGAGGATCTCGCTGGCGCTGCGCCTGGGCACGGCGCGAAACGACGCGGCGTCCAGGAGCAGATCGCTCGCCGCCACCGGCGCGGGGCCGGGGCGCCGGGCCGTCACCTTGGTCTCGAAGGCGGGGACGTCGTCCCCTGGCGCGGGACCGGCGGGCGGGTCTTCGGTCGACGCGGCCTCGGCCGACGCGCCCTCGGCCGACGCGCCCTCGGTCGGCACGGCCTCGGTCGGTGCGGTCTCGAGCGGCGAAGCCTCGGTTGGCGCGGGGCCGCTCGGCGCAGCGTCGAACGGCGCCGATTCGATGCGCGCGGACTCCGCCTGCGCAGACGCGATCCGTCCGTGTCCCGCGGGCAGCGCGAGGGTCGCAGAAAGAGGAGCGAGCGCGGTCGCGGCGAGGAGCAGGAGCCCGGAGAGCATGCGGCATGCGGCAGCGCCAGAGGCGTCCGGCCCATCCGGACGGTCCCATGCCCAGTAGGGATCGCGCGCCGAAAGGTCAACCGTCCGGACGATCAGCCGGCGAGGCGCCGGTTCAGCGTCGGGCAGACGCCCGTCGCCTCGAGGAGCGCGTCCAGGTTCGCCCGCGCCTCGTCGCTGCGACCGCGCACCTTCCGGCCCAGGATCAGCTCGTTCTTGAGCGAGTGCTCCCAGCCCGTGAGCTCGGTGACCGTCACCTTGTATCCGTGGGCCTCCAGCGTCAGCGCCCGCAGCACGTTGGTGAGGTGCGAGCCGAACTCGCGCCGATGCCAGGCGTGCTCGTGCAGGCTCGCCATCGGCGACGCCGGCGCTTTGGCGCGGCGAAGCTGGGCGGCGACCTCCGCCTGGCAGCAGGGCACAACCGCCACGTGATCCGCGTTGTGGGTGATCGCCAGGTGGAGCGCGTCGTCGGTGGCCGTGTCGCAGGCGTGCAGGGCGGTGACGAGGTGGAGCCGCTCGGGGACCGGCGCCTGCGCCAGGGACGCGTGGAGGAACTCGATCCGCGAGAACCCCAGCCGCGCCGCCCGCTCCCGGGCCACCCGCACCAGCTCCTCCCGGGCCTCCACCGAGACGATCCGCCCCTTCTCCGCCGAGGAGAGGAAGAGCTCGTGGAGGATGAAGCCGAGGTAGCCCTTCCCCGCGCCGCAGTCGAGGATCACCGGCTCGCCGAACCGCCCCAGGACGTCGTCGAGGGCGGGCTCGAGCAGACGGACCAGGTGGTTCACCTGCTTGAGCTTGCGCAGGGAGTCCGCGTTGAGGTTCCCCTCCCGGGTGAGGAGGTGCAGCTCCTGGAGAAGCCGCTTCGACTCTCCCGGGAGGAGCTCCCTGTGCACCGCCGCGCCCTTCGCCTGCCTTCGCATCGCGCTCGCCTCTCTGCGGAGGTCATCCGCCGGCGCTGGTATAGCGCGAGATGGCGCGGGTCCACACCAGGCGGGCCACCAGGGCGAGGGCCGCCGTGCCCGCGACCGCGGCGCCGATCCGCCACGACTCGAGGCGGCCCAGCAGCGCCAGGGACGGATACGTGGTCATCACCGCGAGGGGGATCACGAAGGTGAAGATCAGGGCCAGCGCACCGCGAAAGACCGAGGATGGCCAGCGGGCGGCGTCGAAGATCGACTCCAGGAGGTAGGAGAGGTTGTCGATCTTCACCACCACGAACGCGAGGCTGATCACCAGGATCCAGAGCGAGTAGAGGATCGACACCGCGCACGCCAGGAGGACGAGGGTGGCGGCCACCGCGGTGAACGATGGCGTCCAGCCCAGCCGGGCGAGGGCCCACAGGAGCAGCCCCGCGCCCCCCAGCACGTCGGCGCTCTTCCACACCTCGAACTTCGACGTCGACACCAGGAACTGGGCGTCCGCCGGCTTGAGGAGGATGAAGTCGAGGGTGCCCTTGCGGATGTGCTCCACCACGTTCTGCAGCGCCGGCTCGATCCCGCCCTCGAGCACCCCCTTGAGCACGGTGAACCAGCCGACCACGAGCAGCGCCTCGTGCCAGGTCCACCCGGCCACGGTCTCGCGCTGCTGGAAGAGGACGAGGAGGGGGACGAGGGCGGTGGCGGTCCAGAAGAACGACATGGCCCCCGCCACGTAGAAATCGAGGCGGTACTGCAGGGTGAGGAGGGCGGAGGCGCGGAGCTGGACGCCCAAGAGCTTCAGGTATCGGAGCATCCCCCTACCCTCCGAACGCCGAGTAGCGGGCGAGCCCCCGCTTCCAGGTCCACAGCGCCAGCGCCAGGAACCCCGCCACGTACGCCCACTGGACGGCCAGCGCCGCCAGGGCGGCCTCGCGATCGATGAGGCCCAGCATCGCCTCCACCGGGAACGAGAGCAGGTAGCGGAACGGCAGCCACTGCACCACGCCGTACAGCCAGGGAGGGAGGAGCTCGAGGGGGACGATGTACCCGGAGAACACGAAGAAGAAGCCGAGCCAGAGCTGGAAGAGGCTCATCGAGCTGTCCCAGAAGAAGCCGAGGGTGCCGATGAACGCGGTGGCGCAGAAGGTCATCGCCCACGCGCCCGCGATGGCGATCGGCGCGACGATCCAGAGGATCGGATCCGAGGCGAGCTGCCCGTGCCCCACCCACCACAGGGCGATCGCCGCCACCGGGAGCGACACCAGCGCTCGCAGGGGGAGCGCGGCGAGGTTGTCGGTGGCGTGGACCAGGAGGGGGTGGATCGGGCGCAGCAGGTGCATCCCGATGGTGCCCTGGCGGATCTCGAAGTTGAGCTCCCACACCACCCAGGAGCCGGTGAGCATCCGCACGATCAGCGTGGCGAGGAAGTACGCGACGAACTCCGCCTCGCCGAACCGCCCCACCGGCGCCTCCCGCGCGACGGCGGTCCAGAGGAGCAGCATCACCAGCGGCATGTTCGTCGCGAGCACCCACACCAAAAACTCGGCGCGGTACGCGACGGCGGACGCGAACCCCACGCGAAAGAGCGAGGGCAGCGCCCGCAGGATCCTCACCGGGGCGAGCTCTCCATCCCGGCGGGCGCCACGCGCCTCCAGGCTCGCCCCGCTCATTTTCGCCCCGCCGCGGCCACGCGACTCCTGGCGAAGAGGCCGGCGAGGACCTCCTCCAGGGGCGGATCCTCCACCGTCAGATCCGCCACCGGCAGCCGCGCCAGCGCCTGGGCGACGATGCCGCGCAGCGAGGGGACGTCCACCTGGAGCCGGGCCTGGGCGTCGTCCAGGGAGATCACCCTGCCGCCCAGCGCCTCCAGATCCGCGCGGGCGATCGGCGCGGAGAGGCGAAGGGTCACCCGCTTCTCGGGCTGGATCTGGCGGACCAGCTCGCCCAGGGCGCCGTCGTAGGTGAGGTGCCCCTGATCGATCACGATCACCCGGGGGCAGAGCGCCGCCACGTCGTCCATGTAGTGGCTGGTGAGGATCACCGTGGCGCCGTGGCGCTCGTTGTAGTCCCGGATGAACGAGCGCACGCCGGCCTGCATGGTCACGTCGAGGCCGATGGTGGGCTCGTCCAGAAAGAGCACCTTGGGCCGGTGCAGGAGGGCGGCCGCCAGCTCGCACTTCATGCGCTCCCCCAGGGAGAGCTGCCTCGTGGGCTTGCCCAGCAGCGGGCCGAGGTCGAGCAGCTCGGTGAGCTCCTCCACGGTGCGCCGGTACTCGTTCCGGGGCACGTCGTAGATCGCCCGGTTCAGCTCGAAGGTCTCCGCCGGCGGCAGATCCCAGAGGAGCTGCTGCTTCTGGCCGGTGACCAGCATGATCGAGCGGAGGAAGTCCCGCTCCCTCGCGGCCGGGCGGTGTCCGGCCACGATCGCCTCCCCCGCGGTGGGGTGGAGGAGGCCGGCGAGCATCTTCAGGGTGGTGGTCTTCCCCGCCCCGTTGGGCCCCAGGAAGCCGACCCGCTCCCCGGCGCCGATCTCGAAGGAGATGTCGTCCACCGCGGGGACGACGCGGTAGGTGCGGCGGAAGACCGATCGCAGGGCGGCGCCGAGCCCGGGCGGCCTCGTGTGCACGCGGTAGTGCTTGACCAGATGATTGACGGAGATCATGGAGTTGCCGAACATGCGCGCGAGGACGAAGGACGATCCGGCGATCCCTCCGCGCCCCGCACCCGCGCCGATCCCTCCACAGGATCGAGGAGGAGTCCAGATGGATCCCGTCCAGCTTCGAGAAGCGGCCGAGCGCTGGCTCGCGGAGGATCCCGACCCCGGGACGAGGCGCGAGCTGCAGGGGATCCTGGATCGCGGCGACGCGGCGGCGCTCGCGGAGCGCTTCGGCGGCGCCCTGCGCTTCGGCACCGCGGGCCTGCGCGGCAAGGTCGGCGCCGGGCCCAACCGGATGAATCGCCTGGTGGTGATCCGCACAACCGCCGGCCTCGCCCGCCACCTGCTCGACCACGTCCCCGCAGCGCGCACCCGCGGCGTGGTGGTGGGCTGCGACGGCAGGCACCTCTCCGCCGAGGCGCGGGAGGACGTGGTGGAGGTGCTGGCGGGACACGGGATCCGCGCCAGGGTCTTTCGCGACCTCGCGCCCACGCCCCTGGTCGCGTTCGCGGTCTCGCACCTCGCCGCCGCCGGCGGCGTGATGATCACCGCCAGCCACAACCCCGCCGCGTACAACGGCTACAAGGTCTACTGGGAGAACGGCGCGCAGATCGTCCCGCCGCACGACGCCGGGATCGCGAGGGCGATCGACGCGGTCGGCCCCCTCGCCGGGATCCCGCGGATGGCGAGAGGGGACGCCACCGCCGCCGGCCTGCTGGAGGAGCTGGGCGAGGAGACCATCCTGGCCTACCTCGACCGGATCTCCACCCTCTCCCGCCAGAAGCCCTCGCGGCGGCTGCGCATCGCCTACACCCCGATGCACGGCGTCGGCGGCGACCTCGCCCTGCGCGCCCTCTCCCGCTTCGGGTTCGACGACGTGCACGTGGTCTCCGAGCAGATGGCGCCCCACCCCGACTTCCCCACCGTGGCCTTTCCCAACCCCGAGGAGGCGGGGGCGATGGATCTCGTACTCTCCCTCGCGTCCCGGATCGCGGCGGATCTGGTCCTCGCCAACGATCCCGACGCCGATCGCCTCGCGGTGTCGGTGCCGCGGGAGGCCGGCACCTACCAGGCCCTGTCCGGAAACGAGATCGGCGTTCTCCTCGCCTCGTGGCTCCTCGATCCGCCGCCGGAGGGGAAGCCCCTGGCGATCACCACCATCGTCTCCACCCCGATGCTCGCCACCATGTGCGAGCAGCTCGGCGTGCGATGCGAGGAGGTCCTCACCGGCTTCAAGTGGATCGCCAACCGGGCCATGGATCTCGAGGCCCGCGAGGGCGCCCGCTTCGTCCTCGGCTTCGAGGAGGCCCTCGGCTACAGCCTGGGGACGATCTGCCGCGACAAGGACGGCATCTCCGCCGCCGCGGTCTTCGCCGAGCTGGCCGCCTCCGGCGACGTCCTGGGCAGGCTGGAAGATCTCTTCCGCCGCTACGGTCTCCACGTCTCCGGGCAGTCGGGCTTCACCGCCGAGGGCGCCTCGGGGCAGGCCGCGATCCGGGCGACCATGGAGCGGCTGCGTCGCGACCCGCCTCGATCGATCGGAGGGCGGCCGGTCGTCGCGCTGCGGGACTACCTCACCGGCAGGCGAACCGCGGCGGATGGCGCGACGTCTCGCCTGGATCTGCCGCCCTCCGACGTGCTCGCCTTCGACCTCGAGGGGGGAAGCCGCGTGGTCGCCCGCCCGTCCGGCACCGAGCCGAAGATCAAGTACTACTTCGACGTGTGCGAGCCCGTATCACCCAGTGAGTCCATCGCCGAGGCCCGCGCCCGGGCGCGGCGGATCCTCGACGACGTGGCGCGGGACTTCTCGGCGCTCGCCAGCCCGCCCTCCGGGTAGCCGCGTCTGCGCCCGGGCGCAGGGCCCCCGATTCGTTCGGCGCGGCAGGCGGCGTCGCCGAAGCGGGCTCCTACGGGGGGTGCGCCGCCTTCATGCCCCGGCCTCGGCGGCATAGCTTCCCCCTGGATCGACGCGCCGCTGGTGCGAAATCGAACGGGGGGATCGCCATGTCGAAGGTTGCGCTGGTCACGGGAGCCTCCGGCGCGTTGGGGCGCGCCATCTCCGAGCGCCTGGCGGCGTCCGGCTACGATCTGGCGCTCCACTACCGGAGGTCCGCCGACGCCGCCGAGTCCCTCGCCAGGGATCTGCAGGCGCACGGCGTGCGGGCGCTCCCGATCCAGGCCGACATCTGCAAGGCGGCCGACGTGGAGCGGATGGTCCGCCAGGCCGAGGACGCCCTCGGCCCCATCGGCCTCGCGGTCAACAACGCGGGGCTCGTCCGGGACCGCGCCATCGCCAAGCTCACCGACGACGACTGGAACATCGTCCTCGACACCAACCTGCGCGGGACCTTCCTCGTCTGCCGCGCGGTGGCGCCGGGCATGCGCGAGCGCAAGGAGGGCCGCATCGTCTGCATCAGCTCCATCGTCGGCGCGATGGGGAACTTCGGCCAGGTGAACTACGCCGCGTCGAAGGCGGGCCTCATCGGCCTCACCAAGAGCCTCGCCAAGGAACTCGCCCGCGACCGCGTCACCGTCAACGCGATCTGCCCGGGCTTCATGGACACGCCCATGGTCCGCGGCGTGCCGGAGGCGGTGCAGCAGAAGCTCATCGCCCAGATCCCGCTGGGCCGGTTCGGCGAGCCGAGCGCCGTCGGCGAGGCGGTCGCCTACCTCGCCGGCCCGGGCGGCTCGTGGATCACCGGCCAGATCCTCCACGTCAACGGCGGCATGTACATGTGATCCGTGGAGGCGCTACGGCGCCTTACGCGGCGGGCGCGCCTCCTCGGGCTGCGCCGGCGCGGTGTTGGGAGGGAGGCCGTCCTTCAGCTTCGCCCCGGGCGGTCTCGGGGCGATCGGCGCCGCGGCGTCGCCGGGCGGCGATCCCTCCCCCGGCGGCATCGCGTCCACGCGGCTGGCGATCCGCCGCTCCCCGTCGAGATCGTAGGTGACGAGGACCTCGCCTCCCGGCGGGAGCTCGCCCGGCGCCGCCGGTCGACCGTCCACGAAGAAGATCGTCTCCGATGAAACGAAGACCACGGCGTCCGTCGCCGCTCCCTCTTGGCGGATCACGAGCTGCTCGGCGCCCGCCTCCACCAGCGTTCCCTTCATGCGGAGCGCGACGAAGCGATCCTCGGCGCGCTCGATCCAGGTGACGTCCCTGTCGCCGGGCATGGAGAGGTCCCCCTGATCGCGCCGGGGCTCCTCCGGCGGGCCGAGGATCTCGCTCGACACCAGCCACGCCACGAAGATCCCCGCGGGTGCCGCGGCGAGCCACCACGCGTGCCTCATCGCGACTTCCTCGGGATCCGTCGTTTCGCTCGCAACTCCGCTGTGATAGAAACCGCGGCCTCGCACGCCGCGGCAGAACCGCGTGCACAGGAGCAAACGACCATGGACATCCAGCTCTCCGCCAACGCCCTCGTCGACACGAAGGCGAATCTGCTCACGCTGCCCGTCTTCGAGGAGGACCTCTCCAAGAAGGGCGGCACCGAGGCCCTCGCGGCGCTCGACGGCGCCCTCGGCAAGGCGCTCCTCACCGCCGCCGCCCAGGAGGGCTTCAAGGGCAAGGCGAACCAGAAGTTCGTCATGCACACCCTCGGCAAGCTCTCTACCGCGCGGGTGCTCCTGGTGGGCCTCGGCGCCCGCGAGAAGTTCCGCACCGAGGCCCTGCGCGTCGCCGCCGGCACCGCCGCCAAGGAGGCGCTCCGCTCGGGTGGCGGCACCCTGGCGGTGTGCGCGCCTCTGGCCGCGGCGGCGGAGGAGGAGGTCCGCGCCATCGTCGAGGGCCTCGGCCTCGGCGCCTACCGCTTCGACAAGTGGCGCAGCAAGAAGGACGGCGCCAAGGCGATCTCCAAGGCGATCGTCTGCACGCCGGGGATCAAGAGGAACGCCCGGCTGGATCGCGCCAGCTCGCTGGGCAAGGCGGTGGCGAGCGCCACCAGCTTCGCCCGCGACCTGGTGAACGAGCCGGCGATCTCGCTGACGCCGACGGCCCTCGCCCAGACCGCGCAGCGGTACCTCAAGGGGACGGGGCTGCAGGTGACCGTCCACGACCGCGAGAAGATCGAGGCGCTGAAGATGGGGATGTTCCTCGGCGTCGCCCAGGGCAGCGCCGAGCCGCCCCGGCTCATCGAGGTCCGTTACGTGCCCAAGGGCGCCGCCGCCGCGAAGTCGAAGCCGCTGGCCCTGGTGGGCAAGGCGATCACCTTCGACTCCGGCGGCCTCTCCCTCAAGCCCGCCGACGCGATGGTGGACATGAAGACCGACATGGCGGGCTCCGCCGCCGTCTTCGCCGCCATGCACGTGATCGCCACCGAGGTCCAGCCCAGGTTCCCGGTGCACGCCTTCGTCGGCACCTGCGAGAACATGCCGAGCGGCACGTCCTACCGGCCCGGCGACGTCCTCACCTCCCGGATCGGGAAGACCGTCGAGGTCACGAACACCGACGCGGAGGGCCGCCTCGTCCTCGGCGACGTCCTCTCCTACGCCTGCGAGTCGAAGCCCCGCGGCGTGATCGACCTGGCCACCCTCACCGGCGCCTGCATCGTCGCCCTCGGCAACTACACCGTGGGAACCTTCGGCCGGGACGAGGAGCTGGTGGGCGCCGTCCTCGACGCCGCCCGGGCGGCGGGCGAGGACTTCTGGCGCCTCCCCCTCGTCCCCGAGGTGAAGGACGTCCTCAAGTCCGACATCGCCGACATGAAGAACGCGGGCGTCCGCTGGGGTGGCGCGATCTCCGCGGCGCACTTCCTGGAGGAGTTCGTCGGCGAGACGCCCTGGGTCCACCTGGACATCGCCGGCCCCTCCACCTCCGACAAGGACCGCGGCTACGTCTCCAAGGGCGGCACCGGCGTGGGCGTCCGCACCCTGGTGGAGCTCGTCCGCCGCCTCGACGGCCAGGGCTGAGGGCCGGCGGGCGATCGCCCCCACCCTCGGGCGGAGGCGGTCGACGCGCGCCTCGAGGAGTCCGTTCTCCCAGGGATCCCGCGGCATTGTCCGCCGCGGGAGCGGGTGATAGGAAAGGCAGTCGACCCTTGCCCTTCCTTCGAGAACGGATCCTCCCGATGAACCTCCGAAATCTCGCTCCTCTCCTCCTCTCCGGCACCCTCGCGGTCGCCTGCGGCGGCTCCGATTCGGGCACCGACGAGCCGCCTGCGACCGGTCCGGTCGAGAGCGTCGAGGTCACCCCGGCCGACGCCACGGTCGAAGAGGCGAAGACCGTCCAGCTCCGGGCGATCGCCCGGAACGCCGAGGGCCGCGAGCTGTCCGGCGTGACCTTCTCCTGGCGAACCACCGACGAGACCGTCGCCACGGTCGACGGCAGCGGGCTGGTGACGGGCCTCCTCCCCGGCTCCACCCAGGTCGTGGCCGAGGCCGAGGGGCACTCCGGCGCCTCCAGGGTCGAGGTGACGACCGGGAAGGTCGCCTCCGTCTCGATCGAGCCGGCGCGGTCCACCATCGGCCTGGGGCAGGAGATCACCTTCCAGGCCGTGGCGAAGAACGACGAGGGCGGCGCGCTCGCGGACCGCACCGCCACCTGGAGCTCCAGCGACGACTCGATCGTCGCCATCGGCCCCGACGGTACGGCCTGGGCGAAGGCCATGGGCGAGGTGACGATCGAGGCGGAGGTCGAGGGCGTCAAGGGCTCCCTCTCCCTGACCGTGATCGACGCGGTCGCCGCTCGGATCTCGATCGAGCCCGCCTCGATCACGATCGCCGAGGCCCAGACCACCCAGCTCACGGCGACCGTCTTCGACGAGGACGACCAGGAGCTCGACCTGCAGGTGGACTGGATCAGCGAGGACGAGACCGTCGCCACGGTGATCGTCGGCCAGGTGCGAGGCGTGGGGCCGGGATCGACGACGATCGTCGCCTCCGTCGGCGACGTGCGCGCCACCGCGCACGTCACCGTCACGGAGGCGGAGGTCGTGTCGGTCGAGATCAACACCCAGGATCCCCAGGTGGCGATCGGCGAGTCGGGCCGGCTCCTCGCCACCGCCCGCTCGGCGGACGGCGCCGTGAACCGCCCCCTGGAGTGGACCTCGAGCGATCCGGCGATCGCGACGGTGGACTCCACGGGCCGCGTCTCCGGGAAGGCCTACGGGACCACGACCATCACCGCGTCCTACGGGGACCTCTCCGCCTCGGTGGAGCTGAACACCCACGTGAGCCTCTCCCGGCTGCGGGCCGGGGGGGAGCACTCCTGCGGCCTGACGCCGAACACCGGCCGGGCCATCTGCTTCGGCGCGAACGACGAGCACCAGCTCGGCACCGACACCACCGAGACGGTCCTGGGCAAGCCGATCTCCATGATGCCGGTGGCGGTGAACGCCCCCGCGGACCTGCGGTTCACGGAGATCTTCGCGGGCGGCAGGCATACCTGCGCCCTCACCTCCGACGGCGCGGCCTGGTGTTGGGGCGACAACGCCTTCGGCCAGCTCGGCATCGGCGAGGTCGGCGACGAGGTCCGCGATCCCGTGAAGGTGATGATGCCGGCGAACACTCGGTTCACCACCCTCGCCCTGGGCGACGACTTCAGTTGTGCCCTCGCCCAGACGTCCAACGAGGTCTATTGCTGGGGCAACGAGGCGGAGGGCCGGCTCGGCAGGGACGTCGCCACCACCCCCGCGGACCGGCCCGGGAAGACGGCGATGACCGAACGGGTGTCCAAGATCAGCGCGGGCCGCGCCCACGCCTGCGCGGTCAGCGAGGCGGGCGACGCCTACTGCTGGGGCCGCAACGACCACAAGCAGGTGGGCGGCGCCGCGGCGGCTTCGGTCTCCTTCCCTTCGCCGGTGGACATGGAGCAGGGGCAGTTCTACAAGGACGTCGCCGCCGGCGACAGCCACACCTGCGGGCTCCTCCAGGGCGGCGATATCTACTGCTGGGGCGCCAACGATCGGGGCCAGGCCGGCGTGGCGGGCAGCAACGACGTCGCGACGCCGACGCGGGTCAGCACCTCCCTGCGGTTCGACTTCATCGTCGCCGGCGCCGACTTCAACTGCGCCGCGGCGCTCCCCGGCAACGGCGCCGTCCAGGGCGATGCCTACTGCTGGGGCGGGAACAACTGGGGCCAGCTCGGTGACGGCCGCGCGGGCGGCTACCAGTTGGAGAGCGTCCCCTCGCCGGTGGGCTTCAAGTCGCTCTCCGCCGGCAACTTCCACGTCTGCGGCATGAGCCTCTCGCCGGAGAGGGGCTACTGCTGGGGCGCCGCCAGCCTGGGCCAGCTCGGCCGCCGGGTGGTGGTGAACAACCGGCCCGGCAAGGTCGACGGCCAGCTCTGACCGCGGTCCAGGCGACGAACGGCAGGCCCTCGGAGCGCGGCGCGCCCGGGGGCCTCGCCGCTTCAGGCGAAGGTGCGGCGGAGGCGGAGCGCGGCGGCGAGGCGGCGCAGGTACTCCTCGCGCGGGACGACGATCTGCCCGAACCGACTCAGGTGCTCGGTGGGAAGCTGGCTGTCCAGGAGCACGAAGCCCTTCGCCCGCAACCGCTCCACCAGGTGGACGAGGCAGACCTTCGAGGCGTCGGTGATCCGCGTGAACATCGACTCGCCCATGAAGGCGCCGCCCAGCGACACGCCGTAGAGGCCGCCTGCGAGCTCCCCGTCACACCAGGCCTCGACGCTGTGGGCGAACCCCCGCCGGTGGAGCGCGGTGTAGCCCCCGATGAGCGCCTCGCTGATCCAGGTCTCCTCCCGATCCGCGCACGCCCGCATCACCTCCTCGAACGCCGTGTCGACGCGGAGTTCGAAGACGCCCCGGCGGATCGTCCGACGCAGCGAGCGCGGGACGTGGAACGACTCGAGCGGGAAGATCGCCCTGGGATCCGGCGAGTACCAGCCGATCTCGCCGGTCGTCTCGTCCGCCATGGGGAAGATCCCCTGGCAGTAGGCGGCGACGATCAGCTCCGGCTCGAGCGGATCCGTGGAAGGCAACGCCCTACCCCTTTTCCCCCACGAAGTGGTCCTGCTTGTCGCGGAAGAGCAGGTTGAAGGTCGTGAGGGAGCCGTAGCAGCGGGTGACGTAGCTCTGCAGCTCGACCTTCTCGCCGTCGGTGAGCTTGGGGTGCGCGTTGAGCTTCGCCTCGAGCACGCGCAGGCGATCGCGGATCATCACCACCTTGCGGAAGATCGAGTCGATCGGCAGCTCGCGGGCCTGCAGCTCGGGGTTGGCCGGCTTCAGCACCACGCTCCCTCCCTCCCACTTGTTGGCGAGCGGCGGAGCCTCGCCTTCGCCCAGGGCGTCGGCGAGGACGTCGCGGAGGATCTCGGTGAGCTCGTTGCGGGTCATGTCGAAGAGGTCTCCCAGCTCCACGTCGGGACGAGGCGGAGCGGCTGGACGGACGTCGGCGGCGGAGGATCCCCCCGCGCGCCGCACGGTGGGGCCGACGATGGTGCGGGCCCGCCGGCGCGCGGGCGTCTCCGGCGCCACGGAGGGGATCGGCTTTCCCCTGGGGAGGAAGCGATCGCAGCTCGCGGCGGTGGGCGGGAGATCGCCGCGGCCGGGCATGAGCCGGCAGGGGCCGACCCAGCGGCCGCTCGCCTCCTGGCGGTTCGGACGCCAGATGAGGCAGTTGCCGCAGACCTTCGCGTCGGGGGCCAGATCGCGCCTCGCCTCGGCGACCGGATCGAGCGGCTGGGGGCTTTCGTCACGCATCGCGGTGCACGCTATCGATCCGGGGGGGAGAGGGTCAACGCTCGAACACCGGCTACCGCGGTCTCATTCGGAACGCGACGAACGACTCGAGGTCGCCGCGCTGAAAGTAGGGGTTCGTCGCCTTCTCGTGGGCGAGGGTGGAGACGGGCCGGTCGCCGTAGTCGTGCCCCGGGTAAACCCGGGTCTCGTCCGGGAGCGAGCCCAGCACCCGGTGGAGGCTGTCGAACATCTGGCGAGGATCGCCCCCCGCCAGATCGCAGCGGCCGCATCCTCCCACGAAGAGGGTGTCCCCGGTGAAGACCGCGCCCCCCGCGTGCAGGCACTGCGATCCCGGGGTGTGGCCGGGCGTGTGGATGCACTTCACCGGCATCCCGCCGATGCGCACCTCGCTCCCCGGCACCAGGGCCTCGAGGCGGTCGCCGAAGGATCGCAGCACCTCGGAGGCCGCCACCTCCGCCCCCTGGGCGAAGGCCCGCAGGCCGGGGAGCGCCGCGAGCAGCGGCTCGAGGGCGTTGACGTGGTCGTGGTGGTGGTGGGTGAGGAGCGCCGCCACCAGCTCCTTGCCGTCCTCGTGGGCGGCGGCGCGGATGGCGTCCGCGTCCCACGCCGGATCGATCACCGCCGCCTCCCTGCCGTCGGCGGGACCGAAGAGGTGGATGAAGTTCTGCATCGGTCCCAGGGGGAGCTGCCGCACGTACAGGCTCATGGTCGCCTCCTCCTCCCCGCAGCCAGCGCGAGCCAGATCGCGCCGATCCCCAGGCCTCCCTCCGCCGCGCCGCAGCCGCAGAGCCGGGGCTTCGGGGCGATGGGCTGCGCAATGGCCACCTGCTGCGAAGGCTCCTCGGGCTCGGGCTCCTTCGCGGCCACCGGGCGGACCTCCTCGTCGGGGACCTCGACCGGACGCTCCATCCACGCCACGAGCTTCTCGACCCGCACCGCGTCCAGGCGATAGAGGCCGTGGAGCCCCTCCGGCGATCGCGCCCCGAGATCGGAGCCGATCTGGAGCTCGTTCGGCACCCCTGCCCGCAGGACCACCCGCCGCCTCCCCCCTCTCCCGAACGCGCCCAGCGGGCCGCCGGGGCGGACGGGCCCGCTCCCCTCGAGCGCGACGCGGCCGCGCTCCTGCTCCACCTCGAACGGGCCCTCCCAGGCGCCGCTCCACCCCCGGCACACCTCCAGCACGGCCACGGGCTCGGCGGAGATCACCAGGTGGCAGCCCGTGGGATCCGTCACCCGGTCCGCGTCCAGATCCCGGAGGGTGGCCGCCTGCACCCAGGTGCCGGCGAGGCGGTACGCGCCGTCGTCCACGGCGGCCGCCGGGAGCGCGATCGCGAGCAGGAAGGCGGAGACGAGGATCCGCGGGCGCATCACTCCAGGTAATCCCGGTCCCGCAGCTTCTTCGGGAGGTAGTGCTCGGTGATGAAGGAGATCCCCCGGCGCGAGAGCGCCTCGATCTCGTACTTCTTCCCGTTCTTCGCCATGGCCTCGAGCTCTCGCCGCCACTTCTTGTTCTCGAACCAGGGATATTCGAGCATCTGCTTGATCCGCTTGTGATCGCCCTCGTCCATGCGGATCGCCGTCTCCTCCGGCAGCTCGTACCGCTCGGCGTCGAAGGAGGAGATCCCGACGAAGCGCGCCTTCGGCACGGCCATCCGCATCGACTCGTAGGCGAGGTTGATCGAGCCCTGCTTGATCACCGAGTAGATGTAGAAGCCCCAGGGATCGTTGTCGACCAGCACGTACACCGGCAAGCCCAGCTCGGCGTGCATGCGCTGGACGAGCCGGCGCACCCCCCGCGGCGGCTGGCCGCCGCCGTGGATGAGCATGCACTTCTCCTTCTTCCAGTACTTGTCCTCGTTGAAGCGGCTCCACACCGCCTCCTTCTCCACGAGGAGCACGTACTTCGCCTCGTGCTTGCCGAAGCGGATGACGCTCGGCTCCACGATCGACGGCACCCCCCACCCGCCCGAGCCCTGCCGGCGCAGGTCGATGGTGTCGCCGGAGTCGATGATCGTCATCGGGCCGACCATCAGGCCCTTGCGGTTGGCGAAGAGGTGCAGCTCCTCACGGAGCGCGTCCACCGTCACCTCGAGGTCCTCGATGATCGGATCGGACTCGTCCTGTTCGTCGAAGGTGTTTTGCTTGGTGTCACCTAGCGTGTGCTTGGTCATGTAGTAGAGGTCACGGATGCTGGTGGTCTTGCCCACCTCCAAGAGCTCCTTGCACGCGCTCGCCACCAGGAAGGTCTGCATGAACTTCTTGGCCTGGGACACGTTGAAGAAGGCCCGGTCCTGCCGGTCCTTCCCCAGCTCGATGATCTTCTTGCGCGTGTTGAAGTGCACGTTCGAGAGCGTGCGCAAGGGGACGGAGAGGCGGGGGTTCCTGCCCTTCTTCACGTCCTGGACCACCCCCTTCGCCAGGGCCTCGATCTGGGCGAGGGTCTTCTCGGCCTGCTGGTCGCGGGTCGCCATCAGCGCTGCTCCTCCATCTCCATCTCCTCGCCGGCGGGCGGCCGTCGCCGCTGCTTGTCCGCCACCCGATCCAGGATCTCGTCGGTCTCCTCGCCGCCGGTCACCTCGCGGGCGAGCTCCAGGAAGTCCGCGCGGATCTTCTCGCGATCCACGCCCGTGATCTCGTGCAGCGAGCGCGAGACCTCCTCGATGTAGAGCTCGAAGATCGAGCGCCGCTTCAGCTCGTAGGCGGCGGCCTTGCGCTTGCGGATGAACGCCGCGAGCTTTCGGCCGCAGTCCTGCAGGGCGAGGCGGATCTCCGCCAGCAGCTCGGGGTAGTGGGCGATCGCCTCCTTCGACTCCGAGGTGAAGGGCACCCACACGGACGCGATGTGCACGAGCAGGGACATCGGCCCCACCGGCAGGCCGCCGCGCGGCTGCTGCAGCTCGTACTTCTTCCAGTCGGTCTTCGTCACCGCCTCGGTGATCCCGCAGGCGCCGCGCTGGAAGAGGAGCGGCACCCGATTCGCGAAGCGGTAGAGCTCGATGGTCCGGTCCTGGGGCCAGTCGCCGCCGTAGGCGAGGCCCACCTCGACCTGGAACGGGTTGCCCCGGTACACCTTCGGTGGCCTCGTCGTGGAGACGATGAAGAACTTCTTCCCCTTGATGATCTCCTCGCCAGGCTCCGGCGGGACCGAGTCGGCGGCCGCCTTCTCCAGCTCGGCCAGCCTCTCCTCCGAGGACTTGGCCGGGGCCTTCCGCCTCCCGCGCTTGCCGGCGGCCTTCCCCTCGAAGAGGTCGAGCTCGGGCTCCTCCGCCTCGTCCTCCACCACCGACAGGAAGGAGATCAGCCCCTGGCGGATCAGCTCGTCGCCGATGGGCGACAGGCAGTTGGTGGACGGCGCCATGATCCGGGTCTCGAGGATCCCCTGGCGCAGCTTCTCGGCGAGCTCCCGATCGCCGGCGAGCTGCGAGGTGCGCAGCCCCTTTCGCATCCCGGCCGCCGCGAGGATCTCGTCCGCCACCGCGCCCGACACCCGGGAGAACTCGTTCTGCAGGAAGGAGCGCACGTCCCGCGACTTGGACTCCTTCGCCATGAGCATCAGGGTGCCCACCTCCACCCCGTAGGGGTGCGGCTTGATCTCCAGCGCCTCCTTCGGCGGCTCCTCGGCGGCCCTGGGGAAGTGGATCGGCTCCGCGTTGGGCCGCTTGAAGGTCAGCGCCAGGTGCGGGTTGGCGAGGACGGTCTGCTCCACGTAGCGCAGCAGGTAGCGCTGCCCGCGGGAGTAGTCCGCCTGCATCTCGATCTCGACCCGGGTGCCATGCTCCTTGTCGAGCTGCACCTCCTCCTCGGAGAGCACCACCGGCACGTTGCGCCTGGTGTCGAGCTGGATCTCCAGCCGGTGGGCGGGCCGGCCCTTCCCCGTCTTGGTCCAGACCTGGACGGGCTTGCCGGTGGTGATCTGCCCGTACATCGCCGCCGCGGAGATGCCGATCCCCTGCTGCCCGCGGGACTGCTTGAGGCGGTGGAACTTGGAGCCGTAGAGCAGCTTGCCGAAGATCTTGGGCACCTGCGACTTGACGATGCCGGGGCCGTTGTCCTCCACGCCGACGACCCAGCGGTCGCCCTCCCCGCGGACCTCCACCACGATCTCCGGGAGGATGCCGGCGTCCTCGCAGGCGTCCAGCGAGTTGTCGACCGCCTCCTTCACCGTGGTGAGCAGCGCCTTGGTGGGGGAGTCGAAGCCCAGGAGGTGCCGGTTCTTGGAGAAGAACTCGGAGACGGAGATCTCCCGCTGCCGCTGGGCCATCTGCTCGGCCGTGGCCTTGCGGCGCAGGCGTGGGGGCGCCAGCTCGGGGGGGCGAGGCGGCTCGTCCCGCAGCTCCGCGCGCTCGCGGTGGCTGCGGATGGGGGCGGCGGGCTCTCCCGCTGCCTTTCTCGCGGCCGTCGCCGCGGCCTTCTTCCCCGCCTTCCCTCCAGCCTTCCCTCCAGCCTTCCCTCCAGCCTTTCCTCCAGCCTTTCCTGCGGCCTTCCCCGCCGCCCTGCCCGGCGGCTTCGTCGACGCGAGCCGCGCGGAGGCCGCCGCCTTCGACGGCGCGCCCCGCTTCGACGAGGCGGGGGAGGAGGCCGGGAGGAGGTCGAGCTGCGTGCCCGCGCCGGGCGCCTTTGCCTTCCGCCCGGCCCTCGAGCCGGCCGCCGCCTTCTTCTTCGCCATCCGCTCCTCCGTCCAGGGCCCCCACCGTAGCGCGCGATAGCACCTTTCGGATCGGCGTCGCAAAGGGAGGGGTTGTTGGAAAAACCGCCGCCGGGCCGGGATCTTTCCGATCGCCGCCCACGTTCTCCCACGACGCCTCGGCGACGAGGTCCTCCACTTCTCCCTTGCATTTTCCTCAAAATGGTTAGGCTGGGAGCAACCGCGCCCATCGGGGCCGCACGACGACGAGAACGAGAGATGCCCTTCGACGCGACCGAGACCCGCTCCTATTCCCCGGGCCCCCGCCACGCCGGCAGGGGCTTCGCCAACTGGATGAAAACCGGCCTCCTCCTCGCCGCGATGACCGCGCTCATCCTGGTGGTGGGCCAGCTCATCGGCGGCTCCCGGGGCCTCGTCATCGCCGGCGCGTTCGCGCTGTTCTCCAACTTCGTGGCGTTCTGGTTCAGCGACAAGCTCGCCCTCGCCGTCCACCGCGCCAGGCCGATCGACCGATCCGAGGCGCCGTGGCTCTACGAGATGGTGGAGCGGCTCACCCGGCGGGCGGGCATGCCCATGCCCAAGCTCTACGTGATCCCCACGGCGGCCCCCAACGCGTTCGCCACGGGCCGCAGCCCCGCGAAGGCGGCGGTCGCCGTCACCGACGGGATCGTGAGCGTCCTCGATCGCCGGGAGCTCGAGGGGGTGATCGCCCACGAGCTGGCCCACGTCCGCAACCGCGACACCCTGATCTCCACCATCGCGGCGACCATCGCCGGCGCCATCTCGGGGCTCGCCCACATCATGCAGTGGTCGATGATCTTCGGCGGCGGCCGCGACCGCGACGAGGAGGGGGCGGGCGGGGTCATCGGCATGCTGGCGTTGATCGTCCTCGCGCCCCTCGCCGCCACGGTGCTCCAACTCGCGGTCTCTCGCTCCCGGGAGTACGGCGCCGACGCCACCGGCGCCCGGCTCTGCGGCGACCCGCACGCCCTCGCCGACGCCCTCATGAAGCTGGAGCAGGGCGCCCGCGCCATGCCGGACGATCGCCACCCGGCCACGGCGCCGCTCTTCATCGTGAACCCGCTCTCGGGGCGGAGCGTCTCCGCGCTCTTCTCCACCCACCCTCCCACCGAGGAGCGGGTGCGCCGCCTGCGCGCCATGGCGATCTGACGCGGCTTCGCGGCCCGACGGGGGCGGTCGGGTCGAGCCCTGGACGGTGCAACCCCACCCGGCGAGCCGCAGTGTTCAATCGCCCGACTCCGGAGCCGCCGGCCCGTTGCTTTCGCGCGCCGGCGAGGTGAAGCATTGCCCGTCACCACGACAGGAGACGGGCGAGATGAGCACCGAGCTGCGGATCGAGGCTGAGGCATCCGACGCGGGCACCCTCCGGCTCCGCCTCGAGGGCGTGCTCGACGGCGGCGGCGCGTACGTCCTGCGCGACCGCATCACCCTGATCGGCGCCCCCGTGGTCGTCGACTTCTCCCGGCTCGATCGCATCTCCGACTTCGGCCTCGGCCTCGTCGCCATGTCGATCGGCGAGCTCGACTTCGAGGTGCACCTCATCGGCCTCGGACGTCACGCCCAGCGGATCCTGCGGGCCTTCGGCATCGCCCTCGCCGCCTGAGGCTTGCGCCGCCGGCGCGCGGCGTCCAGACTCGCCGGGCTCTCCCTCGCCGAGGACGCCGCTTGCGAATCCGCCCAGCGACACCGCTCCTGCTCACCCTGATCTTCGCCTCCCCCGCCGCGGCGCAGGCGACCGGCGTGCTCGATCGCTTCCCCTCCAGCGGCCTCGACCAGCCGGCGGGCTCGGCGTCCCTCACCGACGGGCCCAACGCCCTCGCCGTGAACCCCGCCGGCCTCGGCTTCCAGCGCGGCCTCTCCCTCATGTACCTCCATGAGACCGGGCCGGGGACGAGAGGGGGCTTCGACACCGCGGACGGCGACGGCCTCTACCTCGGCGACCGCATCCTCGGTTTCATCGGTTTCGGCGTCGGCGTGGAGTGGGTCCGCCCCAACGCGAGCGACGACGAGCTCCACTACCGCCGCACGAGCTGGGCGCTGTCCGTCGGCGACGAGTCGATCTCGCTGGGCGGCGCTGCCCACGTCTTCACCCGCGGCCTCATGGACGATCGGACCACCTGGGATCTCGGCCTCATGGTCCGCCCGGTCCGCTTCGCGAGCGTCGGCTTCGCCGTCCGCGACCTCTTCGGCCCGTCCGCCGGGGGCGTCGCCCTGCCCCGCCACTACGTGGCCTCGATCGGCGCGCGGCCCTTCGGCGACTGGCTCACCCTCGCGGTGGACGGCGAGGTGCTCGGCGCCGAGAACGAGGACGTCGCCCACGGCTTCGGCTCCATGGCGCTGGGCTACACCGGTATCGCCAGGATCCTTCGCGGCGTGAGCGTCTTCACCTCCTTCACCCACCGTGTGGACGGCGGCGATCCCCTCGTGATCCAGGGCGGCTTGTCCCTGGACGTCGACGGCCTCGGGCTCTTCGGCACGCCGCTCGCGCGCACCAAGGGGGGCGACGCCGGCTTCCTCCTCGGCGCCACCTTGCGCGCCTACGAGGTCCCCCCGTTCGAGCCCTCGCCCCGCCCGAAGGTGGTGCAGGTCGACCTGGAGAAGGCCCTCGCCTCGCGGAACGAGCTGCGCCTCTTCCCCGGGGAGCCGCGCGATCCCCTGCTGGACTTCGTGGCGGGGGTGGAGGCCCTCGCCCTGGACGATCGGGTCCAGGGCCTGATCCTGGACGTGCGCTCCCCCGACCTGGGCATGGGCCGGGCCTTCGAGGTGCGGCGGGCGCTGGAGGCCTTCCGCCGGCGGGGCAAGAAGGTGGCGCTGCTGCTCCACCAGGCGGACGACGCCATCTACTCCCTCGCCGCCGCCGCCGACAAGGTGTGGGTGACGCCGGACGCGGCGCTCTTCGTCAACGGCTTCACGAGCGACGCCCTCTTCTTCGGCGGGACCCTGGAGATGATCGGCGTCTCCGTCGACGTGGCGAAGGTCGGCGCCTACAAGGACGCGCCCGACGCCTTCACCCGGCGCGACGCCACCGACGCGCAGAAGGAGGTGACCCGCTCCCTCCTCGACGACATCTGGCCGCGCTACCTCGCCGAGATGGCGGCGGCGCGCGGGATGTCCGAGGCGCGCTTCCGGGGCGCCGTGGATCGGGGGATCCTCTCGCCGGAGGAGGCGATCGACCTCGGGCTCGCCGACGAAGCGATCTACCCGGATCAGCTCGAGGAGCGAGCGGGCGCGCTCCTGGGCGAGCCTGCCCACCTCTCCAGGGAGGTTCCCTTCGGGCCGCGGCGGTGGGCGTCTTGGGGCCCCGCCCCGGAGATCGCCGTGATCCCGATCGAGGGCACGATCACCGCCGGGTTCTCCGAGGGCGGCTTCGGCCTGGTCCAGACCACCGGCGCGCGCACCGTGGTGAAGTCCCTGCAGGAGGCGGCCGGCGATCCGCAGGTGCGGGCGATCGTCCTGCGGATCGACTCCAGCGGCGGCGACGCCGGGGGCTCGCAGCTCATCTGGCGGGCCGTGGTGGAGGCGCGCCGGAAGAAGCCCGTCATCGCGGTGATGTCGGACGTCGCGGCGTCGGGCGGCTACTTCGCGGCGGCGGCGGCGGAGCGGATCTTCGCGGCCCCCGACACGCTCACCGGCTCCATCGGGATCTTCTGGATCAAGCCCTCCCTCGAGGGCCTGCTGGGCAAGCTCGAGGTCGGGATCGATCGCGAGCAGCGCGGCGCCCACGCCGGCATCGCCGACCCCACCCGCCCCTGGTCCCCCGGCGAGCAGGAGGCGGCGCAGCGCTGGGTCGACACCTTCTATCGGATCTTCGTGCAGGCGGTCGCCGAGGGCCGGGGGCTCGGCTTCGACGAGGTGGACGCGGTGGCGCGGGGCCGGGTGTGGACCGGCGCCCAGGCGAAGGAGCGGCGCCTCGTCGACGAGCTGGGCGGGCTCTCCGACGCGCTCCGCGCGGCGCGGGTCGCGGGCGGCCTCGCGCCCGACGCCCCGGTCCGCTACCGGGTGTACAAGCCGACCGCCGGCCTGCTGCGGTCGGAGGCCGGCGCGTGGACCTTGGGCGTGAACGCCTCAGTGGAGCTCCCCACCCCCTTGCGCGAGGCCCTCCTCGCGAAGATTCCGCCGCCGCTGCTGGTTTCCAACCCCAGCGGGCTATGGGCGATCGCGCCCTTCGACTGGAAGCCGCGCTGACCCGTGGCAAACTTGTTGTCGGCCATCGACGACCCGTGCTACACCACGGGCGTCGGTCGCCCGTGCGGGCTCGGGGTCGAAGCCTCGCGCGCGAGAAGAAAAGCGACGACGAACGTCCGAGCGCATGGAGGCGACGTCCGGCTGCAATCCGCAGCGAGCGTCGAGAGCGACGGGCGGGTTTCACAGATGCAGGTGGCCGATGGCCCGGAGGTTCCCCCGGCGGGACCCCAGGCTCCACGCCCCCACACTCTGGAGAGTCGAGAAACGGGCCATCTCTTCACGGCCCAGGGTCCAAGCACACCCACTTTGGAATCCGTCGCCCTCGGCCCGCCAGCGGTGTATCGAAAGTGAGAAGAATGGATACGAACGAGACTGGCGAAGTGATGAGCGAAACCCCGGGCAGCGCGCCGGACGCCGGCGCGGCCGGAACGGCCGGAGCTGCCGAAGCCGCCGGAGCCGGCGGCGCGGCCGGAGGCCAGGGGGCGACCCCGGGCGAGCCGGCTCGCACCGGGAGGAGGCGCCGCCGTCGCCGCGGCAAGCGCGGTGCGTCCCAGCAGGGCGGACAGCCGGGGGCCGCCAACGGCCACGACCAGCCGCAGGCGGGTGGCCAGGCGCAGCTCGTCCAGGTGGAGGGCATCCTCGACAGCGAGGTGCGCGGCCCCAACGCCTTCCTGCGGCGCGCCGAGAAGAACTTCCTCCCCAGCCCGGACGATCCGGAGGTCCCCAAGCACCTGGTGCAGCGCCTCCGCCTCCGCCCCGGCGCCCACATCGGCGCCCAGGCCCAGTCCAAGGGCAAGCTCGTGGTGCAGCGGATCGACACGGTCGACGGGCTGCCGCCCGATCAGGCCTGGAACCGCCCGGACTTCAGCAGCCTCACCGTGATCGATCCGATCCGTAGGGTCCGCCTGGAGACCACGGGCAAGGAAGCCCTCACCCGCGTGCTGGATCTGATCGCGCCGATCGGCTTCGGGCAGCGGGCGCTCATCGTCGCCCCGCCCAAGACCGGCAAGACGATCATGCTCCAGAAGATCGCCCAGGCGATCTCCGCCAACCACCCGGACGTGCACCTGATGGTGCTCCTCGTGGACGAGCGGCCGGAGGAGGTCACCGACATGCGCCGCTCCATCAAGGGCGACGTGCTGGCCTCCTCGTCGGATCGCTCCTCCGCGGATCACCTCAAGGTCGCCGAGATGACCCTCGAGCGCGCCAAGCGCCTGGTGGAGCAGGGCAAAGACGTGGTGATCCTCCTCGACTCCATCACCCGCCTGGCCCGCGCCTACAACAAGGAGGTCGAGTCCTCCGGCCGCACGCTCTCCGGCGGCGTCGACTCCAAGGCCCTCGAGAAGCCCAAGCGGATCTTCGGCGCGGCCCGCAACTGCGAGGAGGGCGGCTCCCTCACCATCGTGGGCACGGCCCTCATCGACACCGGCTCCCGCATGGACGAGGTGATCTTCGAGGAGTTCAAGGGCACCGGCAACATGGAGGTCACCCTCGACCGCGCCCTGGCCGAGAAGCGCATCTTCCCCGCGGTGAACATCCCGCAGTCGGGCACGCGCAAGGAGGAGAAGCTCTTCACGCCGAAGGAGTACGAGAAGATCCGGCTCCTGCGGATGGCGCTCTCCAACTACAAGCCGGTCGAGGCGATGGAGAAGCTCCTCACCAAGGTCAACGAGTTCCGCTCGAACGACGAGTTCCTCGACGCGGTCTGAGGCGGGAGCGGGCCGCGTCCGGCCGCTTGCGAAGCGAGGCGGGATCCGGCGAGAGTGGGCGCGTGGCCCGGATCCTCATCGTTGAAGACGAAGCCGACCTGCGCGACATGGTCGGCTACAACCTCCGCTCGGCGGGGCACGAGGTGCGCGAGGCCCAGGACGTCGCCGAGGCCCTCGCCGCGGTGCGCTCCTTCCGGCCCGACCTCGTGCTCCTCGACCTCATGCTCCCCGATCGCCCCGGGACGGAGCTCTGCCGCAAGCTGAAGGGCGACCCCGAGACGAGCGGGATCCGCGTGGTGATGCTCACCGCCCGCTCGGAGGAGATCGACCGGGTGGTCGGCTTCGAACTCGGCGCCGACGACTACGTGGCCAAGCCCTTCAGCGTGCGCGAGCTGGTGCTGCGCGTGAACGCCGTGCTCCGGCGCGGCGCGCCCGTCGACGCGACCCCCGACGAGTCCCTCGAGCTGGGCCGGCTGCGGATCGATCGCGCCCGGCACCGGGTCACCGTCGACGGCGAGGAGGCGCCGCTCACGGCCCTCGAGTTCAAGCTGCTCTGGACGCTCGCCTCCCGCCGCGGCCGCGTGCAGTCCCGGGAGCGGCTCCTGGAGGACGTCTGGGAGATGAACCCCGACGTCACCACCCGCACCGTCGACACCCACGTCAAGCGGCTTCGCGAGAAGCTCGGCCCCGCCTGCGCCTGGGTGGAGACGGTGCGGGGCGTGGGCTATCGCTTCGTCGAGGACGTCCCCGGGGACGGCGCCGCTTGAGCGCCTGGCGCGGCCTCGCGGCGCCCTCCGCCCTCGGCGCCGGGCTCCTCCTGGCCGTCGCGTTCGGGGCCGGCACCGCGATCACCCTGTTCCTGGCCGCCGCTCTGGCGTGCACGGCCGTCGCCATCGCCCTCGCGCACGGGCGCACCCGCGCCGCCGCCGCGCGCCTCGCCAGGGAGGCGGAGCGGATCGCCCACGGCGATCCCGGGCCGACGCCCCGCGACGACACCCTCCCCGAGCTCGCCGCCGCCCTGGAGGCCCTCGCCTCGCGGCTCCGGGAGCGGGAGAGGCGGCTCACCTCCGAGGGCGAGCTCCTCGCGGCGGTCCTCAAGGGGATGGAGGACGCCATCCTCGTCCTCCGCGAGAACGGCAGGCTCCTCCTCGCCAACGAGCCCGCCCACCGGCTCCTGGCGCTGCCGAAGGGCGCGGCACAGAAGCCGCTCTCGGACTCCCTGCGCATCCCTTCGCTCCTGGAGGCCGCCCAGGCGGCCCTCGCCGGCCGGGCCACCTCCTTCGAGCTCTTCAACCCGATGGGCGCGGGGAGGGTCCTCGTCGGACGGGCCGCGCCGCTGGCCGGCAGGGGCGGCGCCGCGGCGGTGATCGTGCTCCGGAACGTCACCGAGCTGCGCCGCCTGGAGGCGATGCGCCGCGACTTCGTGGCGAGCGCGAGCCACGAGCTGCGCACCCCGGTCGCCGCGATCCGCGGGTACGCGGAGACCCTCGCCTCCGGCGCCCTCGACGATCGCGAGGCCGCCGGCCGGTTCGTGGAGGGCCTCGCCCGGCAGGCCGAGCGGCTCACCGCGCTGATCGACGACCTCCTCGACCTCTCGCGGGTGGAGTCGGGGGGGATGCGGCTCGAGCCCGAGCCGGTCGCGCTGGGCGCCTTCCTCTCGCGCGTCGGCGCCTCGGCCGAGGAGCGCGCCGCCGCCAGGGAGCTCCGCCTGAAGATCGATCCCGTCGACGCCGACCTCGAGGCCCTCGTCGATCCCAAGGGGCTGGAGATGGTGCTCGGCAACCTCCTCGACAACGCGCTCAAGTACACGCCCGCCGGCGGGTCGGTCCGCCTCGGCGCCACCCGCCTCGAGGGCACCGTGCGCATCGAGGTGCGGGACACCGGCCCCGGGATCGAGCCCCGGCACCAGGCGCGGATCTTCGAGCGCTTCTACCGGGCCGATGCAGGCCGCGCCCGCGAGGTGGGCGGGACCGGTCTCGGCCTCGCCATCGCCAAGCACGTCGCGCAGCAGAGCGGCGGCGAC